>JAEYQV010000120.1 GCA_023409835.1 Bacillota bacterium
AGATAGAAGCATCCATTGCTCCAGCTGTATTCAATGGGGGTACAGCGTACAAAGTCGTTATAACCGGTGGCTAACGCACAGGTATTGTGCTCCGAAAGGAATTGGTCCATAAAACTTAGAACGGCAGAACGCTCCATTTTCACGGAGGTTTCATCGTGAACCTTCCAGTAGTTCTCTGCCCTTTGATATTCGTTTCTATCCATCCTGCACTCCTTATTCCGTGCCGTCAAACAAGGCGACATAATGTACTCAATATATTAGTGATCTTATATGCTTTTAATACAGTAATTATTCCCATATAATTATACTATATCCGATCCTTTCTTCAATAGGAATCTAGCAGCCTTCCAAATCTATTCATATTTTGTCCTTTGAATCATAGAACGTGATGGAATTAGCTCTTTAACGGGCTTTGAATAATGGTTGATAATTCGGAGGAGGAAGCAAAGATGGAAATGTCTTTCTGATACTTGAAAATCAATAGAAGGAGGTGTAATCTATATCAAAAGACCCTGGTTTTTATGCGAAAATTGCTGATATAAGCATCTTTCCTTATGAAGTAAAAACAGGACCATGGAAGACTATTGATAAACTAACAGGAAAAGAGGCAATAAAAATGACTGGCTTTACACAGGACAAACCTAGACTTGGGACGAAAAGTATTTGGCTTTCTATGAAGAAAAACAGGGATATAATTCTACACAGCCTTATGTGCAGCATCGGTGGTTTTCTGGGTGGCTATGCTCTGCTTTGCAGAGGAAATCTAGGTTCTGCACAGACGGTTAATATGATAGATATCGTGCTCTGTATACTGGGAAAAAACAGGGAGGAGCTACTGCTAAGGGTAATCGGACTTTTTCTGTATTTTGCGGGAATAGAGCTTGTAGTTATTTTATCGAAGAAAACACAGATCAACCTGCAGCGCTACAGTATAGCGGTTGATATGGCAGGCTTTCTGGCTCTGGCTGTAATGCCGGACCAGGTAAATAAGGTAGTAGGATTACTTCCGTTGTTTTTCATTCTTTCGACTCAGTGGAGTGTATTTTATGGGGAAAGGGGATATAACAGTTCCAGTGTGTTTTCGACGAATAACTTCCGTCAGATGGTACTGGCCTTAAGTGAGTATGCCTTCAGCAGGGACAGAAAGCAGCTGAATAAGGCACTGTTTTATATTAATACACTTTTCTGGTTTAACATTAATATTGCCGTTAGTTATTTTACTGTGAAGTATTTCAGCGTTTATGCTTCTCTTTTCGGTTTTATCTATGCGGTTCCGGCACTTGTAATTACATATAGTAAGGATGAGAAAGTACCGCTGGAGCATATGGAAAAAGCGGTGGTATAGGTATAAGGCAGGGTTTATCTCTGCCCAATGATAAGTGGAATGGAATGACTTGGATCCTTATGAAAGATCTGAACAAGAGAACAGAATATAGAGCTCCGTAAAAGCGCCCTCCGGTAAAAACAGAGAGCGCTTTTGTCTTTTAGTTAAGGAACGTAATGGCAATAATGAAAATCATTCTCAAAAAGCTTGACAGAATAACAAAACTATTATAGACTATATCCTGCTTAAGCAAATTATCAGAACATGAAATTGATGAAGCAGGGAATTGCAGGCAAATATGCAAGACCTATAGGTTTTACTTAAAAGGAGCGTACATATGAAATTAAATAAGACTGGTTTTATCTTAGCAATGTCACTTGTTTTATCTTTAACAGCCTGCTCAAAGGCAGGAGTTACATCAACCAATAATCAGGATACAGCAGTATCCACGGGCTTACCGGAAGCACCTGTAGCGGAAGCACCGGCTACAGAAGCAGCAGTCTCCAATGATAATACAGCAGACAATGCAACGGTATATCCGATTACAATAAAGCATGCGTTCGGTGAGACCATCATTGAAGAGAAGCCGGAGCGCGTGGCTACCATCTCCTGGGGAAATCAGGACGTACCCTTAGCATTAGGGGTGGTTCCTGTCGGCGTATCCCAAGCCAATTACGGAGTTACCGATGACAGCGGGCTGCTGCCTTGGACGGCAGAAGGCTTCAAAAGCTTAGGGGTAGATGCTCCGGTTATATTTAAGGATACGGATGGGCTGGATTACGAAGCCATTAGTGACGCACAGCCGGATGTCATTCTGGCAGCCTACTCGGGAATCACTCAGGAAGAATATAGTTTATTAAGTGCGATTGCTCCGGTAGTAGCATATCCTACTCTTGCATGGCAGACCTACTGGCGTGAACAAATCAGTATGGATGCAGAAGGAATGGGTATGAAAGAGGAGGGAGAGCAGCTGATTCATCAGCTGGAACAGCTGATAGCAGATAAAACCGGTGAGTATCCTCAGATAAAAGGGAAGTCTGCAGCATTTTTCTACTTTAACCCCTCTGATTTAGGCAAGTTTTATGTTTACCTGCCGACAGATCCTCGTGCCGCATATCTTACCGATCTGGGAATGGAGTTCTCAGAGAGTGTATTAAAGCTGGCGGAAGACTCTGCAAGCTTTGCATTGGAGCTCAGTGCAGAAAATGCTGATCTATTAGAGGATGTAGATCTTATGATTACCTATGGTGATGATGATTTACTCAAGGCATTACAGGCTGATTCCCTCATCGGAACAATTCCTGCAGTACAGAGAGGGGCGGTTGTCCTGATTGAGGACGGTACGCCGTTAGCAGCCTCAGGAACTCCGAGTGCATTATCTATACCGGCAACAATTGATGAATTTCTGAAGCGAATTGGAGAGGCAGCTGATAAAGTAGAATGAAGCCAACGAAAATAATGATCTGCATTACAGGCAGTATCTGTAGTATTGCATTATGTGCTCTGGCATCACTGGCCTTCGGAGCACGGTATATTGACTTTCCGGATGTGATGAAGGCTCTGTTTCGTCCCGATCATACCTCGTTTACTGCTATGGTAGTCAGAGAACGAATCCCCAGAACTGTTTTCGGTATGATCGCCGGAGCCTCACTCGGAGTCTCCGGTGCACTGATGCAGGCGATCACCCGTAATCCTATCGCAGATCCAAGTATTTTAGGTGTCAATACAGGTGCATCCTTATTTGTGGTAAGCGGAATTGCTTTTTTTCATATTAGTTCGGCTGGTCAATACATATGGTTCGCTTTAGCCGGTGCAGCTGTAACAGCGGCCTTTGTATATGGAATTGGCTCCATTGGTCATGGAGGTGCGACACCGATCAAGCTTGCCTTGGCGGGTGCTGCCACCAGTGCTGCGTTATCCTCTCTAGTCAGTGCAGTGATACTTCCAAGAACAGAGGTTATGAATGCCTTCCGCTTCTGGCAGGTCGGAAGTGTCAGCGGTGCAAACTGGGAGGGAATTGCTTCGGTTTCACCGTTTCTTATCCTTGGACTTGTGATCGGAATTCTGGCGACACCGGCACTCAATGCTTTGGCGTTGGGAGATGATATCGCTACAGGCCTGGGTGTAAGAACCGGAATTGTTAGAATAGTAAGCGCTATTGCAGGAGTTCTGCTCTGCGGGGCAACAACGGCACTGGCAGGACCGATTGGATTTGTGGGACTTATGATTCCTCACACGATGCGTTTGCTCTGTGGACCGAATATGAGATACATTGTCCCGATGTCAGCGGTAGGAGGAGCCATTCTCTTAACAATCTCGGATATTGTCGGAAGGGTACTTGGCGGCCCGGGAGAGCTTGAGGCGGGCATCGTCACAGCATTTTTTGGAGCTCCTATTTTAATCATCATTGCGAAGAGAGCGAAGGTGCGTTCAATATGACGGGAAAGTATCATACGGATAGGATCAAAAAAGGTTATCTTGAAAGAAGAATCCGTTGGATAACAGTCACGGTTCTTCTGGTCGTTTTAATTCTCTTACTTGCCGGCTTAATGCTTTCTCTGGGTAATCAATGGTATTCTCCTGATATTGTGGTCAGAGTTCTGTTGGGCGAACAACTGCAAGGAGCAGCCTTTGCCATAGGGACGCTGCGATTGCCAAGAATGCTGTCGGGACTACTCGCAGGAATCGCCTTCGGAATGGCAGGAAATACCTTTCAGACCATGCTTCGCAATCCTTTGGCCAGTCCCGATATTATCGGGGTAACATCGGGCTCCAGTGTGGCAGCTGTTTTCTGTATTCTGATTCTTAATATCAGCGGCAGGCTGGTTTCCGTAGCGGCAGTCATTTCCGGAATCCTGGTAGCAGCATTGATTTATGTACTCTCAAAGGGAGGAAGCTTTTCCGGCGGAAGACTTATTCTGATCGGGATAGGAATACAGGCCATGCTAAATGCAACGATATCGTTCTTTTTGCTCAGAGCCAATCAATATGATGTACCGGCAGCCTTAAGATGGCTCAGCGGAAGCTTAAACGGAATGCAGATGAAAGAAATTCCTGCGCTATTTCTTGTTGTAGTAATCTTTGGCTTTGTGATTATTCTGTTGGGAAGACATCTTAAAATACTGGAATTAGGAGAGCAAACTGCTACCACACTTGGGCTTAAAAAAGATCGTATAAGGGTATTATTAGTTCTGAGTTCAGTGTTTTTAATTGCTTTTGCTACTGCTGTCACAGGGCCTATTGCCTTTGTTGCTTTTCTTGCGGGGCCAATTGCAGGCAGACTTGTGGGAAGCGGAGCTCCTAATGCCCTTCCTTCCGGTTTGGTCGGTGCAGCCTTGGTACTTGGCGCAGACTTAATCGGCCAATTTGCCTTTGATATTCGATTTCCGGTAGGAATTATCACCGGTATTCTTGGTGCACCCTACCTTCTATTCTTACTGATACGCATCAATCGAACAGGAGGAGCAGTATGAGCAAACCACAAGTACTATCGGCGAACAATGTAGTTGCCGGATATGATAAAAAAGTAATTATTAATGGAATTAATGTAAGTATTCCTAGCAATAAAATCAGCGTAATCATAGGAGCGAATGCCTGTGGTAAATCTACCCTGTTGAAAACACTTGCCAGACTGATTAAGCCCTCGGCAGGGGACGTTGTCCTTGATGGAAAGCAGATCAGCTCAGTCCCTTCAAAGCAGTTGGCCCGATCCTTAGGATTGCTTCCGCAATCGCCCGTTGTTCCGGAAGGTATTATGGTATCGGATTTAGTGGCGAGAGGACGCTTTCCCTATCAGAGCTTTCTTAAGGGAATGGGGAAAAAGGATTATGAAGCCGTGGAAGAGGCTTTGGACATCATGGGCATCACAGAGCTTGCCAATCGGAGCGTAGATGAATTATCAGGAGGTCAGCGACAGAGGGTTTGGATTGCCATGGTTCTTGCCCAGCAGACGGATATTCTTCTCCTGGATGAACCCACAACATATCTTGATATTGCCTATCAGATTGAAATTTTGGATTTATTGACGGACTTAAATCGCAGGCGTAAGACAACGATCGTAATGGTACTCCATGACATCAACCTGTCCGCCCGATATGCAGATTATATATTTGCTGTTCATAAGGGCAGACTTGTGGCGCAGGGTACACCCGCAGAGGTGATTACAGAAGACATGATGAAGCAGGTTTTCGGATTGGATTGTGCCGTTATGAAGGATCCGGTTTCCAGCTCCCCCTTAATTGTACCAAAGGGTAGATACTATATTAAGTCTTCGAGTCTATAAATGGAGCTCCTCTATTCACGAATGCTGATGGAAGGCACACCTTAAGCTGAGTATTAGAAGGATTGTGGGTATAACGGAAGGCCGTTGATGCATAAAGTCCTAACATACCGGACCTTATGCACCAACGTTTTTGTATAGTCGCTTAATATCATATTCATTCCTAAATAGATATACTGATATAGTCGCTTATTATCATAGGTCATTCCAAATAGATATACGGATATAGTACTTATTACGGAATGATTTTGAATACTGTTGGCACCAAATCATCTTTTAGAATAATATGGATGGAATAAGATCCATTATTGACAGGTGAAGATAGGAAGTGCTATACTTGCAATTAGTTAGCTAATTAATTATTATGATGTTAACTATTAACATGCTATTATATCAGAGGGAGTTGATCAATTGGAAAATAAGAACAATGAAAAGGTAAATCAAATCTGTAATAAAAATATCATTTATCAAATCATCTGCTTTGCGATGAAGCATCGGAAGGTCATGCAAAATTATCTGGATGAAACAGGTGTCTATCAGGCCCAGCATTATTTACTTATGAAGATTTTTCATAACCAAAATGCTTCACAGAAGGAATTGGCCATGTCAATGGACGTATCAGCAGCTACGATAGCCGTATCCCTAAAGAAGCTGGAAAAGGGAGGCTACATCAAAAAGGAAATGGATGAAGGAGATAACCGACTCAACCAGATCACCATCACTGAGAAAGGGAATAAGGTCGTAGAACAAAGCAGAACGATTTTTGAAGCAACGGATCGAAAGGTTTTTGAAGGCTTTACTGAGGA
>JAEYQV010000141.1 GCA_023409835.1 Bacillota bacterium
AGAAGTCCCAGGCTACCGGCCAGCCAGATGGAGACTGCAGAGCCTATACCTACCTTCAGAAGATATAGCAGATTAAGCTTCTTCCATAAATCTTCCATTCTCTTCATACTCCTGTTCCTTTCATCTAATCATTTTGTATCATGTATATTCCTTCATTCTACCATACCGTTTACCAAAGGCAATACTCGAAAGCGATTTAAACTATTTGATTACAATGCATTTTAATAAAAAAAACATAGTAATGACAACGATTTGTCATATATTACAATTAGGATAGTACTGAGGTGATCTTATGCAGATAAACCGATTGTTTGAAATCGTCTATATCTTATTAGAAAAGAAGAAAATCTCTGCCAGAGAGCTGTCCGAGCACTTTGAGGTATCTCAAAGAACGATATACAGAGATATCGATACGCTCAGCGCAGCCGGGATACCGATTTACGCCAACCGTGGGAAAGGCGGAGGTATCAGTCTGCTGGAGAATTTTGTGCTGAATAAATCCGTCCTTACGAAGCAGGAACAGAGTGATATCTTATCCGCACTTCAGGGGATAGGTGCTACCGGCTATGAGAATTCCGCTTCCACACTGACGAAATTAAGCTCTCTGTTCCAGGCAGAGAACCCCGATTGGATTGAGGTTGATTTCTCCTATTGGAACAGTAATGAAGAGGATCGGATGAAGTTTACGAGTCTGAAGGAAGCAATTCTGAACCGCAGGGTAATTCAATTTAACTACTATAATTCCTATGGGCAGGAATCCGAACGGACTGTAGAACCGCTGAAGCTGCTCTTTCGTGGACAAGCCTGGTATCTGTCCGGGTTCTGCCGGAGTAAGCTTGAGAACCGGTTCTTTAAAATAACCCGAATGGATCAACTGTCGGTGTCCTCAGAGACCTTTGCTGCCCGACCATTTCAGCCGGAGAAGGAAAACTCCACTCCCGGGAAGGGGCCGAAGCCGCAAGCCTCGGGACAGGGCTCCTATGGCAGGGAATGGGTGGAGGTAACCTTTAAGGTTGATTCTGAACTGGCTTACCGAATCTTCGATGAATTTCCCCGGAGTGCTGTAACTAAGCAGGAGGACGGCAGTTATCTGGTCAATGCCCGGATGCAGCCCAACGGCTGGCTATATGGATACCTACTATCCTATGAGGATCATCTGGAGGTTCTGGAACCGGCCGAGCTCAGAGAGAGTTTGATTAACAAAATAAAAAATTTATCTATTACTTATAAAATATGACGTATAGATGTCATATTAGCTATGCTATCCTATCTATATAACAGAATATCGTAGTATGCCCCATTCCTTCCGATCAGCTTCCTAGGGCTGTTCGGAAGTCTATGATACCTCTGAGGATAGAAAGGATGAATTTATTATGGATAAGCTTGATTACAAGAAAATGTATCCGGAATTTTATGCCCCGAAGAATACTCCTGTTCTGGTCGATATTCCGGCGATGCAGTTTATACTGGTGGACGGGAAGGGAAACCCCAATGAAGTGGGTGGTGAATATCAAAGGGCCGTTGAGCTTCTGTATGCACTCTCCTATACCATTAAGATGGGTCTTAAGGCCGGAGGTGCCAAGCCGGAGAACTATTCCGATTATTCGGTTCCTCCCCTCGAGGGTCTGTGGTGGTTCGGGGACGCTTCCGATATTGATGTCACTAGAAAGGATAACTACCACTGGCGCTCCATGATTCGCCAGCCTGATTTTATCACTGAGGATATCTTTCAGACAGCCAAGGAAGCTGTGAGGAAGAAGAAACCGGAGCTTGAGCTTGATAA
Organism: Bacillota bacterium; assembly: GCA_023409835.1. Taxonomy (GTDB): domain Bacteria; phylum Bacillota; class Clostridia; order Lachnospirales; family Lachnospiraceae; genus Mobilitalea. The sequence continues at coordinate 1,784 of JAEYQV010000141.1, forward strand.
GGCCCGTCTTGGGGTCTATCAGGAGGGACTCTGTGTTCAGATTATGCATATCGGTCCTTATGATGATGAACCAGCTGCTGTTCGCAGGATAGAAGCTTATATGAAGGAGCAGGGCTATGTTGATGATTTTGCGATGCCGACACCGGATGGCACCCTTCGCACACATCACGAGATCTATCTCTCCAATCCTGCAAAGACAGCTCCCTCAAGGCTGAAAACTATTTTACGCCACCCGGTAAAACGGGTTGAATAATAAGTCCCAGGGAAAGGCAGACTCGAATGAAAACCATACCTGCTAAAACGATACTCAGCCATCAGAAGGATCGTTCCTACTTCGGTAACGACTACAATATGAACCTCTATAAGGGCTGCTGTCATGGCTGTATTTATTGTGACAGCCGGAGCAGCTGTTATCAGATTGAAGACTTTGATACGGTCCGGGCGAAGGAGGATGCCATAGCAATCCTTGAGAAGGAGCTTCGCAGCAAGCTGAAGACCGGTGTCATCGGTACCGGCTCCATGAGCGATCCTTATAATCCCTTTGAGGCGGAATACCGGCTTACAAGACAGGCTTTGGAGCTAATCGATACTTACCGCTACGGTATTGCAATCGCCACGAAAAGTGCCCTGATTACCAGAGATATCGATATTCTGGAGAGAATCCGAAAGCACTCTCCGGTAATCTGTAAGATAACGATTACCACTGCCGATGACCCCCTAAGCAGCCAAATTGAACCCGGAGTAGATATCTC
>JAEYQV010000025.1 GCA_023409835.1 Bacillota bacterium
GAGTAACGAACGGTAAGGCTGCCTCCTCTGTCTGTTCGGTAGAAGGAGTTTTCGTCGGTTCTGCAGTAGGTATTGTCGGTGCAATCGTTGGAGACGGAACTAATTCTACTGTTATTGTTGCCTCTTCTTTCTTATCCTCCTCCGTATAGGTATCCTCATGGGATAACTTCGCAGCCTCTTTATCATTCTGATTTTTCTGGTTATTAAACAAGGATAACACTAATACCCCGCCCAAAATCAGGAATCCAATAAAACAAAACAGATAGATTAACCGTTTTCTATCTTTTTCTTGATGTTCATTCCTATCCTGTTGTATTCCCTCATCAGCCTTCGGTTTTGCTATCTCCTGGGTTTGATTCTTAGATTCCTCACTAAATGAGTGGCTCTTATATTTTCTTTCTCCACAACTCGTGCAGAAGTCTCCTTCCGCTTTTACTAACTTTCCGCAGTTATTACAGTATTCATAGCCTTCCCTATGTTCACTGTAAAGAAGCTTTTGGGTAAGTACATACCCCTCATCAAGGTATTCTTCCGTAGGATTAACCACTCGGGAAGTCAAATATTCCTCTGTTAATCCTTCTGCGCAGCGATCCAGCGCCTTTCTCATCTCAGCAGCTGAATTATATCTTAGATTTCTTGGACTGCATGCTTTAACAACAATCTCACCCAAGGCATTGCAGGCTAAGCTTGGCAAAGGCGGGATATCCCCGCTCAAGCGTCTGGTTTCAGCATTATAGTTATCATCCGAAGTAATCAAAGTCGGGCTTTGCGGAACAAAAGGAATCCTACCTTTATTTAATAGCTTATAAAGTACTATTCCCAGAGAGTACAAATCAATTGTCGTGTCATAAGCCTCTCGCTTGCATACTTCCGGAGCCATATAGGTTGCAGTTCCCTTCATGGATGCTGCCTTAGTCATTTCCGTCAGATTCTTGGCTACACCGAAATCGCCAAGCTTATAATTTCCTGCATCTGTTTTAAATATATTAACTTCTTTTATGTCCCTGTGCATGATTCCCTGATTGTGACACAGAGACAGTGCCTCCAGAAGGTTATCCGCCAGCTTAATAATATCTGCTACGGTCATCCCATCTCGTTTTAAAACCTTGTTTAGCGGAACCAGATATTCCATTCGGATAAATATATCGTAACGCAGCGGTTCTTCTGTATATCTGATTTCATGATCATAATAGGTAACAACATAACGGTTGTCTATTTTATTTAAGGATAACATCAGGTTAAACTCAGATGTTATCTCCTCAACTATTTTGGCAAAATGCTGCTCTACTGCGGTTCTGTTTCCGTTATACTGAAGGAGAGCGTCCTCATACTGTTCCGAATCCGGGATAACAATATGCTTTATTGCAGACAGGTATGTCTTCCCTAAATTCTCCTTATAAGCAAGATATACCTTGCCATAACTTCCGCCACCTAAAACACTGTTAATTCGATAGCCTTGTATCAACTCGCCTAACATACCATCTGAACTCATAATTATCCCCCTATGTAGCATCGTATCCGTATTGAATTACTTAACACAAGATTTCATCCATGATATTTATTACTTCAACTATTATGGCAGTAATATTGTCTCTGCCGCCATTTCCTTCCTGACCTACCAGAGCTGCCTGTATCAGCTCATTCAATGCTTCCTCCGAATTACTATGTTTGCACATGATTCCCTCGATCCTCTGATCCGTCACTTCATCTGTTAAGCCATCTGTGCAAACCAGAAATCTATCCCCGGGATAAAGTCCCGATACCGGAATAATATCAGCCATCAGCCGCCCGTTTTCCTTTTTATATCCGAGGTATTTCATTAGCCTGCCTTTACCGGCAGAGGTCTCAGGATTCACTCCAATTCTGGAAAGCATCTGTTTTTCCGTATGATCCTCCGTAAGCCGGGTTAATTTCCCGGATCGCATAAGATAAACTCGGCTGTCACCAATATTAACAGTAAGAGCTTGTCCTTCCAAGAAGAATACACCGGCTAGAGTTGCGCCCATATCATGAAGCTCAGACTCTCGTTCGGAAAGCTTTAAGATTAAGTCATTAATCAGCACTATCATCTGATTTATTATTTCCGTTGGTTCTTCTCTGCTGCTCCTGTATCGGACAGCTTTCTCTATCGCAGATAAATTCTCAACAACAGTTCTGCTTGCTATTTCTCCACCGCTATGTCCGCCCATGCCGTCACTTACCGCAATAAACCGCTCTCTATCCAAAGCATAAGTATAATGCATAGTTATCACAGGGTTCTCTAAAGGGGATATGTCGCCGGTCTGTGTCATATCCCTATTAACGGTTTCACATAGATAAAAATGATCTTCCTGCTTTCTGCGTCGGCGTCCGATATGAGATATGGCATAGCAGTCCAACTGATACATATAAGCTTCTCCTTATGCTAAATATTGTGCTTTAAATTGCGTCTTATTGTGCACTTTGTATTTTGCTTAAAATTTCACTTTATATTTGAACTTAATTTACACAGGTTTAATAGAATAGCGGTATTTCATTTGCCCAGTTTACGGCCTTGGCCTGTGCAGCTTTGTATTGATCGGAAAAATAATATAACAACTCCGAATAATATTTCATATAATCATTTATCTTTTGATAAGTAGATTCACTATACGTCAGTTTTTCCCACATATTCAGATAAGTACTATAATCCGTGCCTTCCCAAGTTGCAGACATATTAACTACTTCCGATCCTGCATGCTTCATGTATGTACTATGTTGTGCTAGACGTTTTTCAATTTCTGCTGCAGCTTTCTCCAGCTGTTTATGGTCAACCTCTATATATCTGTTCATTCGCTTAACCTCCTTGCAGGGTTATACATGAAGCTGGTTCTTTACATGGCGATAATGCTCCGCTACTTTTTCAATGCCTGTGGCACAGCGTTCATTTCCTATACCTCTAAAATCAGCTCTTACCCCCTGAGCGATATTCTCAAGCTCGTTCACTATCCCCTGGAGCTCCGACCTGATCCCCTCCAGTTCAGAACGTGCATGATCCCTTGCTCTCCTGGATTCCTCTTCTCTTCGTCTTCTGGCTTCTTCCTCAGCTGCTTGCTCCGCTGCTATCCTTTTTGCATTATCATCCATCATAGGGCCCCCTTTAAGCATGTTTAATCTGAGTCAGCAGCTTCGCTTCCACTGCCTCAAATTCCGCTGCTGTATCATTAAGATAATTCACACACTTTAACAAGCGCCAGCTATATCCGGTAAGAGCATCCACCTTAAATATCGTCCACCAATCCCAGATACTGACCTTCGAGTATAAGGTATTGAGCCGTCTGTCCAGACTGTCTATCCTGGCATTCACTGCCGCCAGCCTTCCGGCATAATCACGAAGCTTGTTGGTGTTAACCTGAATATATGGATTTTGGGTGGCATATTTGTAGCCGGAGTTGAGATTGTTATTATACCAATCCATAAGGCCGTTAACCAACTTTTCCATATAATCTATGACTTTATCAACAAGCTCAGTTGCTGTATTCTTTAAGAATAGAATCAATTCATAGGTTATTCTGCAAGTCCATAGTACAACCTCAAGTATGGCAACCGTTTTTACTATAATCGGGGCCACGAAACTAATGATGTAGGCTGCTGCTAATGCTACGACAGCTGTTTCGAATAGGCCGTGTTTTTCTCTATACTCATTAAGTTTATCTATCAGCAGCTGTGCCAGCTCATCATCATAAGCCTTGAAAGCAGTGATTAATGTTTTTATTCCGTCCGGAGTATTAAATAAATCATGTATAAGAGACGGACTAATCAGCAATAGTCCTGTGTACATATCTAAATCCGATACATTATCTCCATTCACCGGAACTCCTTTTCCTAAAAATGATTGAGCAACATCCATTAATCCTCTCGTTATATATTGGCGTTCTTCGGGATCCATTGCCATGATGTCATTACTTTGTTTCTCAAGAAATTTTGATAAGTCACCCTGCTTTGCAGAGGGATTAAAGCTCCCATCCGAGGAAAGCATAGCATTCATATAATGATATTTCTTAGTATCCTCATCGGCTTCCGGTGCTTCAAAATACAGAATATGATCGTCCGGAACAGCTCTGTTTCCTAATATATTTACATAATCATTATCTGCGGAAAGTGAGTACATTTTATTAACTACATCCTTATACTCTTCACCATATTTCTTTTTGTAATACTCCAATGCTTCCGGGGAAAAGCCCTGACCATCGAAGCTGTAGCAGGTATCCACCAAATCTGAATTTAAAGTTACATATTGAGACTTGTTACCTCCTTTTGAATGGCCGGTTACTATAATATTATTATCTGAAGTAAAATTATTCTTTGCTGCAATATAGTTAAAGTAATTTAAAGCCTGTGCCTGTTGGTCCGTCGCATATTCCGTAATAGTTTTTTTACCGATTACGTTTCCATACCCATCATATTCATAGTAGGTATTCTCTTCCGGTATTCCTGAGAGACCCTCTCCGTTATCAATCCATTCACCACTTCCGGTACCGCGGTAAACCACATATACAGTTCCATCCTTATCCGAAAAGGTGCATGCATTTAAGCCCGATGTCTTATTGAAACCGGCATTTACATCATTACTCTGGTCCGTGATCTTGCTGCTTTGATTATCAATAACCAAATCAGCCAAATGGGGATTCTGTTTAACAGCTTCATAGATAATAGAAAATTGTTCTTTTCTACTTAAAAACTCCGCTTTATCAATGTTATATTGCTCACCGATTGCTTCACTCCATTCAACGTTATCTCCATAGCTATTGTCAAGAGCTTCTGTGATCCTTTTCATATTCCATTCGCCATCTACAGCTTTAACCTGTTTGATATCCAAATACATTACTGTATTTAATATTGCTGCTTCATTTGCCGAAGAACCTGAGCTTACATCAACAGTACCCATCTCAATCACTCCATTCTACAGACTTGAACTTAAACTCTTTATCCATGATAAATACCCCGCTGGTATTGACATAACCCTTCGCATCATCAAAAACAGTATCATCCAGCTCAAGTTTTGAGAGGCTGTCATAATATCCTTCATTTAAGTAACCAATCGTAATATTGCATTGGTAGCCTTCCTTTTCCAGCACCTGACGAAATTGTTCCAGATCATCTTCTCTTGCCACCGCAGTCGGATTATCCTCTATTAATAATAGGAAGGTTAGCACCTGTTCTTTACAGTAAACATCCGCCGTAGTATTCTTGTTATATTCCTCAGGTAAAGTCAACCCAGTAGGTGTAAAAACGACAAGACTGCGCGGATAGACCTGCCCTGCTAATTCATGAATTTTATCTTCAATATCCTTTTTAAGTATAATAGATATGAAATTATCTTTAATTTTACCGGTTTTATAATTTCTTCTTACTGTTATTATTTCACTCGGGTAATCCTTTGACTTAACCAGCATCTCTGTATAGCTGGCAGACCAAACCTGTGTATCTATGTCAAATAACTCGAATTCTTCTCCGTATTTCTCATTCATATATGACAACATATCATCTTTAATATGTTCCGCATTTTCACTCCCATTTTTCATACAACCGCTCACCCCTATTATCAGAAATAAAAGAAAAAGAACTATAATAAATATCTTACCATACTTATTCATATGCGGTACCTTCCTTTATCGCGATACATAATAATTGACACAATCATTCTAAGGATGGCGGCTTAACCGCCATCCTCAATTCATATGTACGTGCCAGATTATTTAAACGCATCTGCCAGGTTGGTGTTCGCTGTTTCCGTATCAAAATAGCCTGTTTCTACATTCGTTCTGAGGAATTTTACATAGTTATCAATGATTTTATAGTAATTATCAAAATACTTTGCGGCGAATTCATTATAAGCGCTCACTGTTGCATTAGCCGCTTCACCTTCCCAGGTGTTCGTAAGGTTTTTTATCGTTGTCTGGCTCTCGATTAATTCGTCATTCAATTTCTTATTTAAGCCTTCAATTGAATTAGCAATCTGAGCAACCTGTTCGGTATTTACTCTAATTTGACCTGCCATTTGTATCCCCCTCCCTTTTTAATTTGTTAGCTTTCTCGCCTGCGTAATATTCGTATCCTGTCGATTGCTGTAATTCATCTTTTGCTTAAAAATTGTCTCGGAAGCCAGCTTTAGTTTCTGAGCCATGCTTTTTAACTCTTCACAAAAGCCGTTAATCTGGTCAACAAATGCAAGATTATCTTCACCTTCCCAAGCTTCTCCCATGGTCTGTGCCTGTTGCAGTAATTGGGCATAAATCTCTGAATAATCATCTGACAGACCGCTTAACTTCTGAGAGGCCTTGTCTAATTCTTCAGGTGTTACCCTTATTTTCTTCCCCATTTTTCTTACTCCTTTCGGAAATATATTATATCAATATCAGCTTCGCACCATTTTTTATACCTGATTCGTAAACTGACATATTGATATTCAGAATATTACCGGATACAGCATCACATAAAACTGTATCCTCAGCCGCCAAAAAAGTCCCATCGGACAGCTCGCTTATCACTTTTGATACCAACAGCAGAACCTCACTGATTTTACTGGATAGAGGAATGTAAATATCGAAGGATTTACTCGCAGCCGGTAAATAGACCTCCACAAGAACTCTTTCCATTATTCTTCCTCCTTATACATTGTGATCAGCTTCATTTTAACCGGCTTGCCGTTTTCAATTGCAAAACCAAATTCAGACGTGATCTCATCATTCATTTCTTTCGTTGTCTTAGTCGCTTTCAGCTGGTACTGTTCTGCCACTCCATTACCAACCCAGATACCGTCCTTTTGTGTAACATGCTTCTTATACCATTTCTCATAGGAGAAGGAGGTTATATTTTTAAGTGCTTCCGAAACTATGAATATAATATTATACTTTACGTCGCCCTTTTCCAGGATCAGCTGCAGCTGTTCCTTTGCTTTATCCGAGAGATGGTTCTTCAGTTCTGAAACCGAATTGATCATAATAACCTTCTGTTCAAAGGGCTTAACAGTTTCGCCTTTCTCCAGAGCCTCCTTCGTAGTGTTATTACGATATACGGTCAGTGCAAACAGGGAATCCATTGCCTTATCAAATTCCTCTGCTTGAGAATAGTATGTAATTCCGGTATTGTCCTCCTGTTTATAGCTCTGTAATGCATCAATCAATGTCACCTCAGCCGGACAGTGATCTGCCAATAATCTGCTTATGGAATAGGTAGTATTTATATGATCATTGCCGGATGACAGAATGAGGTGTACATAGGAGCTGTCAAACGGATAGTAATGAACCTCCAGGGAGCTGCTCTCAACGCCAATCGGTAGCTTCAGATAATTACCTGTCCTGATATAATCACGGAGGAACTCAATACTAACCTTATCCGGCAATACCGGTACCTTTCTGGCAGCCTTTCCGGACCAAACATCATTCTGGGCTTTGCAGAAGCTTCGAATATAGTGAAAGATATTATCCTCCTTCGTAATATGTGCGGTCTGGAATTCATAAATCTCCTCCAGCTTCACTAGACCCCTCCCTTTGTACTTAGAGGGAGTTAATCCATCCGTTTTTCCCAAAACAGTGGAATAATCAGTCGTATCATTCATCTGAAGAATGAGGAGCTGCTTAAAGTTCTGCAGAAGTCGGAAGCGTATTGAATTCGTACCGATTGCTGTGATTACAAAGTAGATGCCATACTTTATTCCCTCACGAGATATATAATTTACAGCCTCTTCTTTTTCCTCATAAGTTTCCGTGAAGGCTGAGAAGTTATTTATGATTATAACAATGGAAGGAAGCTTATCTTTTGCCGTTTCTATATAGGATTTAAAATCTCCGCCATAATCAGAAAAGAGCTTCTTTCTCTTTTCAATCTCTTTATAAAGAAGCTTGAACAGATTGCTTACCTTTTCACTCTCATTAGCCAATATCACATCGCCCACCTGCGGAGCTTTTATAAAGGCTTTCAGAGTCTCGGAGGCAAAGTCTAAAACATAGATGTTTAACTCCTCCGGCGAATGTTCCTGCATGAGTGAATATATCATTGTTGTAACAAAGGTTGTTTTTCCGCTTCCAGCTGCACCATATACTACTACGTTTCCCTCCTGTGATATCGGCAGCGTGAGCAGGTTCTGCTTCTGTCTGGATGGATCATCATATTCTCCAATGACAGGATTTAATTCAAAACTCGATGCGTTTCTCCTATCATACTTAGCTTTCAGCTCCTCCAGATAAATCATTTCCGGTATCGGTTCCATCCATAGCTGGCGTACTTTAATATTCTCCTCCTTAGCAATACTACTCAGATACTGTGTTATAACATCAAGTTGTTTCTGAGGATTAGCCTGGAAGCCCTTCCTGTTATCAATTTTTATCTGCTTCATGGGGTGCCCGATTCGATCGATTACCGTAACACTCGTGTCCTTCTCTGCCATTACCTTATCACTCGGATAGTAGGGTGCACCTGCCCAGGCAGATTGGCCAAGCTCAAACAATTCGTTATATCCTACCTGAAGATAGAATCTTCCTGTATGGGACAGCTCGGCTGCATCCGGGCGTTTCAGCATATCCATACTATCAGCACGCTCCTGCACCTTTAAACAAACCCTAAATTTACTGTTACTCCATATCTGATCATCGACTACACCGGATGGCTTCTGTGTTGCCAGAATTAAGTGTACGCCAAGACTACGGCCAATACGTGCTGCACTGATCAGCTGTGCCATGAACTCCGGTTGCTGAGTCTTCAGCTCAGCAAACTCATCCGAAATGATGAACAGATGAGGTAAAGGCTCTGTCACTATTCTATCGCGGTATAGTTTTTGGTACTTATATATATCGATGTTACTTATATTAACGTTCTTGCTCGCTTCTGCAAACAATGCCTGCCTTCTTCTCAGTTCGCTTTCTATGGACAGAAGTGATCGTTTCACGGCTGCCCCATCCAGATTCGTTATAATGCCTGCCGTGTGCGGAAGGTTCTCAAAGGCTTTCGCCATTCCACCTCCCTTATAATCGATCAGGATAAATGCCACCTCCTGTGGATGGTAATTAACGGCTAAGGATAATATATAAGTAATGATAAATTCGCTTTTTCCTGACCCGGTCATACCTGCTACCAGACCGTGAGGTCCATGGAACTTCTCATGCAGATCAAGCTTAAAGGTATCCCCCAGCGTGTCCACGCCGACAGCAACCTCCAGTGACTTTGTGGGGTCATTTTCCTTCCATCTTGCCATAGAATTCAAATGCTCAACCTTACCCACACCGAACATTTCAAGAAAAGTATACATGGAAGGAAGCTTATAGGTGCTTGCCAAGGTATCTAACTGTATATTGGCCAGCTTTATGCTTAATTGCATGGGATCGGCCTTCACATAGATATCAGGTGTAAAGGAGATAAATTGACCGGTAATATCGTTCTTGTCAAATATCTTACCATATCCATTCTCCAGCTCAATCACTGCACTACATTCCTTCGGCACATTATTTAAAACATCATAAAATGTCATAACACTGATATGTATGTTCTTCTTTAATGAATAGATCAGCTTTAGCATCTCCGCATGGAGAGCCAATCTGCGGCTTAGCGTAAAAATAAAGTAATATGGAACGACATCCGCCATATCCCCTTCTTTTATTTCCTTACGTACCTCAATCTCCTTTTCGATATAGGCGGAGACCTCCTTCATGTCATTACTGCTATTGGCTATGAAGCGGAAATTACTGTCATTATTCCATACATGAGGAAGCCATTTTACAAAGCCGATCTCCTGCTCTTCCTCCTGGTCATAGATAAATACCAGCTTGACTTCATCATAGCTGTATAATGAAGCGATCTGGAATATCAATCCCTTAACAAATGCAACCGTATCCTTCCGTTCGCCAATAACACCGGTAATATAGTTATCATACAAGGATAATGTAATGGGGATATTGTGAAGGACTTTGGGTGTTTCACATAGCTGATACAGATCCTCCTGCAGATTATCATTCTCGAGCGTAAATCTTCTTTCCGAGTACAAAATGTCAGCATACATCTTGCCGGCTCCCAGTCCAAGCCGCAGCTTCAGGAAATCATTCTGCCCAAGACCCCTTTCCCACAGATTACGTTTCACTCCCTGTATTCGGTTGATACATTCCTCGATCGGTATATGGTTTTCCCTAAGGATGGTCTCCTGCTTTTGGCATTCTGCCAGAAATACCGATTCCATCTTCTGCAGATACTCCTTATATTTTACCTGCCGCAGATTTTCTTTCTTGATTTTACGATTTTTTTCATATTCTTTTGAAACAATTGGCCATAAAACTGTACCAAGCAGCATACTGGAGGACATGACTATGGACGGCAATGCCGAGCTGATATTACCGTTGGTAATAGCATTACTTACTGCGAAGATGGCTGTCGTCATGGACGCCATCCCCATCGTGATGGATGGTCCCAGCATCAGGATAAACGGTATCTCCTCGCCCTTGTTGCTCTGTGGTGGAGAATCTATTTTAAAAACAGCTTTTTCGATATCACGCTTAAATCTCGGAGATCGATAAAAATAATCCGGAGGGCTTATTTCATCTCCCTCCTCTTCCTCCTCCTTCCTTACTATGTCCTTCTGTTGCGTGATAAAAGGTAGAAACTTTTCATCCTTTATATTAACCAGCTCGTCAGGGTTATTGTACGATATAAATCCTTTTCCAATGATTATTTTTAATCCCAGGATATATATGATATCTCCGGGCTTTAACAGCTTCTCAACAACCCTTCTGCCGTTTAGATAGGTACCATTCGCACTTTCCGTATCACGGATAACCCATTGACCTTTTTGATAAAATAATATGGCATGTCTTGATGAAACGAACTTATTCGCATATGTAATATCATTGGTATCAGATCGGCCTATTGTTATCTCGGCTCCATCCCTCACTATCTTTTTCCTATAAACCTGCCGGTTCTTTGTAATAGGTTCAACGAATACGATAGCCCTATCTCGCCCGTCCGCAAGACATATGTTATAAAAGCTCATCGGTTTTAAGATTACATTCTTAATATAGGTATTGTCAGTGCTGATTAAGTAAGCATGCCGATTTGACTTTATCATCCACTGTCCGTCTTCTCCTTCAATACTCATTAACTTATTCCCGGATTTATGCATATCTTTGATCCAATATTGTCCGCTTACCTTATCCGGCAGAGTTATGCTATTGATATACTCGTTATTAATAAATGATATTATCATATTTGTATACCTTCCTTTAAATTCTATGCAGTAGCTTTACCTAATCAAACAACTATGGAACTTTTCGGTAATTGAATTTGTAGATTCATAGGGCATGCTATAATTTCCCATGTTCATTATATGATCTCCAATGTTATAAGTCAAATATAACAGTATTTAATATGACAAATAGTTTTATTACAAGCTGAAACGATAAATCGTTTCTCTTGTATGAACCGGATTATCTGCCCGTGGCAGCCAACCGCTAAACAAAAAGGGCTTTGCATCACTGGATTTAATAAATTATCCTGATGCAAAACCCTTATTTCATATATATGTACGGCTATCTGAATCTCCTATCCTCGAAGCGGCTCATCGCCTTCAGACAGTATATCAGCTCCTGTACCCTCTTATCGATTGGACCTTCCTCTACGGCACAATCAAGGGAAACTGCCATATCATTGATTAGGCGATCATTCATATGCTTCATATTGGAGGTGATAATCTCCAGCTTCTTGTTGTAGGACATTGCATCCAGAAATTGAAGCAGGATCTGATTAACCTTTTCTTCGGGAACGTTATTCATTGACTTCACGGGCTCTGCTTCCCCATTCACCGGCGGAGCGGACTGATCAGACTGCAGCGGCTCCTTCTGTTGCATTCGTGAAGGCTCTGACAACTGATGCTGTATCGTTTGTTGTTTTATGGAAGGCTCTATCGGCTGATGTTTTGACACTTCTTCTTCTCCGGAGCTAAGTTCGAACCGATATTTCTGTTTCACCTCTGGATACTTTACATGGTCCACTTCACTAAGAAACATAGAAAGCGGTCTGACATAGTATTTAAAATCTCCGTACAATGCCTGATAAACCACCAGGCTTTCTCCTGTCTCGGTATGGGTTGCCACAGCTACGATCTGGTATGGCTTATCCTTAAAATGATGATAAATTTCTCCCTGTCTTGGAATCCTATCCTTCTCCATTTTCTCACCCTTCCTAACATTATTTTAGCTTTGCGGCAACTCTAAACCTTTCCTCACACTTCCCTATTGCCCGGAAATTCCGGTGTTTGTGATTCAGGCTTCTGCTCATTTAATGTTTTTGTCATGTGAAAAGTGGTTCGTCTGCTTAAGCTCCGAACCACTTACGTTTTCTTCTTCTGTTGTATAGACTATTCTACCGATAATAAATAATAATAAATCGGCTGACCACCGTAATGAACCTCTACATCAAGGTTAGGGAACAGCTCCATTAATTCGTTCGACAGACCTTCTGCTGCTTCCTCAGTGACCTCTTCACCATAATAAAGACTGATCAGCTCGGAATCTTCATCCACAAGCTCCTGAATCAGCTCCTTCGTTGTACCGTTAATATCGTCACCTACAGACATGATGGTCTTGTCATTCAGGCCCATGATATTACCTTGTTTAATCTCTTTCCCATCGATGCTGGTATCGCGGATTGCATAGGTAACCTGACCGGATTTCACTCTCTTCATTTCCTGAGCCATTCTTGCCGCATTCTCTTCCGGAGTCTTGTCATATACATAATTAATGATAGCAGTAATTCCCTGCGGAACTGTCCTGGATGGAATTACGATGATGTTCTTATCCTCGGTCAGTTGTTTCGCCTGTTCGGCTGCCAGGATGATATTACTGTTATTCGGAAGGATGAAGATGGTGTCTGCATTCACCTCAGCGATTGCATTCAGCATATCCTCGGTACTCGGGTTCATGGTCTGACCACCCTGAATCAGATGATCCACGCCAAGTCCTGTGAAGATCTCACCAAGTCCATCTCCCATGGATACCGCGATAAAGCCTGCTTTCTTCCTGGGTTTCTTCGAAGCTTCCTTTTTCTCTTCCTTTACTTCCTTCTTCTGCTCTGTAGCAGCTTTTTCTGCATCCTTGATTAACTTCTCATTATGCTCTTCACGCATATTGTCAATCTTAATTCGAGACAGTGAACCATACGTCAACGCCTTCTGGATTGCTAATCCAGGGTCATTCGTATGTACATGAACCTTTACAATGTCATCATCCGAAACGACCACGATGGAATCTCCGAGGGATTCAAGATATGCCTTGAATTCAGCTTCCGTCTGCAGGTTATATTCTTTTTCAACCATGATAATAAATTCTGTACAATATCCGAATTTAATATCCTCTGCTGCAATTCTCTCTACATTGATGCCGGTACTCGGTGTTTCCTTCACTGACAGATTAGTTAAGCTAATATCCTTGCCAAGTAAAGCATCATAAGTACCCTTTATAATTTCCAGCAAGCCCTGTCCGCCGGAATCCACTACTCCCGCTTCCTTTAATACAGGTAACAGCTCCGGAGTCTGCTTCAAAACCTCTTCCATATGGGCAATTACTTCCTGACCGAAATAAACCAGATCGTCCGTCTCCAGTGCCAGCTGGGCAGCCTTCTCGGCAGCTCCCCTAGCAACCGTCAGAATAGTACCTTCCTTTGGTTTCATAACAGCTCTGTATGCAGTCTCAACCGCCTTTTGCATTGCATTCGTAATAATTGTTACGTTTAATTCCTTATAATCCTTGATCTCCTTAGTGAAGCCACGGAATAACTGGGACAGGATAACACCTGAATTACCTCTTGCTCCTCGAAGAGATCCGCCGGAGATAGCTTTCGCCAGCTCCTCAATCGTCGGATCAGTCAGGTTATTAACTTCCTTTACTGCCGACATAATTGTAAGAGTCATGTTAGTTCCTGTATCTCCATCCGGCACAGGAAATACATTCAGCTCATTGATATATTCTTTTTTAGCTTCTATACACGCGGCTCCGGCAAGAAACATTTTTTTCAATGTCATTGCATCTATCGTTTTAACTATCACTGCTTTTTCCTCCTTAAATGCCGTGATTCCCAGGTCAGTCGATTACTCTTACACCTTCAACAAAAATGTTAATCTTCTTAACCTCAAGTCCTGAGAACTCTTCTACATTATATTTTACGTTACTGATCAGATTATCAGCAACTGCTGAAATACTAACGCCATAGGAAACGATAATATGCAGGTCTATTGTGATTTTATTGTCTTCTATCGTAACATTAACTCCATGGCTTAAGTTGTCACGCTTTAACAGCTTAACAATACCATCCTTCATATTAATAGAAGCCATTCCTACCACACCGAAGCACTCTACTGCTGAAGCTCCGGCATATTTAGCTAATACATCATTATCAATCATAATATCGCCGATATCCGTATTCATGTGTCCTTTCATATTAACCCTCCTATCTATGATATGTTTCATTAGAATAACAAAGGTACTGTCTGTTTTTTATAAGTGTATGAATAGCGAAACCGTTACCGGAATTTCGCATTCTTATTAGCTAAAGTATAGCCAAATCTCGTAATTACATAATCTATCTTGCATATTAGAGATAACCATCCGGTCACCTGCATAATATATATTACTATAGTTATTGAATGGAAGTGACTATTATGAAGAGAATGATAGGTTTTATCCTATTCTGGATTGCCATCGGTATGACAATCATGCTTTTCATTACCAATGGAATACTAGCGATATGTATTATTATACTTTGCCTGGTGCTTGGCTACAACCTATTTTGTAATTAGGTATCAAATGCCTGCAATAAAAGGCTCATGTCGAAAAAAATCGGGTGTCAAGAAGATCCCTGACACCCATCGTTTTTCCTTATGCGCGTTCTACTTTTCCGGATCTAAGACAGGAAGTACAAACATACATTTTTCTAGCTGCCCCGTTAACGTTAACTTTAACGGATTTCACATTAGATTTCCACATCTTGTTAGATCTTCTATGAGAATGACTCACAGCGATTCCAAAGTGAGCACCTTTATCACATATTGCACATTTAGCCATCAATAGCACCTCCTAAAGTTTTCTAAATGAATTGGCATACCGCATCATCCGTTATATATTATTATAGACCCATTTGGCCTTACAAACATTTTTTATTCTACCAGAATATGAATTATATTGCAAGCAAATTTTTACCCACGACTACTTAGCAGTTCTTCTATGTCGGATTCTCCGTATATGGTAATCCCCTCAGCGGTTAAATACTCAGCCAGAACACCGCTGCCGTTTACTATTCTATGTGAGAAGGTGCCGTCATAAATCTCTCCGAAGCCGCAGGAAGGGCTCCGCTCCTTTAGGATAGCGATTTTACAATCATAGAGTCTTGCTAGCTGAACTGTCTCCTTCGCTCCTCGTACAAAATATTCCGTGACATCTTCCCCTGCATTATTAATTACCTTATCCTCTATTCTCTCCGCCGGCCTTCTCGGTATGGTCAGGCCTCCCAGGATCTCGGGACATACCGGTACCAGGTGGTATCTCTCCATCAAATCCTCGATATGAGCTGCCGGGACACCGTTTCCGTCATATCTGCAATTTACTCCTAGCAGGCAGGCGCTGATCAGAACATTCTCCTTATTCATGGGGCGTTGTATCCTCATGGGACTTCATGGCATCCTTCACCTTATCGTCAAGGTCATCCTTCTTCTTCCCACCTTTGGTGAATTTATTGATAATATCCGGTACCATGTCCAGAATCTTGCCTACACCATCCTGCTCCCTGACATTAACTACCTTCGAGGAACCGTTCTGAAGCACCAATACGGAACTGGGGGAAATCTTACCACCAAGACCGCCGCCCGCATTGTTCTTCTTTTCTCCTGCAAATGCTCCCGCACCTACACCGAAGGTAACCTCTACCAGGGGTAAAATAATCGTATTCTCATCAATCTTAACAGCATCGCCAACCACAGTCTTCGTGGATAAGAAGCTGTCCATTCCTTTAAATAACGACTCTACCGTTGCATTGAAATTATTATCTGACATTATAACGCCTCCTTTAATATTTTAAAGTTTCTCTTTAATTGTTTGAATTTTTTATCAACGAATAGCTTGATTACTATTATGAGTAATGAGCCAATTCTTATTCTACCCCTGGCATAATGGCTTCCCTCGAAGATTTTATTCTCAAAGTCAGGAGTTATCTGAATATTATCCCCATAAAAGCTGTATAAAATGCTCATGGCTCCCAGAGCTTTCCCTGTGTAGCAGGGATCTCCGGTGCCAAAGGTCACCTTCGATTTCAGCCGTTTCGGCAGGATGTGCTTGAGAAGCTTTTTCAGGCTCAAAAATGTCACTTGAAAAGCTGCCCGGTTATCCTCGTCCTTTAGGAACTCCAGGATAAGGTTCCACTTCTTTTTCAGATCAAATAGCTTTATAAAGGTACGCTTGATGCCCTTCCCGATACTCCGCAGCTTGTCTATGATTCTATGACAGATCCCTTTGATCCGATGGAGGACTTTCGTAAGGAAAGACTCCTTCGCTTCTTTCACTTCCTTTATATCCTCTTCCTTGATGTCCTCTTTCTTTATTTTCTCTTCCTTTATGTCCTGATTTGGTATATCCTGTTCCGGGAGAGAGCTTTTCTCTGACGGATCGCTGTTAACTACATTGTCTATTATGTTCGACGGATCTATTCTCTCTTCCTTCGGTGGAGCTATTGCTTCCTTCGATGGAGTTATTGCTTCCTTCAGAAGCGGTTTATACTCTCTACTCTCTTTCTCCTCCGGATCACTTTCGTTCCCCTTATTGCTTCTGTCCGCTCTGCTTCTTTTTCCGCCCTTATGCTTTCGTTTCTTAGGTCTTAAGCTGTCATACAAGGCAAAACCAAAGATACGCAGGAGAATTCGGCGTTGTTCTCCCAGCAGAGATATCCGCATATGCACGACATGAAGCAGCCAGCTGATTCTGCCCTCCAGTTGAAATTCTTCTCCATGATTAACCCTGATTCTGTAACGTATCGGAATCAGCAGGATAACCAGAAGGATTGTAAGTATCAATCCTAGCAGTACGAGAAGAATTATCCCGATTATTTTAAATAGTAAGAAGATAACATGAAGCATCTTTTCTCCTATTCCCACGCAAAATTAATACGCATATAAAATCTCTTTCGCTCTTTTCCATATTAGAACCCTACGGTTGTGCTTTTTAGCAGCTTCTTATGTAAAATAAGTCCTCACCTTAAACTCACCGGTATTATGATAGACCTCCATCAGCATTTCCTGTACCAGACGGATGGCTTCCTCCTTCCCCCTGGCAAGGCCGACAATCTTTACTTCCGCCTTCTTATAATGAGGAAACAGAAGCTCGTTCGCATCCATGATATCAAAAAGGTTCGAAGGCTGGGAAGCAAAAGCGATGCAGTATACATCAAAGGTTACTTCCCTGTTATTGATGGCCGTAATCACCTGATCCTTCTTCTTTTTCAGCCTTTCACCCATATATAATTTCGTCGCCCACTGTACCATAATAATTCCTCATGACTTATTTTCATTAAGTATTCCACTAATTACCATATATCATACAGGCTTATTCCAACATCATATCACTGATGATGTCGATACATGCCGCTTTCTCTGCCGGGTCAGAGCATTTTTCAAGAGAATAGAGGACATAGTCCATCACTTCCTTATGATTCTCAAAGAATACCGGTATCTTGTTGAGAGTATTCGCCATTACTGCCCTGCTGACCATTCTGTCGCTGTCTTCAAAAAGCTGTGAAAGCTCCCTCAACAATCGGTCGGTCTCTTCCTGAAGCTTCTCCTCACTGACCGGAGCATTGGACTTCAACTCATAAAAATCAATAAATAAACTGTTCGACAACAGATCCCTGGTCAGAAGAAGTACATTGAGCAGCTTATCTGCCATGATACCCTCGGCGAGCTTCCTGTGCTGCTGATCCACCTGATAGAGAGCTTCCTCCATTGCTAACAGGTCATAGCTTAATTCCTCCTGGATACCCTCCAGTGCATCAAAATGCCGGAATAGTTCTGTCCCAGGTTCCTGCTTCGGCTCCTCCATAAATAATTCATTGATTCCTTTCAGAATTGCATGAGCAGCGTCCGAAACCATGACAGCCTTCCCAGCCTCCTGATTGAATGACATTCCCGTATAGGGTGCACACAGGAGCATGGAATATACTTCATTTATTATTTCCTGAAGGCTGTAATAGACCGAGATCTCGGCTTCAAGGAAGCTGCTAGCCTTCCCCAGTGCTTGGGAGGCTTCCTCAAATTCCTCAGCCGATATGTTCTTATAATCCTTCCTTCTAAGCAGCTCCTTCTGCTCCCACAAATCAGGATAGAGCGCGTCCATTCCCTCCGGCTGCTCCAGCATGGAGGAGGTACGGAGCATATAAAGATACGTATCCAGAGTATCCCTGCTTGCTCCCAGATATCCCTTCAGGCTGTCCCTGATCAGATCAAAGTATCTCTGCTTCGTCATCCTGACCGGCAGCTGTCCAATTACTTCCCTGATCTTATCATTAATAATGACATTATCCTGCGTATCAAAGATATATCGGAGAACCTCCCTTGCAAACTCCTCATCCTCCACCTGGTTCTCCAATTCCATAAAGCGATACTCAACACGGTTCAGGATATACTCCTGAATCTGAAAAATATCCGCATAGGAGGTAAGAAGGTTCATTCGTTTCATAATATCATTTCTGAGCTGATCCACCTGTCGGATTGCTTTCTCATGGGCGGAACCGCTCCGGGATTCCAGAATGTTCTCATGAATAATCCCGTTCAGCTTCTGAAGTATGATAAGGGATGCTTCTCCCCATTGCTCTCCTTCATCGTGATATGCCTCATACAGAGTATAATAATGCAGAGCCAATCTGACCGAAGCCAAAGTATGGTATTTATCAGCCAGCAGGTTAAAAAATCTTGGCAAATTCACTTCCGGGTTCCTTTGATTTAATACATCCTGATATATTGATTTCGTTAATTTATCCATTTAATATTCCATCCTGTCATCATCTTTTAAGATTATAAGTACTTCTTCCTGCCTTTTCAAAGAGCAGGTCATAAGAAAGAATCAAAAGAATTGCGACAGAAGCCAATAATAACAGCATCCTATGACCCTCCGTCAGAATTCCTTCCTGATTTCCATATACTATTATATCAGTAAAGCCCATAATAAACCAGCTATTTGGTATAATTTTCAGGAGGTTTATGGATACAGCCCCGGACATACCGGACAACATCCGGTAGAAGCCCAGACCTCCCGTTAGCAGAATTAGTATCGTGCAAAGCATCTGATAAACAATAATACTCCTCACTATCTTAGCAATCAGCAGAAACAATCCTCCCAGCATAAGGGAATACGTCAGAATCAGAAGGCAGGCACTGATATAAAGTCTGAAATTGGATACTCCCAGCTGCCGATAAATAAGTGCAGAGAATATCAGTGCTATCATCCCTTCCAGGAGTAGCAAGGAGCAGATATTACCGATATCCAGCTTCAAGGAATGAAACTTTGAGATCTTAAGTCTCTCCATTACACCCATCTCCTTGTCCCTGACAATCCCCGACAATAAGAACATTGCAATAAAGGAAACCAATATCCCAAGAATTCCAAAGATCACCTGATTATAGAGGATGGAGTTGGACAGCGGTTTCTCATCCGCTACGGACTTATCCGGATTCTCATAGATCATTCGGAATGCAAAATCAAAATCCGTACTTCCGGCCAGGAGCTGAGTAATATACTTCTCGTATTCGGCGGCGGTGAGCTTCTCTCCGTCATAATCCAGTCTCTCATATAGACGGATGCTCTTGTAGAGACTGATCGGATAAATCATTTCCCCCGCTACAATATCGGAGATGATGGAGGCAGATTTGTTATTATCCACATAGTATACCGAGATAACCTCCTCCGGCTTTCCCTTGATTATTTTCTTCTCATAACCCTTCTCAATGACAAATACAGCATTCACCATCTCATCAAGCAAAAGCTTATGAAGCTCTTCCTCACTATCCTTGATAATCCGCAGGGTTGGGACCTTAGAAAGTCTGTCAATCAGAGCCCTGGACTCCTTACTGTCATCATAATCCACGAAGCCGACCGAAAGTGAGCTGTTCTCTTCGGCTGAGACAGATAAAGAATGTATGACGATGGTGAAAATCAGGATGGAGGAGATCAGGGCCGTTAGCGTGGTGATATCCTTGATAATCAGTTTTAGTCTAAGTAGGATGATATCTATAATATCCCTGAAGGCTGAACCGGAATTAGACTTCTTCATAGCTTCCCCTCCTTCTGCCAAAGAGTAATAGGGCTACAGCATAGAAGATACCCGCGCCTAACAGCAGAGTAAGGCCGATCTTAACTCCGGGCTCCATTTGCCCCTGATTCATACGGATAATACCTTCCATTATATAATAATAGGGTGTTATCTTAGATAACTGCAGAATATCCTGTGGCAGGAACATGATTGGGATAATCCCCCCGCCAATGACGGCAAAATAGAAGATCAACAGATTACCCACCAGGATGAATCTCTGCGTCGTCTCAAAAAATGCACTTAAAAGCACCGGCATGGTCACACAGAACAGAGCTGTTGCAATGCCAAAGAGAACGACTTCCGCAGTCGGGCGGCTTCCCCTGATAATGCTGATTGTCAGTACGGACAGAATGGATAGAAGCGCCGAGAGAATGAGTATCTTCGCTGTCAGAAATTGATAAACCGGCATTCTTGTAGTCTTTAACCGTAACAGAGTTCCCTGTCTGATTTCCCGAAGAAGCCGGAAGCCTGCATAGAGCCCCAAATACATCAGGGTCATGACTAATATGGATATCATATAATACTCGCTGATTCTGGTCTTAGGGAAGGTTGCCACCGATATGTAGGAGAAAAACTTCTCCTTTCCCAGTGCCGTAAAGATTAAGTCAAGGGAAATCTCGACATTCTTTTCTTCGATCAGCTGCCGGTCCATGCCGTCATTTTCCATGATATCGTACAGACCGACTGCATTTGCTTCCACTGCAGAAATATATTTCTCATAGCTCTGAAGAACATTCTGGAAGATCAGAGCCTTTGTCGTATCCTTGATGTTCAAAACAACCTTGATCGGAATATGCTTAATATTAATCATATTCTGGGCGAAGCCTGCGGGAATCTCGATATAGATATCCAGCTTTCCCTGCCGGAACTCCTCCTTCACTCTCTCCTCTTCTCCAATGATTACCGTCACAAAGCTGGAGAAGGTCTCACTGCCGTTAAAATAGGTCAGCAGAAGATCGGAATATGAGCTGTCATCATTATTAATTACCCCAAGTCTTAAGTGATTTGCCAGGTGCAATTCATTGTTCTTTCTATTATAAGAAGTGCCTATTATGATAATAATAAGCACTGTCAGAATTCCTATCCATATTTTTTTGTCTGAGAAGAACTCTTTTATCTCTTTTATTACTGTACTTAACATTTATGCCTCCAGGCTGGCATCCGCGGCCCGCCCTATCTTTTCACATGTTCATGTGTAAATAAATGGTCCATACAATATTCATAATTTCCGTCACATTTGGAGCAGAAACGGAATTCCAGCTGGTCATCATCCAGCTCCGTCCTGCCACATACAGCACATTTATGTCTGGTAATGACATTGCGTCCGTTCATCTGGACCACATTACCACTATCCCTGCCTTCCTTCATCTGCCTACGGTATCTGGCCTTCCGTTCAAATTCCCTGGGAGATATTCTCTGATAATTTCTGGTGGCAAAGAAGAAGATAACAAAGTTCAGAAGGGATACCACAATCGGAATAGCACCCAGCAGGTAGTTCGCTCTGATACTGTTATAAATCAAATAAATATAATATGCTCCTGATAACCATGCCATATATTTTGCTTTTACTGGTAAAATGAAATAAAGATAGAACTGCATGTTCGGAAACATTGCAGCAAAAGCAAAGAACAAGGAGCTGTAAATCAGATCCAGCGGAGGATTGATATACATACCCAGGATATTAAATAAGGTTGTTCCATCAATGAGGTATACCACCACGGCAGCTATAATATTATACAGGATACCGGAGAAGAAATAAAAGTTTAGGCGGAACGAACCCCAGGCCTTCTCCAGCGTACTTCCGATGAAGTAAAAAATATAAGCTCTGATGAAGACAGAGAAGATATCGCGCATCGTAGAGATCGGAATCATAAAGGTCACCAGTCTCCAGATCTGTCCCTTTAATACCATGTCAAAGTTCAACTCCAGGTAGTAAATCATTGCGGGATTAATGGTTCCGATAAACAAGCCCAGTACATATAATATCGCGATATATTTCATTAGGTTTGGTATGGCATATCTTCCAAGCTTGCGTTCCAGTTTATTCATAAACTTCATATAGTTCTCCATTCTTACGAAAACCAGTGGAAAGTCTTAATTTTCCACAAGACTTAGTACTTACCAGTAATCTAAAACAGCTTCTTCTTTCTGAAAATTAACGTAATCAGCGTTGCAATTAATAACGCTGCAAGAACAACCGCAAAGAAACCGAACGGACTATCACCGCCGGGGATATGAACAAAATTCATTCCATAAAAGCTTGCAATCATCGTAGGAATTGACAGCACGATGGTTACTGCTGCCAAGAATTTCATAACGATATTCTGATTATTGGATATAATGGAAGCAAAGGCATCCATTGTTCCGCTTAAGATGCCACTATAAATATTCGCCATCTCAATTGCCTGCTTGTTCTCGATAATCAGGTCCTCCAGAAGATCCTCGTCCTCCGGATAATGCTTAATATTCTCTATCTTAAGCATTTTTTCAAATACAACTTCATTGGATCTTAAGGAGGTGGTAAAGTATACCAGACTCTTCTCAAGCTCCAGAAGCTCGATCAGCTCACGATTCTGGGTAGAGATATGAAGCTTGCGTTCAATCTCTTCGCTCTTTCTGTCAATGGTTCTCAGATGCTGAAGGAAGGTGGATGCATTCCGGTATAGAATCTGCAGAATGAATCGTGTCTTCTTAAAGGTATAGAAGTCTCTGACCCGCCCATCCATGAAGCATTTAAGAATAGGAGTTTCCTCCAGACAGACTGTTATTAATATATCCTTCGTTACAATGATACCAAGAGGAATCGTCACATAACGATCCTTATCATTTCTTTTCTCCAAGGTGGGAATATCAACTACGATAATCGTGTTATCCTCCTCCACCTCGATACGGGCACGCTCCTCTTCATCCAGAGGAGCTCTTAAATTATTGATGTCAATCCGGGTCTTATCTGCAATTTCCATCAATTCTGTTGCGGAAGGACCTGTCATCGCAATCCAGCACCCCTCCGTAATTTCTGTCTGCTTCTGCAGGGTGCCTTCTATTGTCTTAAAGATATCGATCATAAATGCTCCTTTCCACTGCTATTAGTATAGCAGCGGTGAACGCATTTTAATCTTATCTACATTACATTATTTTCTAAGATAAGAAGGAATACGAAAGAAAACCTGCTGCTATCTGCAGTAAGTATGTTATTGTTTTTCTTATACAAGCTACTACTATCAGGGCCGGCTTCCATCCATACCACCTTCCTTTATATTGGTCTAAAATATCTACTCGAATAACAAATTTATTATATGTTGTTATCCAGCCTTTGTCAACCTTTGAAAAAATGGGCTGTCGACTTAACAAATAGTTGGCGCCCTTTATATTAGTGCTGTTTATACATTTATAACTACTAGGAATAGCGAATGAATATTATCCAACAGAGACACGTTCTCACTCGGTTGCCGCACGTAACGGTACATAGGGTTGTGTCAGATAGTTCTCTGCCACTACCCAAGTACCGACGGCGGCAAACGGTCTCCTTATGGATAGTAATCATTCGCTATTCTTTATAAGTTATTGATGTGATAAACATTCTAGGTTTCTTAGGTCGCTGTTTCTTCATATGTGTTAAAAAAGTCTCTGCTTTCGTGAAGTAAGGAACCGGATCGGCAGCCCGTGGCATTCAACCGCTTATAAACCGGATTGATAACCTGCGGCCGCCAAACGCTCTTATGAATGAATTACTATCGGATTTCATTATGTGCTTCTTTCCAATAATTATGGTCTTAATAAAATTGTCTTCACATTTCACCCTCATCATCGATGACCGGAACCTTTACGGTAGAGCCGGGCAGCAGGTAGATGGAGTATATATCATTCAGTTGCATGAAATCTCCTATCTCAGCTCCGCTTTTATCCAGTACACTTCCCAGCGAATCACCCTCCTCCACCAGATAGGTGGTGTAATTCGTATAATTATTCTGCGGTATACCTACCGGAAGGCAGATAACCTCTCCCACCTGAAGATTATATACATTCACAAAGGGATTGGCATTAATGATAGCGGAAACGGGAACTCTGTATTGTCTGCTGATAGAATACAAGGTGTCACCCTTTTTTATGGTATAATTCGTGCAGAACATCCTGTTAATCTCTCCTTCCTCATCTAAGTCAGATTACTTACCATTGTCTAGTTCTATTATATTCAATTGACTGTCAATGGGGACTTTTTCGATATTAGAATAGCAATAAATTAGTATTTCTAATAAATATTACTTCAATTAAAATGTTGAACAAATAAAATTTGTATCGTATAATATAGAAAGCTCATTATCAATAACCAAAATTTTACGGGGTTAATTTTAGGAGATGCATCATGATGAGAAATAAAACATTAGGTATAGATATCGGGTCCACAACGGTTAAAATTGTTGTTATGGATGAAAATAGAGAAATCCTTTTTTCAGATTACGAACGACATTTTGCTAATATACAAGAGACTTTAGCTGGACTTATGAAGAAAGCGCAGGATGCTCTGGGTAACCTGACGGTTTCTCCTGTCATTACCGGTTCAGGTGGCTTAACTATATCAAAGCATCTTGACATTCCTTTTATTCAGGAGGTAATTGCCGTATCCACTTCCCTGCAGGATTATGCTCCTCAGGCGGACGTTGCCATCGAGCTAGGTGGCGAGGATGCGAAAATCATATATTTTTCAAACGGAATTGAACAACGTATGAACGGCATCTGCGCCGGAGGTACAGGTTCCTTCATCGATCAGATGGCAAGTCTTCTTAAAACGGATGCCGCCGGTCTAAATGAATATGCCAAAAGCTATCAGGCCATCTATCCGATTGCAGCCAGATGCGGTGTATTCGCCAAGTCCGATATCCAGCCCCTGATAAACGAGGGTGCTACAAAGCCGGACCTATCAGCCTCCATCTTCCAGGCCGTAGTGAATCAGACCATCAGCGGTCTTGCTTGCGGTAAACCGATCCGGGGCAATGTTGCCTTCCTGGGCGGCCCGCTTCATTTTCTGACCGAGCTTAAAGAAGCCTTTATCCGTACCTTAAATCTTAGGGAGGAACAGATTATCGCACCGGAGCATTCCCATCTGTTTGCAGCCATAGGTGCAGGGATGAATGCCAAACCGGATATTCAAGTGGACTTCAATGCCTTATATGATAAGCTTTCCCACGGAATAAAGATGGATTTCGAAGTACATCGGATGGAGCCCTTATTTACCAGCGAAGAGGAATATGAGGAATTCCGAAAGAAGCATTCCGTACATACGGTTCAAAAAGGTACTTTAAGCGAGTACACCGGCAACTGCTTCTTAGGAATTGATGCCGGATCAACCACTACGAAGGTGGCATTGGTAGGCGAGGATGGTTCCTTGTTATATTCCTTCTATAGTAATAACAACGGCAGTCCGTTAAAAACAGCGATCAAATCCATTAAGGAGATTTATGAGCTGCTTCCGGAAAACGTTAAGATTGTCCGTTCCTGCTCCACCGGCTACGGGGAAGCTTTAATTAAGGCTGCCCTGGTACTGGATGAGGGCGAGGTTGAGACTGTAGCTCATTATCATGCTGCGGCATTCTTCGAGCCTGAGGTGGACTGCATTCTCGATATTGGCGGCCAAGATATGAAATGTATTAAGATTAAGAACAAGACCGTAGATAACGTGCTCTTAAATGAGGCCTGTTCCTCCGGCTGCGGTTCCTTCATCGAGACCTTTGCCAAATCCTTGAATTATGAGGTCCAGGATTTTGCTAAGGTAGCATTGTATGCGAAGAATCCGATTGATCTCGGTACCAGATGTACCGTATTTATGAATTCTAAAGTAAAGCAGGCACAGAAGGAGGGAGCTACCGTCGCGGATATCTCCGCCGGTCTGGCTTATTCTGTTATCAAGAATGCTTTATATAAGGTAATTAAGATTACCAATCCGAAGGATCTCGGTACGAAAATGGTCGTGCAGGGCGGTACCTTCTATAACGATGCGGTTCTTCGCAGCTTCGAGAAAATCTCCGGCTGCAGCGCTGTTCGTCCCGATATCGCCGGCATCATGGGTGCCTTTGGAGCTGCCCTGATTGCCAGGGAACATTATGACGGAGAAGACAGCTCCATGCTTTCCATTGATCAGATTAATGAACTTAGATTTGAAACCACCCTGGCCCGATGCAAGAGATGTACGAACAGCTGCCTGCTGACCGTGAATAAATTTACCGGTGGAAGACAATTCATCTCCGGTAACCGCTGTGAACGGGGTCTGGGTAAAGAGAAAAATGTGGAGAATATCCCGAATCTCTTTGATTATAAACTGGAACGTTATTTTAATTATCCAACCTTGACCAAA
The DNA here is from genome assembly GCA_023409835.1 of Bacillota bacterium. Classification (GTDB taxonomy): domain Bacteria; phylum Bacillota; class Clostridia; order Lachnospirales; family Lachnospiraceae; genus Mobilitalea. The sequence continues at coordinate 26,690 of JAEYQV010000025.1, forward strand.
GAGGAAGCAACCCGCGGTACGGTAGGAATTCCCAGAGTCTTAAATCTGTATGAGAACTATCCGTTCTGGCATACCTTCTTTACCCTGCTTGGTTACCGTGTTGTTCTGTCACCTACCTCCAGCCGTAAGATATATGAACTGGGTATTGAGTCGATCCCCAGTGAATCCGAATGCTATCCGGCAAAGCTGGTTCACGGACATATCAAATGGCTGATTGACAATAAAGTTAACTATATCTTCTACCCCAGTATTCCCTTCGAACGAAACGAGGTTGACGGCTCAAACAACCACTATAACTGTCCGATCGTAACCTCTTATCCGGAGAACATTAAGAACAATGTAGAGGAATTAAAGGATCCCTCCATTCAATTCGAGAATCCGTTTATGTCCTTTGAAAGCTCGGAGATTCTGGGTGACCGTCTGGTAGAGCTATTTCAAGAGAAGGGCATCCCGGAGGAGGAGATCCGGATTGCCTTTGATGCCGCCTGGAAGGAGCTTGAAGCTGCCAGAGAGGATATTCGTAAGAAGGGAGAAGAAACCCTTGCCTATCTGAAGGCCTCCGGCAGAAAGGGAATTGTCCTTGCAGGGCGTCCCTATCATATTGATCCCGAGATTCATCATGGTATCCCCGAGCTGATCAATTCCTATGGTGTGGCTGTACTGACGGAAGATTCCGTCTCCCATCTGGGTAAGGTGGACCGTCCGACGATCGTTATTGACCAGTGGATGTACCATTCCAGACTATATGCGGCTGCTTCCTTCGTCCGGACTCAGCCGAACCTCGAGCTGATTCAGTTGAACTCCTTTGGCTGCGGCCTTGATGCCGTAACCACGGATCAGGTCAACGATATCCTGTCAAAATCCGGTAAGATCTACACGGTACTCAAGATCGATGAGGTAAATAACCTCGGAGCCGCAAGAATTCGTATCCGTTCCCTGCTCTCAGCAGTCCGTGAGCGGGAAAACAAACGTTATGTATCCAAACCGGTCTCCTCTGCCCACCATAGAGCAGTCTTTACAGAGGAGATGAAGGACACCTATACCATCCTTGCACCTCAGATGTCACCGATTCATTTTGACCTATTGGAGCCCGCCTTAAGAAGCGGCGGCTATCATGTGGTCGTTCTTCCGAATGATAATCGAAGGTCCGTGGATGTCGGTCTTCAATATGTGAACAACGATGCCTGTTTCCCCTCTCTGATGGTAGTTGGGCAGATTATGGATGCCTTACTATCCGGCAAGTATGACCTGAATAAGGTAGCTATCATGATTACCCAGACCGGCGGAGGCTGCCGTGCAACTAATTATATCGGCTTCATACGAAGGGCTCTGGAGAAGGCAGGAATGTCACAGATACCGGTCATCTCCCTTAGCGCTTCCGGCCTGGAGAAGAACCCCGGATTAAAAATTACTCCCAGACTGCTGATCACTGCTATGGAAGCATTGGTCTACGGTGATGTCTTTATGAGAGTACTGTATAAGACACGTCCTTATGAGAAGGTTCCCGGTTCGGCCAATGCCCTTCATGATAAATGGCGCGGGATCTGCATTAAGAGCCTGGAAAAGGGTAAATGGAGGGAATACAAGAAAAATATCCGTGGTATTATCCGCGAATTTGATAATCTGGAGCTAAGGGAGGATGTCGTAAAGCCAAAGGTCGGAATTGTCGGTGAAATCCTGGTTAAGTTCCTCCCCTCAGCCAACAACTATCTGGTGGAGCTTCTCGAAGCGGAGGGAGCTGAGGCCGTAGTACCCGATCTGTTGGATTTCTTCATGTACAGTTCCTATAATAATAATTTTAAGGCAAAATATCTCGGTAAAAGCAAAAAGAGTGCAAGGATCGGTAATTTTATTATCTGGGCACTGGAACTGCTCCGTAAAGAAGCTAAAAGAAGCTTTACCAGGAGTAAGCGCTTTACTCCTCCGGTACACATCAAAAAGCTTGCCGAATTAGCCGAACCCGTGGTATCAACCGGTAATCAGACCGGTGAGGGATGGTTTTTAACCGGTGAAATGCTGGAACTAATCCATTCCGGAGTCAACAACATTGTATGCACACAGCCCTTCGCCTGCCTTCCGAACCACATCGTCGGAAAGGGTGTTATCAAGGAGCTCCGCCGGCAGCATCCGGAGGCTAACATCGTAGCAATCGACTACGATCCCGGTGCCAGTGAGGTTAATCAGCTGAACCGAATTAAGCTGATGCTGTCAACCGCGGTCAAGAATATGAACAAACAATCGAACTAATATAGTATGGCGGTTATGAAGTCACTCGGGATATCGGTATTCTTTACTAATATCCACCACCCTTCATACCGCCATTTTTATGGCCTGCACGCTGTGATAAGGCCTACTTATACCATGACTTATTACCTAGCCCAGCTTACAGGAATCTCCCTCCGGCTATCATCACCTGCAAGCCGGGGTTATCTGCGCCTGCTCAGTGCTTATCCTTACAGCCGCAATTTCCTTCCGGAGGCTCCCGGTCAGCTGCCGTATCCTTCTCTTCCCTCTTCCTCTCCTCCGTAAGCTCCTCCGACATCTCCTCCGAGAAACGGGCCTTATATTTCTTTGGGTCAGTTTTGGATAAGCTCTTCGAAGAGTGACTGCCTACATATCGCTTCATCAGATAAGCAGCCGTATACAGGATCACTATGATTATGCCTGCCAGTAGTCCGGAGCCTTGTCCCGAGATAAAGGGCATGCTGAGCATAATGGCAATCAGGCTGATTAAGGCAAACCAGGAGGTATAAGGGTAACCGGGCATCTGGCATTTCCCTTCCGGAGGACAGCCATGACGCTTGCGGAAACGAATATGGGTGGCAAGGATTACCGAGTAGGTGAATAATAAGGCGAAGCCTCCCGAACTGATCAGGAACAGATATATTCTCGGAAGCAGCAGACCAAAGCCCAGCCCCGCCAGCATACCTACACCGGATATCATAATACCCCGATAGGGGACATCCGACCTGTCTCTCAGCCATCTCGGAGCATCCCCCTCCTCTGCAAGGGAACGCATCATCCTGCCCAGTCCGAACATAGCTGCCAGCATCGTTGAGAGGATTGCTGTCAGCAATACTACATTGACGATGGAACCGGCCCATCCCATATTCCATCTGCTTAACGCCGCTACCATCGGACTGACATTTTCATTCAACTGGGCTGTAGGAATTAGGGGTAGCAGTACAGCCGCCGTCAGAACATATAATACAATGAGGCAGATAACGGTATACGCAATTGCCCTCGGTATTGTTCTCTGGGGATTCTCGGCTTCCGAGGCAGCCAGACCGATAACCTCAAAGCCGGCATAGGCGAATATAACGATCAGCATGCTTCCAGCTAAACCACCGATTCCTCCGGGCAGAAAGGGCTCCTCCGCAACCGCACCGATTCCGACCGGAGCAATTCCCGGTATGAAGCCCACAATCAGAAGTACCGCCAATAGGATGAAGGATACGATAGCCAGCAGTTTGACTGCTGCCAGACCGCTCTCCAGTTTACTCAGCTTATCTGCTCCCAAAAGATTAAGTACGGTTACTCCGATAATAATGATACTGCCGAGCAGCGGTACGGATATATTCGGAAACCAGCCCTTCACAAGAATAGACACCGCTGTGGCTTCACTGGACATCGCAAGCACCATACCGGTCCAATATACCCATCCTACAACAAAGCCGGCCCCGGGACCAAATACCTGTGCAGTAAAGGTTCGAAACGAGCCGGAATCCGGATTAGCTACGGTCATCTCCGAGAGTGCGAACAGAATAAAGTAAATCAGAAGGCCGCCAAACATATAAGAAATAATAATCGCCGGTCCTGCCGCATTGATGGCAACGGCTGACCCCAGGAAGAAGGAGCCGCCGATTACCGAGCCCAGAGCCAACATCGTAAGCTTACCGGCAGACAACCCCTTTTCTTTCGTTTCCGTTCTTGATTCCTTCATTGACATTAGTCCTCCATATCTATAAAAGTACGAATAAATCTCTAAATCCCTTACTATGGTAATCATATAATGCTCAAATTATTATCTCCTGATATTATGGTAATCATCCATTTAATACACTTCATAATCGAATTCTGCTGACTGACAAAGAGAAATAGTGTATATCAAAGCAGCCTGTTTTGATATACACTATTTCTCTTTCACAGTAAGACGAGACGAGGTATCGTTTCCTCTTATTGAAAGCATTTTATTTGTTACATACCAGTATGACCGTGTTACCAACCTGCATCTTCTTCTCTACCGAGTTAAAGCCTGCCGCCTGCAACAACAGAATCTGATTCTCTATCGTACATGGAGTATCATAATGATAGATTCCTTCTCTGATACCCAGCTCCTTCCTGATCCGTTCATTCTCGGCATAGTAATAATCCTCTTCCCTCTGGTCCTGTACCATATAATCACATTCTACATAGCTGCCGCCTATTACCAGCCCATTGCAAAGCCTGGTATACAACTTCAGCTTCTCTTCATGGGTTAGATGATGGAGGGTTTCACAGGATACAGCCGCATCATATTGTTCTACGCCAAAATCAAAGTCAAGATAGCTCATATTATGGACCTCAATGAGTTGATCCTCGTAATTTTCCTCCAGCTTATGAAGCATTTCTTTTGAAAGATCGATACCGGTAACCTTCGCAGAAGGGTTCCTGCGATAAATTTCCCGAAGCTCCAGTCCTGTCCCGCAGCCCAAATCTACCAATCGGATATTCTCCTTTACCGGTATGTATTTTGCAATTTCCTCATAAGCTTCCTTTGCACCCTTTACCTCCTTAAGCATATGTTCCTCATAGGTTTCGATTCTTTGATCAAAGAAGCTTCCCATCTCCTCCAGTTGTTCCATTCTGTATCCCATCTCCTCTATCTCTATAATCAAATAACTCAATTACTCAGCCTCAAGCTCCAATACGGTATACCGGAAGGTACTGACCTCACTTCGGAAGCCATATTCATTATAAGCCACTGCTTTCATCTTGTAGACTCCGACCGGAAGGGAAAGCACCTCCGAATATTCCTTGGATTCTGTGGAAGGTTCCGAACCATCCAGGGTATAAAAGATCAAACCGGAACCGGATAAATGAACCTCAAGCGAATCCTCCACTTCGTATACCCCCTCGATAACATCAGAGGTCACAGAGTCAGGATAATACTCGGCGAGTAGCTCCTTAATCCGTTCTGAACCGGTAAGCTCAAAACTGTGCTTTAAGAGCTCCGCTCTCTTGTATTCCTCATCGGTATTACTGTAGCACTCAGCCAGCTTCATAGACAGGGAGACATATTGATCCGTATTAACAGTCTCTCCCGGTTCCGCAGCCTCGGTAATTGCCAGTGCCTGTTCCAGATAGACTGACGCATCCATATAATTCTCAAGCCCGATATATGCCTCTGCCAGATCAAAATATATCACAATATCCTTGGGCGACAACTCCAGTGCCTTCTTAAATTCCTCCTTAGCGCTTTCATAATCCTCCTGCATCAGATACTCATTGCCCTGCTGCCTTAGCCTAGCCAGTTTATTTCCCGTACCGGAGAAGATCAAATAACTCACCGGCTCGAGGAGGGTAAGGAGCAGAACTGCTATGATTACTATCTGGATTGCTTTCTGTGAAGATTTCGAAGATTTCATTTCGCTCATCCGATTCCCTCCTTATGAAAATACCGTCTTAAAATGTCTTGCGTTATTCGCAAAGGTACATTTGAAGACGGCTTATCTTATATGTTCTCTATCTGCCAATCAATTGGCGCTATCCCATTTGCTTTAAGAAAATCATTTGTCTTACTGAACGGTCGGCTACCGAAGAATCCCCGGAAGGAGGATAAGGGACTCGGATGAGGTGACTCAAGAATCAGATGCCTGCTGTTGTTCAGCATACTCTTCTTCCTCTGAGCCGGTCGCCCCCACAGGATGAAGACAATCGGCCGATCCTGCTCGTTGACAGCCCGGATTACTGCATCGGTAAACTTCTCCCAGCCCCTTCCCTGATGGGAGAAGGCCTGATGAGCCCTGACCGTCAGCACCGTATTCAGCAGAAGGACTCCCTGCTTTGCCCATTTCTCCAGATATCCGTTATTCGGTATGTAGCAGCCGAGGTCATCCTGAAGCTCCTTATATATATTGACTAAGGAGGGTGGTATCTCTACCTCCGGCTTAACAGAAAAGCACAGACCATGAGCCTGGCCTTCGTTGTGGTATGGATCCTGACCGATAATGACCACCTTAACCTCCTTCAGCGGCGTCAGATGGAAGGCATTAAAGATATGGTCAGCCTCCGGATAAACGATATAATTATTATATTCCGACCTTACAAATTGATATAACTCCGTATAATATGGCTGATGGAACTCATTTCCAATCGCTCCCAGCCAATCATTCGTGATCGCTCCCATGTTGTACCTCGTTTTCCGTCCTTATCATCCCGGCAGCTCCTTAACCGGGTTATATACCCGGACTAAGTTTATTTTAGTTGCATGTAACCCCTACAGTCTTACACTGACTCCTCTGTCCCTGAGATAGTGCTTTACATCCAGGATCTCCAGCTCTTTATAATGGAATAGGGAAGCTGCCAATACGGCATCCGCTTTACCGGCAGTAAAGGCATCATAGAAATGCTCCAGCTTGCCTGCACCACCTGAGGCAATTACAGGTACGGGAACATTTTCTGATATCATTCTCGTCAGCTCGAGATCATAACCATCCTTCGTTCCGTCACAGTCCATACTGGTCAGCAGGATCTCGCCTGCTCCAAGCTCACAGCCCTTGATTGCCCATTCCACTGCATCAATGCCCATATCCACACGGCCACCATTCTTAAAGATGTTCCAGCCCGAGCCATCAATTCTTCGTTTCGCATCGATTGCCAGGACAACACACTGGCTTCCGAATTTATCTGCAGCATCACTGATTAATGTGGGATTTAAGATTGCTGCCGTGTTGACAGCGATCTTATCGGCTCCCTCCCTCAGAATTAGCTTAAAATCATCGACAGTACGGATACCTCCGCCAACCGTGAAGGGAATGAATACCGTCTCTGCTACTCTACGGACCATATCCAGCTTAATGGTTCTGGCATCCGAAGATGCCGTAATGTCCAGGAATACCAATTCATCAGCACCGGCTTTATCATACGCCGCTCCGACCTCCACCGGATCTCCCGCATCCCGCAGATTAACAAAATTTATTCCTTTGACTACCCTTCCGTTGTGAACATCCAGACAGGGTATAATTCGCTTGGTATACATGAATTCACTCCTTCTACATATCTACGAAATTCTTTAAGATCATCAGTCCCACCTCGCCGCTTTTCTCCGGATGGAACTGGCAGGCGAAGATATTTTCCTTCTCCACGGAGGCATGGATTACTGTACTGTATTCTGTTGTTGCAGCCACAATACTTTCATCCCCTGCCTTCAGGTAATAGGAATGAACAAAATATACATGGGACTGATCCGGTATTCCTCTGAACAGCTTCGCATCCGGCCGTATCGTAAGAGAATTCCATCCCATATGGGGAATCTTAAGTCCTTCCTTATCCGGAAGCTTAAGAATCTCGCCCTGTAGGAGGGATAACCCCTCTACTCCTTCTGATTCAACACTTCTGCTAAATAGAAGCTGGAGTCCAAGGCAGATACCAAACAGCGGTGTCCCTTTGGAAGCAACTTCCTTAATGACCTCGACCATATGATAATGCTGCAGCTTCTCCATGGCATCTCCAAAAGCACCGACACCCGGCAGGATAACCTTATCCGCTCTCAGTATCAGGTCCCTATCCCTGGTGATCACCGGTTCAGCACCCAGATGAAGCAGCGCCTTCTCCACGCTTTTTAAATTACCAGCATCATAATCAATAATCGCTATCATATTAACCTCCACTCCGCCGAGGGCATCCTTCCTTTATTGTTATTTAGTAATCCATATTCTCAAGGACGACATCATATATAGCTACACTGTAATCCATCTGGCTGTCGCTGTCAAGGATTGCCACCGCTGCTTTCTCAGAAAGCTTATATACATGGCTTAATTCTGCCAGTATCTGATCTCTTACATAGTCCAGATCACTCTTAATTCCCAGGAGTGTAGCCAGTTCAACGTATTTATCATATCGCTTCAGTCCCTTTAGAAGGGAATCTAAGGCCTCCGGATATTTCTTCATTGCGTAATAATTATTATAGGAATTCAATTGTTTGTTCACGAACATAACGGTCTCTATCTTGTCGTATAACACTATGTCTTCATCCTTAAGCTCAATACCATAAACCTCATTATAAGCTTCTGTATACTTATGACGATTAAAATAAGTATTTGCATTCGCAATGCTTAGGGAATATGTAAAAATATTTGTTCCGACTAATAGAAGAATCACCATCACGCCAAAGAACAGGAATACGATGGATGCCCCCAGACGGTTAATACGACCTTCCACCTCATCAAAATCACCGATCTCCTCAATGATTTTCTTCTTCTCCTTCTTGGGCTTCTTAACCTTCTCCTTCTTCGAATCCTTGGCTGTTGCCTGTTTGGCATCTTCCGGAGAAGACTTACCTTTCCTTCCTGCTTCCTCCGCTTCCTGCGGTTCTATCGGTGTACCCTTCTTCTTTGATTTCTTTCCTTTGGATTTCTGCTCTTCCTTCGTTGCAGCAGCTTCCTTGACGCCGGCTTTCTCTTTGGCAGCGGCTTCTATTGCCTCTTCATCTACAACATTACCAAACAGCCACCCAAATAAGCCCTTGCCTTTTACCGTTTTTGCCTTGGCTATCTTCTCTGCTTGCTTGGGGCTCTTGGCTTTCCTGCCCTGTGTAGCTTTCTTATCCTTCTTATTATCTTTATCCTGTACAGCCTGCGGTTCCAGCTTCGTAAATATGGCCTCATCAAACTCATCATCCTCGAGACCTGAGACTGCCTTCAGGGCATCAGAGAATACATCCCCGACGTCACTGGGCATATTGATATTACCCGGTGATGCTGTTGGTACCGTACCGCTTAGCATATCGGATATCGCCTGTACATCATCACTGACCGGATCATCCGAGCTGAACTGACTCAGCAGACTTAAGAAGTCATCCTCCTCAGCACTCTGATTCTCTTCCTCTATACTTGTATTATTACCATCCTCCGGAGTAGCGAAGCCGCTTAACAAGTCACCTAAGGATGGCTCAAATTCCTCTTCCGATTCAAGTCCGAATTCCTCTTCCGGCTCAAGTCCGAAATCCTCTTCCGGCTCAAGTCCAAATTTCTCTTCCGGTTCAAGTCCGAATTCCTCTTCCGGCACAAGTCCGAATTCCTCTTCCGGATCAAGTCCAAATTCCTCTTCCGGTTCATCTTCCGTCAGGAAGTACTCCGAATCTATATTAGCTTCGGGCTCCTGCCGAGAAGCTTCTATCTCTTTTTGCTGCTGATCAGCTACTGTCTCAACCGTCTGTCCATATCCGTTAAGCGGTTCTTTTGTTTCCTCCGGCCACTCAATCGGCTGTTCGGGTTTATAATCAGCATACAATTCCACCTGTGAAGTTGGAGAATTCTGCTCTCCCGGAGAAGCCGGCTTGTCTTCATAACTATCCCGGTTCATTGTAGGATCGGGGGTATCGTAAGTATCTCCTCCAAATAACTCATCATCTCCAATGATAATCCGGTCCTCCAGGTCCGCATTGATATCAAACCGGTCAAAATCAACCAAATCCTCCGGATCAATAAAATCATAGCGCTTCTGCTCTGATTTCACAGGCTTCGGTCCGAGCTGCTTTGCTTCAATCTCCTTCGCTGCTGCCAGTGACAGCTTTCCCTGTTCCGGGTTCTGCTGCGTCTGGTTGACCTGGCTCCTCTTATATGCGTTTGTGACAGGCTCCGAGCTGCTTTTGACCGAATTTAATAAACTGTCCAGATAAGATTCATTCGATTTCACCTGCTTCTTATCGAGACAGTCTGAACAATATTCTATTCCTTCCGGTATATCCTTCTTACACAATCTGCACTTGGCCATAGGCACCGTCCATTTTTCCTTCGTAAACGAAAGTCGTAAATATAATGTTAGTCATGATTAGCATTTTACTTCAGGATTAATATCCGTAATAATTTTTCTTAATTCCAGTATCTCGATCTTCCTGCCCTCGATATTCAGAATGGCAGTTACAACACCTTTAACAGTGGTGGTGAGCTTTTTGCCCGGCTTCGTTATGTTAGCGGTTGTAGTTCTGTGCATCCCGACCACATCATCAGCCAGAAATGCTATGTTCATGTTATTGATGCTGGATACGATGACCATTTGCTGTTCCGTTTCTGTGTTCTCGGTCAGCTTCAGGTATTTTACTGTATTTATAATCGGAATTAGAAAATCTCTGGGCATTATGATCCCTTCAATACATGGATGGGCGTTGGGAATCCTTCTAGGCTTTATATCATGAGGCAGTATCTCCCTGATATCATTAATATCGACACCGTAGCTGTTACCCCCTGCACTGAATTCCAAGATTTCAATTTCTCTTTTTTCTTCTCCCAGTAATAATTCCATCTCCATAATGTTTCCTCCGCATTGGTAGCTCTTTTCTTCTTAAGTATATATCGAACAATATAACTAATTCTATTATAGTATAAGAATTTAAATATTACAAACAAAAAAGCCCAAGAGGAATAAAAACCCATAGCCGATGTACTTTGGTTGGAAATCCCATCATCAGGACTCCTCTGAAAATTCTATTCATAAAAATTATGAAAGGTAATCTCTTTTGCCGATTTCTTCTCTCTGAGTGCAATTTTCCTGTCTGTATAGCCGAATGCAATCATCTCGGAGGGAATACAATTGCCCGGCAGTCTGAGTAATTCCTTTAATTTATAAACATCATAAAATGATATCCAGGTAGAATATACTTCTTTTTCCAAGGCAGCCAAAGCCATATGCGTACCTGCTATCTTAGTCTGATGCTCTTCCATATTAAGAATGGAATATAATTCTTTGCTCATAGTCCCAATCTCATGTTCAAATAACGGGAATCGGCGTTTCTGTATGTTTCTTCCGCCCCTTTCATCCTCAACGATCATGGTACATAACACGATCAATAATGGAGCCTTACTGATCCAGGACTGATGATATGCGATCTCCGATATCTTGCCGATTAATTCTTTATCATCGATAATACCGAATCTCCAGGGCTGTTCATTGCCGCCGGAAGGTGATAATCTCCCTGCTTCCACTATGTAAGCAATTACCTCCTCAGGGATACTCCTGTCAGCAAAGCTTCTGATGCTTCCTCTTTTGTTCATTAGATCAATTAACATATGAAAACCTTCTTTCTTCTATCCAATGAGATACCTGAACTGACTTCATTATGTTCCTCCAGAATCAGGTTCCATCTTGATTTATTAGTCTATGAAAGAATACTCATATTCTATCCTTGATTCTTCGGAAGCTCCGATTGTCTCAACACTTATTTTTGTCACCTGTGTACGAAACATATTCTGAAGCTCTCTAGTATTCTGAATCGCCCGGATATAATCATTTTCCTCTTCTATTTTCCCTATTGTCATATGCGGAACATAAGGAATATCAGCCCTGTAAAACCTTTGCAGGATTCCGGTATATAGCTTATCATGCAATGATCTTATCTCTTGATTACCTTCCAAAACATTGAGGAAAAGATAATTCCCACCTGACCGGTGAGGTGAAATTCCTTGCATTGTCAAAGCAAAGCTTTTAACATCACATAAACTGGCTCTTATGTGATCCATCAGTTCTTCCGTAGTAAAATCACTGTCAAATGGAAATACAAGAGTGATATGGGGCTTTACAAAATTGGCATATGGATCATATAAGGCTCTAAGCTCATGAATAATCTCCAGCTTCTCAAAGTCCGGAAAAATCATAATACATCTCTTTGGCATAAATTCCCTCGCGTAAATAAATTAGCTTAATAATACTGTAAATGTAATATGCTGTCAATCATTATCAAGTAAGTCATAGGAGCCATTGGACAGTCACGTCCAATGAGTATAATGAAAAAATTAGGTACTTTAATGGAGTTAATTTGGTTTTAAATATGGTAATTTTAACCAAAATGAGCTACTGGAAACTATTGTATATTATGCAATCTATCAAATCTCTTATAGATATCATTAGTAAATATAAATAGTAAGAACATTGATTATATGTAAAAATTAAGATATGATTTTTTTGTAATTTAAAAAAAGAGTGAGGAGAAATAAAAATGGAAATGATACTTGATTTAGGCGCATTTATGTTAGCAGTAGTTGCAGTAATCATTAATGGTGTCCCTCAGTTACTTTATGCTCAGGCTCGTGGTTTTGCAATTAAACCGGCTGGCTTTGCCTATTTAATTGGTGCCTTCGGCAATATGCTTACCGGATCTGTTACACCAATTTCAAGCCAGGCAGAAACAATTACAGTAGCAAGTGTAAAAAAGGATCTACGAAACAATATTAGTTCGATTCTTTTAGCAGCATTGCTTATCGTTGTATTGGGGTTATTCGGTGGCATCACTAAGATTTCAGACTTTGCAGGTCCTGCGGTTGTTGCCGGTATGATGAGCGGTGTGGGCCTGATGTTAGCCAGTGTCACATTAGATATGCTTGGTCAGGAAAAACGTACTACAATTATATCGACGGTTTCAGCATTAGTTGCTTACGTTATATTTCTAAATGATGGAAACAAGGTTGTTTTGACAATCTTTATATCAGTAGCCGTATCAACCATTGATTTCTTATTCATTCAAAAGCGCCGTGTAAATATGTCAACATTGGTTGAAGATGGAAGAAAAGCTGTAGAAATGAGTACCGAATGGAGATTTTGGAAAAAGAAATATTGGGCAGATTTTAAGCTTATTAAGCCAACCATTAATATATCCGTTATCGTTGGTGCACTAAGTATCATGATGTTAAATATCGGTGCAAATATCTCTTTCGGTGGAATTACAGCAAGCATTGCCGGAACAACCCAGAACTATGATCATTTATCTATCATCAATTCTCTTGCAGATGTTCCCAGTGCATTATTTGGCGGACCGCCAATCGAAGCAATTATATCCGGCACAGCTGGCGCTCCATGGCCGGTAGCTTGCGGTGTAGTATTCATGCTTTTAACAGGTTTATTAATTTTAACAGGTGTTATCAGTCGTTTAGGTAAATATCTCCCCTCACAGAGTATTGCAGGCTTCCTTTTTGTAATTGGTTTAATTATGACCTTTGCACCAAACCTTGCTGCTGCATCTCAGTCAGAAGATGCAATGAGCGGATATATTGCTCTTGGTGTAACTGCATGGGCTAAAAATCCTTTCTTAGGAATGGTAGCCGGTATTATTGTTCGTTACTTAGGAATGTATATAGGTTTAGCATAATTGGAGGCTTTTTATGAATAACACAGATACATATACAATTCATCTTTCAGATAATTACTCAGTAGAACTTCCTCTCTTAGACATTGGCGAAGGCTTTTGCATTTATTCCTTTGATATGACAGGAGAATGTGAATGGAACCGTGTGGCTGCGGAAGAGTTATTAAAGAAATTAGCACCCTATGAGTTTGATGGATTTGTAACAGTTCAGACGAAATCCTGCGGATTAACTCAGTCAATCAGCAAGGATTATCCTAAATACTTAGAGCTTAGAAAAAGTAAAAAGGGATTTATGGTTGAACCACAGGGTGTAACCGTTCAGTCTATTACAACACAGGGAAAGCAGGAGCTCTGGATTGGCAAAGAAAAATATGAATACTTTTCAGGTAAGAAATTATGCTTTTTAGATGATGTTGTATCCACCGGTGGTACCATTGATGCGGTTTTAGAACTTGCCAAAAAAATCGGAATCGAAATCACTGTAATTGCATGTGTGCTTACAGAAAGCACGAAGCGCACAGAGTATAACGGAATACCCTTAGTATGTCTTGATCATATTCCACTGCCGGGAAAGATTCATGTAGAAGAATAATATAGGATTATCTGCCTGTGGCCGTCAACCACTAATAGAAAAGAAGTATTGGTCCATCCTTTGTGATCCAATACTTCTTTTCTATTATCTGAAATACACTCACTTCCCTGCATGTTCATGCATGCTTAAGCTTTCTAATCTCAACTAAATCCTTAAGTAATGAATTGCAATCGACAGATTGAGGTAACCCGCAAATGTAACCCATAGTAAATAAGGAATTAATAGCTTCCCTGCCGTCGGATTAATTTCATAAAAAGATTTCAACGTTAAAAAGATAAGATACCAAAGCAACAGTAACCAAGCAAATGCCAGTAAGTATGCGTCTAACTCAAAAAAGATAACTGACCAAAGTACATTGGCTACTAATTGAACCCCATAAAGAGTCAGCGCTGTTTTCTTTTGATCCGAATCAGATACATACACCAAGTATGCGGCAATCCCCATTAATATGTACAGAACCGTCCATACCACCGGAAAAACCCAGCCAGGAGGCGCCAAGGGCGGTTTATACATTGTTGCGTATTTTTGCATGCTGTCTGACGTCAACAGCCCGGCCAGTGCTCCCGCTCCCAGACTGATGAATAAACTGATGAGTAATTCCTTCCAATTAACATTCATAGCAGTCACCTGAAAGAATAGTTACTATAATATATATTTCCTGGCATATATATATTACTTGTTCC
>JAEYQV010000052.1 GCA_023409835.1 Bacillota bacterium
AGGAAGATATGAGGGCTGAATGGATTTGGGCTGTAGAAGATTGGGTCACAGAAGTAGACACAGCACCCTATGAGATTATAGAGTTTGAGGGTGGATTGTATGCTACTGCCGTGTCTGTAGATGGAGATGACGACATCAGTGGAAGGGTTTATGGTGGTATTAAAAAATGGGTGGAAAACAGTGGGTTTGAGCTTGACGAACGCCCGGGTCATCGGACACTCTGCCATATGTTAAATCCTACCGATGAAATTAAAAATGCCCTTGGATATCATCAGCTTGATATCTATGTACCGATTAAATTGAGAGGCGGTGTGAACTAATAACCAGTTCACACACATATAAATATTGATGATCAATTGGTAGGATATGCCAAGGTATCGCCATTCGATTGGGAACCATCTTAGTGAATCTCAAATAATAATCTCCACTCCATCTTGGCATAATAGAAAAATAAGTATTTTTACTTAACTATCCTACCGATAAGGAGTGTATTCTATGTTAACAAATTCAAAAACCGATCATCCCACCACGAAGCTCCCAAATAAATTAATCGAAGAGAAGTCTCCCTATCTCCTCCAGCATGCATATAACCCGGTCAAATGGTATCCTTGGGGCGAGGAAGCCTTCCAGAAAGCCAGGGTGGAGAATAAACCTATCTTTTTAAGCATTGGCTATAGTACCTGTCATTGGTGCCATGTAATGGCTCATGAATGCTTCGAGGATGAGGAGGTAGCAGCCTTGTTGAATGAGTATTTTATCAGCATCAAGGTTGATAAGGAAGAGCGTCCTGATATTGATACCGTATATATGACCATCTGTCAGTCAACCACCGGTCGTGGAGGCTGGCCGCTAACCATACTGATGTCACCGGACCAGAAGCCCTTCTTCGCTGCCACTTATATTCCAAAACAAACCAGGTATGGAATGTTGGGCCTTATGGATCTTCTTACTCAGGTGAAGAACGACTGGGAATATAAACGGGAGGATCTGATACAGACGGGTAATCAGATCGCTGACATCATGAAGCGGGCGTTTGAAGAAAAATCGGACTCCGGAACCGTATCAAAGGATCTCGTCAATCTTGCCGTCACTCAGCTAAAGCAAAACTATGATCATGATTATGGCGGTTTTGGCAACGAGCCGAAATTCCCCACACCCCATAATCTGATGTTCCTTTTGGCCTATTCCAGTCTGGAAGCGGATGAGCAGTCCCTCTTTATGGCGGAGAATACGCTGAAATGCATGTATCGGGGCGGCATCTATGATCATATCGGCCATGGCTTTTCCAGATATTCCACCGATGCCAGATGGCTGGTACCCCACTTTGAGAAGATGCTGTATGATAATGCCTTACTTGCGATTGCTTATCTGGATGCCTACCAGTATACGAAGAAGCCCATCTACAGGACCATTGCCGAGCAGGTCTTAGATTATGTTCGCCGGGAAATGACTGATAAGGAGGGCGGCTTCTATTGTGCCCAGGATGCGGACAGTGAGGGGATTGAGGGAAGATATTATGTATTTACTCCCGAGGAGATCTCTTCCGTTCTTCAGAATGATGATGCCGGCTTCTTCTGCAACTATTTTGATATAACCAAGGAGGGCAATTTCGAAGGTGCATCCATCCCGAACCGGCTTCATGCTACAGAGCTAAATCCGGAAAACGAAAGGGTGGTACGTCTCTGTGAATATGTATATAATTATCGTCTGAGCCGGGCAGAGCTGCATAAGGATGATAAGATTCTGACCTCCTGGAGCTCCTTAATGATATCCGCATATGCAAGAGCCGCCATCGTGCTGCAGAGCAGGGAATATGCGGACGTTGCCAGGAAAGGAGTCGAATTCATTCGTCGGAGACTGATGAATGAGAATGGCCGGCTATTTGTCAGATACCGTGAGGAGGATACCGCTTTTGCCGGTCACCTGGACGACTACGCCTTCTTCGCGAAAGCTTTGCTGGATGTCTATGATGCAACCTTTGATATCGACTATCTGAAGCAGGCGGTTGCCACAACCGATACACTGTTGGCTCAGTTCTGGGACGGAGATAATGGGGGCTTCTTCTTAAGCTCCAGCGAATCGGAGAGACTGCTTTACCGACCCAAGGAAGTTTATGACGGTGCGCTTCCCTCCGGAAATTCCGTGGCCGGATATGTGCTGCAAAAGCTTGCCCATATCACAGGCAGCTCAAAATACCTGGATTTCTCCCACAAACAGTTAAGCTTTCTGGCGGGCCAGGTGAAGGATTATCCCGCAGGCTTTTGTTTTTCTCAGCTTGCTATTCTGAATGCCCTTTACCCTTCCAAGGAAATTGTATGTGTTGTCAGTGAGAAGGACCTAAATGTTAATCAGGCGAAGGAGCTAAATCACGAACCGGGATATAAGGAGGACTACAGGGATTTATCAGCCTATCTGGCAGAGCACTTTGAACCAAATACCATCGTACTGGTTAAAACAGAGGAAAACGAGGAAGAACTAGAGAAAATAGTTCCTTATGTCAAGGATTATCATATGATAAATGACAAAACAACCTATTATGTCTGTGAAAATTACAGCTGTAAGGCACCGGTTAATAAACTCCCGGTGAACTCAATCGGTATTACTCCGATGTAACCATATAATAATAGTAATTAAGATTTATTGATACAGAAGTCCTCTACACTCCCCTTAACTATGAATACACCGCATGCTGGTTACAGTAAGAAGTGTAAGATGGGAAATATATAAGCTGCTGATACCCTTCACAACAAGACAAGTGAAGTATATCAGCAGCTGATTTAAGTTATGTTAATTATTTAAGTATTTCTGTAATGTTTTTCTTACTGCACCGATACCGGCGATTAGTTCGAGGAACATTCCCTCAATCTTCTCTCCCAGACCAACCTCATAGAGATTAACCGCAAATATTTTGTCATTTGAGAGGATTGGCGTTAGTACCTCCTTTGCAAGCTCCTTGTCACCGAGCCTAATATCCTTAATATAGCCCTGAAGCTCTGTAAGAAGCGGATCGGGACTCGGTGTGAACGCATTTCCATTATCATCAATACCCATCAGATATCTGCACCAACCGGCCAAGGTTAAGGGAATAAGGGTTAAATCTGTAACTCTTAAGCTACTGCTTCTATCATAAGCCTTGATCGTCTCACCAAAGCGGATCGGAAGCTTCTGTGAGGTATCCGTTGCAATTCTCTGCGGTGAATCCGGAAGGAAGGGATTCGGAAGCCGGAGCTCAAGAACCGCCTTAAGGAAATCCGTTGGCTCAATAACACCCGGATTTACCACCACCGGCATCCCTTCCCCGTACCCTATCCTGTTCACCAGCTTGACGAGCTCTGTATCCCTCATCTCCTCCCAGATCGTTGTATAGGATAGCAGGCAGCCGAAGATTGCCAGCGAGGTATGAAGCGGATTTAAACAGGTGCAGACCTTCATCCTCTCCACCTTATCCACGGTTTCACGGTCCGTTAACAGAAAACCCGCTTTCTCAAAGGGTGGCCTTCCGTTGGGGAAGGTATCTTCGATTACCAGATACTCTGTCTCCTCTGCATTAACAAAGGGAGCCGTATAAGTGTATTTACCGGTTATCATCAGCTCAGTGTCCTCAAAGCCGTCCTCCTCAAGTATTCTCTTAACCTTGGCATCGGGTCTCGGGGTAATCTTATCTATCATGCTCCAGGGGAAGGCTACCTTCTTCTTATCTCTGAGATAGCTTAAAAAGCCCTCTTCAACGAAGCCGTTCTTCCTCCAGTTTACTGCATAGGACTCTACCGCCGAATACAGCTTGTCTCCATTATGGGAGCAATTATCCATGCTGACCAGGGTAATCGGTGCAGCTCCCGTCCGATATCTTGTAAGCATCAGCGCGGTGATTTTTCCCATGATGTGAGCTGGCTGCTCCGGCCCCGTAACAAAATCATTGGCAACTAAATCAATATATTCTCCCTTGGAATCGATCAGACTATACCCCTTCTCCGTAATCGTAAAGCTTACCAGCTGGAGGGATGGTGCACTGAAGATTTCCTTCAGACGGTTCCACTCGGTTTGTGAAGCGGTATCTGCGGCAACAGCTTCCACGACACTGCCGATTACCTTCTTCTCAAGGCTGCCGTTTGATTTTAGAACGACCAGAAGGCTTAGGTTATCATAGGGCTGATACACCTTCTCTATAATCTCATAGTCAAAGCCTTCGCTTACGATGACACCTTTATCATAGCTACCTTCCCTCAGCATTCTCTGTAGAGCTGCTGCCGGAAAGCCACGAAAGATATTACCTGCACCAAAATGTATCCAGGTGGGTTCCGCCGTTGTGTCCTTACGCAGCTTCTCACGATCATATTCCGGTATTTCATAGTCCTTCCGCTTCCAGGAGGAATCGTAGTTTACTAATTTCATTTTCTCCGACCTTTCCATACACTTTTCCTAACATGCTACCGTTTCTTATATCTCAAACAGTCCTGAAAAGTTCATCTCTATATAAACTGATAAGCTCCGCTTTACTTATTGTTCTTTCGGATTGCTTCGAGTAATCCATTCAGATAGGCCACTCCGAGAGCTCGGTCATATAAGCCGTAGCCCGGTCTTGCCTGCTCCCCCCAGATCATTCTGCCGTGGTCCGGACGCACAACACCATCAAAGCCAATCTCATGAAGTGCTTTCACAATTTCATACATATCAAAATCACCGTCG
>JAEYQV010000061.1 GCA_023409835.1 Bacillota bacterium
ATGTTAATTTTTGTGGTTGGCAAACCCACATTTATATTAACATAGGAGGTTTTTTTCTTGAAGCTAAAGCTACTGGGGACACACCTGCAGAGCAGGTGGTTTATTTTCTCTGCGATACAATAATAAGACGGAAGGAATTATTTATTCCTTCCGTCTTATTATATCAAACCTCTCTAATTCTGTTCCTAAATCCACATAGATCATCTGTCTTGGATGCGGACAGCTTTCCATATCCATTCCATTTTCATCCGTAATTCTCTTCACCAAAGTTTCTATCGTACTACCGTCCGGCTTGATGATCTCCACGGTCTCTCCGACTGTGAATTTATTCTTCTGTTCCAGAAGGTAGAGTCCCTCCCGTTCACCGGATACGGTACCGAGATAGGTATAAGCCTTCTCATAGGTATTATGGTCATAGATCTGATCCTCATGCTTCGGCTTGCCGAAGAAGAAGCCCGTTGTGAATTGGCGATTCACACCCTTACGAATCTCCTCCATATAAAGCGGCTTATTCTTCTCGTAAAGCTTTGGATCCAGGAAGTATTCATCGATTGCTCTCCGGTAGGTTCTGGCAACCGTAGCCACATACAGGGCTGTCTTCATCCTGCCCTCCACCTTGAAGCTGTTAATTCCGGCCTCAATAAGCTGTGGAATGTATTCTAACATACAGAGGTCTTTGGAGTTAAAGATATAGGTGCCCCGCTCATTCTCTTCAATCGGAAGATATTCCCCGGGTCTGGTTTCTTCCACGATATGATATCTCCAGCGGCAGGAATGGGTACACTCGCCAAGATTGGCATCCCTGCCGGTAAAATAATTGCTTAGCAGGCACCGTCCGGAGTAGGCGATACACATTGCTCCGTGTACGAAGGTTTCTATCTCCATCGCCTCCGGTATCTTCGACCTTAGCTCAGCCAGCTCTGCAAGGGATAATTCTCTGGCTGATACCACTCTGGAAGCCCCGAGTCTATGCCAGAAGCGATAGGTTTCATAATTCGTATTATTCGCCTGGGTACTGATATGAAGCTCCGTCTCAGGCATCTCCTCCAGCGCTATGGAGAACACACCCGGATCGGAGATGATAAGTGCATCCGGTCTGTCAGCACCGAAGCCCTTCAATTCCTTAAAATACTGTCTGATTCCCTCCAGATCATCGTTATGGGCTGTTATATTTGCGGTCACATATACCTTCTTACCGTGTTCGTGAGCGAAGGAAATTCCCTCCCTCATCTCCTCCATGGAGAAGTTCTTTGCTTTGGCCCGCAACCCGTATAGATCGCCACCGATATAGATTGCGTCTGCTCCATACATTACCGCTGTGCGGAGTGTCTCAAGGTTACCTGCCGGAATTAACAGCTCCGGTTTCGTTCTATTTAAAGTCATAAACATCCTTCTTTCTTATCCATCACGCTCGATAGGCGCAATACGCCTTATCCTTTGAGCTAACCAACGATTACACCCTCACGCTGACGGCAATTCCGTCTCCCACCGGCAGGAGCACAGTCTCCAGCTCCTCCCTATGGGTAATCTCATAGAGGTATTCCCTCATTCTTGCATGGATTGTACGGTCCCTCCGGGTGATGCTGTATCTGGAATTTGTAACTGTGCCGTCCTGCAGCACATTATCCGTTACCAACATACCGCGTTCTGCGATCAGCTTCATCAGCTCCGGCAGAAAGCTCATATATTGTGCTTTGGCTGCATCGAGGAAGATGAAATCGTACTTCTCCCCCTGATTCGAAAGCTCCTTCAGGACCTCCAGTGCTTCCCCTTTAATAAGCCTGATCTTATCCTTATGGGGAAATACCGGATCCGTCAGATTCTTCTCCGCTACAACAAGGCGCATCGGCACCTTCTCTATTGTGGTAATCCTACACTCTTTTCTTGTATATTCACTCATAAAGAGGGCGGAAAAGCCGACGGCTGTTCCGACCTCAAGAATCCTGATTGGCTGCTGCATTCGCAGTAAGAATCGGAGAACCCCCTGGGTTTCCTTCTTTATAATCGGCACATGATTCTTATGTGCCTCTCTTTCCAGAGTAAGGAGCTCCGGTGGGAGCTCCTTCTCAAGGGAATTTATATATGCTGTTATTCTCTCATCAACGATCATATTACTTATCCTGTTCCGCCTTCGGCTCTTCCTCCTGAACGATGGAATTCTTATAGTTTGTAATGGTATCCAGAATCTCCTGATAGGTCATGGAAGAGTTAATATTGTAGGTTCCGGCCATAATTGTCAGGTCCTGTAGCTTCACCTTTATAACAAAGGAGTATTTATTTACAATTGCTCGGTTCAGATCCAGCTTGGTTGCAACATCCATGGTAGAATCGCCCTTATTGATCTGAATTACGATATTCCTTCCGGGTGCTTCATCCACGGTAACCGGGCCATAGAGCTGATAGGTAAAATCATAAGCCTGTTTGCTTACATAAATTACCGCTATCACCACCAGAATGTAAAAAACAATATTCATTAAGAAGCGTAAGATAAAGCTTGATACCTTCAATGTGACCTTAACTGATGTAGACTTGTCTGCCATTTTAACTCTCCTTACCTTAGTTACCTATTCACAAGCCCTGTTGCCGTCTGGCAGCTTAAACAGCCCGGAAGCGGTTCGGAATTAAACTCCGTTATATTACATTACACTTCCATTATGATAGGTAATATCATAGGGTTCCGCTTCGTCTTCTTCCAGATGAAATCACTGAGGGAATCTCTAATCTCTGTCTTCATCTTACCCCAATCAGAGTTATTCCTGCTCATGCATTTATCCAAAGCCTTCACAACAACCTCTCTGGCCTCATCCATCAGATTCTCTGACTCCCGGACATATACAAAGCCTCGGGAAACAATGTCGGGACCTGCCATGATCTGGTTGCTATATTTTTCAAGTGATACTACCACAATGATTAAGCCGTTCTCCGATAACAGCTGTCTGTCACGGAGTACGATATTTCCGACATCACCGACGCCAAGACCATCCACGAGGATTCCCTGAGCTGTTACCTCACCGGTAATTGCAGCCTTCTCCTCAGACAGGGTCAATACATCTCCGGAAGATAACAGGAAGATGTTCTCCTTCGGAATTCCCATCATCTGAGCAATCTCAGCATGTCGAATCAGATGCCGGTATTCCCCATGCACCGGTACCGCATATTTGGGCTTTGTCAGGGAATAGATCAGCTTGATCTCCTCCTGGCAGGCATGGCCTGATACGTGGGTATCCTGATAGATTACCTTGGCACCCTTCATGGATAAATCATTGATTACCTTTGAAACCGCTTTCTCATTACCGGGAATCGGGGTCGAGCTTAAGATAACGACATCCCCCGGCTGGATGGACACCTTCTTATGGATGGAGGCTGCGATACGGGAAAGAGCCGCCATCGTCTCGCCCTGGCTTCCCGTTGTGATTAACACCAGCTGGTCATCCGTATAGTTCTTCATCTGTTCAATATCAATCAGCATATTCTCCGGCATGGTAATATAACCATGCTCCGTAGCCGTCGTGATAATGTTCACCATGCTGCGGCCTTCAATTACTACCTTCCTGCCGTATTTCGCAGCAGAATTGATAATCTGCTGTACACGGTCCACGTTGGAGGCAAAGGTCGCCACGATGATTCTCTGTTTGGAGTAATCCGCGAATATATTATCAAAGGTCTTACCAACCGTACTTTCTGACATTGTGTACCCCGGACGTTCTACGTTGGTACTGTCACAGAGCAGGGCAAGTACACCCTTCTTTCCAATCTCTCCGATTCTCTGAAGATCGATCGGGCTTCCGAATACAGGGGTAAAATCCACTTTAAAATCACCGGTATGGAATATGATGCCTGCCGGTGAGAAGATCGCTAAGGCTGCCGCATCGGCAATACTATGGTTTGTTCTTACGAATTCGATTCGGAAGCACCCAAGATTGATGGACTGACCGTATTTGATGATCTTTCTCTTCGTGTTCTTTAACAGATTATGTTCCTTTAGTTTGCTCTCTATGATTGCAGTCGTTAATCTGGTTGCGTATACCGGAACATTAATATCCTTCAGGATATAAGGCAGGGCACCGATATGATCCTCATGACCATGAGTAATGACGAAGCCCTTCACCTTATCGATGTTATCCTTAAGATATGTGACATCCGGAATTACAAGATCAATTCCAAGCATCTCATCCTCCGGAAAGGATAAGCCACAATCAATGACGATAATACTGTCCTCATATTCAATTGCTGTAATGTTCATTCCGATCTTTTCAAGACCGCCCAGGGGAATTATTTTAACGCCCTTAAAATCCAGGCCCGGCTTATTAACGTTACCATCCTTCTCCGGTAAATTTTTCGCGTTTATTACTTCTTTATTATTCCTTTTTACTACTGGTTCAATATCCCTGTTCGGTCTCATTACTGATAGCTCGGTATCGTTTGTCTTGCTGACTGCTGCAGCCTTGGATCTGCCTCTGCGGCCTCTGGTTGTATTTTCCTTCTTAAGGCCCGTTGTTTCTATATCGTTCTTGTTATTATTCTTCAAATTCTTTTCCTTTACTTGTTTATTGCTGTTGTTGCCTGTTGTTTCATTTTCCTTCAAAA
>JAEYQV010000073.1 GCA_023409835.1 Bacillota bacterium
GATTCATTAGAATAAGTTTGAGCCGAGGAATACGCAGGCTCAAACTTGGAAGAGTGATAATAGTTATGTCAAGCATAATTAGGAAAAGATTGATTCATTAGAATAAGTTTGAGCCGAGGAATACGCAGGCTCAAACTTGGAAGAGTGAAAATAGCTATGTCAAGCATAAATAGGAAAAGATTGCTTCGTTAAAATAAGTTTGAGCCGAGGAATACGCAGGCTCAAACTTGGAAGAGTGAAAATAGCTATTTATTTTCACTCTACACAGTTTCGTCACAGAATTTTAAGAACAATTTAATTGATTTATGGAAAGACTATAGGTATAATGAAATATACGGTTATTATATGGAAGATATAGGATTTCTATTATATATAAGTAAATAAGAAGTTTTCTTTTCTATATCAATAAGGTAAATAATCTGACAGGAGGACTGAATGGATAATAATAACAATAAAAAACCGAATAAAAGCAATATGCCGAATCGGACCGCGATTATCATTACACTGGTATCCGCTTTATTCATATGGTATATGTTTTCCCTGATATCAGACCAGATACGGGAAAGTACCAATATTGAGAAGACCTATAATGAATTTCTGGATATGGTCGATAAGGGTGAGGTGAAATCGGTTCTGTTTCAGGCGGATAAGATTAAATTCGTTCCCGTGAACCAGCCGTCACCATCCTATGATATTACGTATTACACAGGCTATGGAAGCAGTCTGTATGATCAAACACTGTTAGAACGTCTGGATAAGGCTAATATTGAAGTAAAGCAACAGGTAGTGGATAACCGTACCTCCATACTGGACAGCATCTTAACCATGATTCTGCCGTTCATACTAATCTACGTCGTGATGTGGTTCCTGTTTAAAGCTATATCCAAGAACAGCGGCGGAGTTATGGGAGTCGGTAAGAGCAATGCAAAGGTATATGTGGAAAAACAGACCGGAGTAACCTTTAAGGATGTGGCAGGTCAGGAGGAGGCGAAGGAATCCTTAACGGAGATCGTTGATTTCCTTCACAACCCTGCGAAATATACCCGGATCGGTGCGAAGCTTCCGAAGGGTGCCCTGCTGGTGGGACCTCCGGGAACCGGTAAAACCCTTCTGGCGAAGGCCGTTGCCGGAGAAGCTAAGGTTCCGTTCTTCTCCTTATCCGGTTCTGATTTCGTAGAGATGTTCGTGGGTGTCGGTGCATCCAGAGTAAGAGATCTGTTTAAGCAGGCACAGCAATCAGCTCCCTGTATTATCTTCATCGATGAGATTGATGCCATCGGTAAGAGCAGGGATTCCCATTATGGCGGCGGTAATGACGAGCGGGAGCAGACCTTGAACCAGCTGCTTTCCAACATGGATGGTTTTGATTCCTCTAAGGGTCTTGTCGTACTGGGCGCAACCAACCGTCCGGAGGTTCTGGATAAAGCACTTCTTCGTCCGGGCCGCTTTGACCGAAGAATTATTGTTGATAAACCGGACTTAAAGGGTCGCGTGGATATTCTGAAGGTACATTCGAAGAACGTACTGATGCATGATTCCGTGGACCTGGAAGCAATCGGCCGTGCAACCAGCGGTGCTGTGGGCTCCGATCTGGCGAATATGATCAATGAAGCGGCAATCCTTGCAGTAAAGCAGGGCAGGACCGTGGTAACCCAGGAGGATCTGTTCGAATCCGTGGAGGTTGTAATTGCGGGTAAAGAGAAAAAGGACCGGATCTTAAGCAAGGAAGAGAAGAAGATCGTAGCTTACCACGAGGTCGGACACGCGCTGGTAACTGCTCTGGAGAAGCATGCGGAGCCGGTTCAGAAGATCACAATCGTTCCGAGAACCATGGGTTCCTTAGGTTATGTAATGCAGGTGCCTGAGGAGGAGAAATATCTGATGAGCCAGGAGGAGATTTTAACCCGGATCATAACTCTTTATGGTGGCCGTGCAGCTGAGAAGCTGGTATTTAATTCCATAACCACCGGTGCTTCCAATGATATTGAGAAAGCAACCGCCCTGGCAAGAGCTATGGTAACCCAGTATGGTATGTCCGATAAGTTCGGTCTGATGGGACTGGAATCTGTAGAGAACAAATACCTTGACGGCAGACCCGTATTAAACTGCGGCGATGAAACAGCCGGAGAGATTGATAAAGAGGTTATGGATATTTTAAAGAACTGCTATACGAAGGCAGAGGAGCTCTTAAAGGATAACAGAGAGGTTCTGGATAAGATAGCAGATTACCTGATTAACAAAGAAACCATCACCGGTGATGAATTCATGAGAATCTATCGTGAAGTGAAGGGAATCCCGGTAGAGGAAGCAGTTGAACCTGCTGTTGTACAATAAACAAATTCAGCTAAGATGATTTGAACCATTGGGCTGCCGCATAAATGTTGTGCGGCAGCTTTTATCGTTGATAGGAGTTAGCATCCTATCAATTAATAATTTGACCCGAGCAGCTATTACCGGCTGCATTCATGGAACCCTATTGTATACCAAAACAGGAATGTGTTATAATCATCAGGAAAGTAGGAGACTTTAGCTGAGTAATTATGTTGATCATTATAACCGGAATAGCTGATAGGAGCACAGTATGTTTGATATAGAAGAAGAATTAAAAAAGCTGCCCGCGAAGCCGGGAGTATATATCATGAGAGATAAGCAGGATACAATTATCTATGTAGGAAAAGCGATTATCCTAAAGAACCGGGTGAGACAGTACTTTCAGAGTAGTCGGAATCTGTCCGTGAAGATACAGCAGATGGTGGAGCATATTGATCATTTTGAGTATATCATCACGGATTCCGAGATGGAGGCTCTGGTTCTCGAGTGTAATCTGATTAAGGAACACAGTCCGAAGTATAATACGATGCTTAAGGATGATAAGTCCTATCCTTATATCCGGGTTACGACGAATGAAGCCTATCCCCGGGTTCTGTTTTCCCGGGAGATGAAGAAGGATAAATCGAAGTATTTCGGCCCTTACACCAGTGTCAGTGCCGTCAAGGATATTCTGGAGCTTTTACGGAAAATCTATAAAATACGGACCTGCAACCGGGTATTACCAAAGGATATCGGGAAGGAACGTCCCTGTCTTTATTATTATATGGGACAGTGCGACGCGCCCTGCCAGGGCTTCATCGCAGAGGAGGATTACCGGGGTAACATCAATGAGGTAATGGAATTTTTGAACGGGAATTATACCCGGGTCGTTAAGATGCTGGAGGACCGGATGAAGGAAGCCTCTGATCATATGGAATTTGAGAAGGCAGCCCAGGTTAGAGATCTGCTTGGAAGTGTTAAGATGATTGTAAATAAGCAAAAAATCAACAACACGGATCAGCTGGACCGGGATATCATAGCCTTTGCCCGGGAGAAGGATGAAGCGGTTGTACAGACCTTCTTCATCCGTAACGGTAAACTGATTGGAAGGGATCATTTCCATGTGTCCGGTGTCGAGGGAGAAACGGATAGTCAGGTTATCACCAGCTTTGTGAAGCAGTTTTACGCAGGCACACCCTATATTCCCAAGGAGATCTTCCTGGAAACGGAGCTGGAGGAGGAAGCACTGATTGCCGAGTGGCTCAGTGCCAGAAGGGGCCAGAAGGTCTATCTGAAGGTTCCGAAAAAGGGAGAGAAGGAGAAATTAGTTGAGCTTGCCAAGAAGAATGCCGAGCTGGTTCTCCATCAGGACGTGGAGAAAATCAAGAGAGAGGAAGCCAGAACGACCGGTGCATTGGAAGAGCTGGCGGAGTATCTTCGACTTCCGTATATTAAACGCATCGAATCCTTTGATATTTCCAATACCTCCGGCTTTGAAACAGTCGGCTCCATGGTGGTTTATGAGAACGGCAAGCCCAAGAGGGCGGATTACAGGAAATTTAAGATTAAATCCATTCAGGGACCGGATGATTATGCCTCCATGTATGAGATGCTGACCAGGCGGTTTATGCATGCGGAGAAGGAGCTGGAGGAGCTGAGGGAGAAGAAGCTGGATGAGTCTTTGGGCAGCTTTACAAGATATCCGGACCTAATTCTGATGGATGGCGGTAAGGGGCAGGTAGGAATTGCCCTTAAGGTATTGTCCGAGCTAAAGCTGAATATAGCTGTATGCGGAATGGTCAAGGACGATAACCATAGGACCAGAGGTTTGTATTATGAGAAGGAAGAGCTTCCGATAGATAAGAGCAGCGAGCTATTTCATCTGATAACCAGAATTCAGGATGAGACACACCGCTTCGCAATTGAGTATCATAGACAGATCAGACAAAAGCATCAGGTACACTCCATTCTGGATGATATCACCGGTGTCGGTCCGACCAGAAGACGGGCACTGATGAAGCACTTCCAGTCGTTGGAGAACCTACAGACTGCTGAAGTAGAGGATATTATGAAGGTACCCTCCATGAACCGGAGAGCTGCGGAACAGGTTTACGAGTTTTTTCATAAACCGAATTCCTGATAAGCATTTACAGTAATGGAGAAATTATGTTAGAATAATACGAAGACTTGGGCTTCGGAAATAATTACAGGGTACACAACCCCTGTAGGAATTGCCCAATTCGATTAAGAGATTGATTAGGAGGATGAGTAATGTACACGGTTGAATTGGTTCGTTTAATTGAAAAGATGAATTTAGAGAACTGTACTCCGGAGATAGATATTAACAGTATCAGAATATCACAGCCGGATGTGAATCGGCCAGCACTTCAGCTGGCAGGCTTTTTTGA
This sequence comes from Bacillota bacterium, assembly GCA_023409835.1. Taxonomy (GTDB): domain Bacteria; phylum Bacillota; class Clostridia; order Lachnospirales; family Lachnospiraceae; genus Mobilitalea. The sequence continues at coordinate 4,719 of JAEYQV010000073.1, forward strand.
CCATTTTGATTCGGAACGTGTCCAGGTCATCGGACATGTGGAGCAGGCTTATATGCAGAAGCTGGATAGCGTGCATCGCCTGGAGATTATCCGGAAGCTGATGGATTATAAGGTTCCCTGTATTGTATATTGCAGGAATATGGAGATCTCGGAGGAGACGATCAAGCTGGCTGTTGAGAAAGAGATTCCGATTCTCAGAACCACCAAAACCACCTCCTCTTTTATGGCAGAAGTGATACGCTGGCTGAAGGTAGAGCTGGCACCCAGGATAACGATTCATGGAGTGCTGGTGGATGTCTACGGTGAGGGTATCCTGATTATGGGTGAAAGCGGAATCGGTAAGAGTGAAGCTGCCCTTGAACTAATCAAGCGCGGACACCGTCTTGTTGCAGATGATGTCGTAGAGATTAAGAAGGTTAGTGACGATACCCTGATCGGTACGTCACCGGATATCACCAGACATTTTATTGAGCTGAGGGGAATCGGCATTATTGATGTCAAGACCCTGTTCGGTGTGGAGAGTGTTAAGAACACACAGGCAATTGATCTGGTCATTAAGCTGGAGGAATGGAATAAGGATAAACAATATGACAGACTAGGTCTGGAGGAACAATACATTGAATTCCTGGGGAACAAAGTAGTGTGTAATTCCATACCGATTCGTCCGGGCAGAAATCTTGCGATTATCTGTGAGGCGGCAGCAGTTAATTACCGCCAGAAGAAGATGGGTTACAATGCGGCACAGGAAATCTATAACCGTGTAACCAATAATCTGCGAAGGAATGATAAATAAGATACAGGTGTTAAGGAGAATAAGATGGAACGATTATGCTTTGGAGTAGATATAGGCGGAACAGCTGTTAAGGTAGGCTTATTCAGTTCAGAGGGTAAGCTCCTGCAGAAATGGGACTTTGCTACACGAAAGACAGGGAATGGTAAGGACATTCTGAAGGATACAGCAGACTTTATTATCGGAAAGATTAAAGAGTTGAATCTGACCCGGGAAGCAATCGTTGGGATTGGTGTGGGAATCCCGGGACCTGTCAGGGACAATGGGGATGTTCTGGAGCTTGCGAACCTGGGAATGGGCTATTTCAATATAGTGGAAGAGATGCGGGAGCTGACCGGATTCGAGATAAAGGCCGGTAACGATGCCAATGTTGCAGCTCTTGGAGAGCTGTGGCAGGGAAGCGGAAAAGGCTATCGAAATATGGTGCTTGCGACTCTTGGTACCGGTGTCGGAGGAGGAATCATATTAAACGGTTCCATTCTGGCAGGCAGTAACGGTGCAGCCGGAGAGATTGGTCATATATTCGTGAATGAGGAGGAACAGGCCACCTGTGGCTGCGGGAAGAAGGGCTGTCTGGAGCAGTATGCCTCCGCAACCGGAATCGTAAGGCTGGCAAAGTCTTACTTAGAGAATTCACAGGAGCCCTCCAGACTTCGGAAAGCAAATGAAATCAGTGCTAAGATGGTATTTGATTGTGCGAAGGAAGGGGACCTGCTGGCCTTAAGGGTTGTGGATGAGGCCTGCAGATACTTAGGAATCGCCTTCTCCCATATAGCCCAGGTAATTGACCCCGAGGTATTTGTTATCGGGGGAGGCGTCTCGAAGGCAGGAGAGATTATTACGGATACGGTGAGAAAACATTACAAGACTAATGCCATGGATGCGTTGAAGGATAAAGAATTCCGGCTGGCTGTCTTAGGAAATGATGCCGGTATTTACGGTGCTGCGAAGCTGATCCTGGCATCAAAATGATTGGTATCGAATAGGTTACTATGTAATGTATCTGCATTTGGAGGGTCATTCGTGGAGGATTTATTTTTAAAAGATTTATACAAAGCATTGCCTGAGGATAGGATTAAGGTTAAAGAACGGATGGAAAACCATACCTCTCTTCATATCGGAGGAGAAGCGGATTACTTTATCACACCTGCCAATACCGACGAGATCAAGGCAGTGATCCGTTTATGCAAGGAGAATAGCAAGCCCTATTATATCATGGGCAACGGCAGCAATCTTCTGGTATCGGATAAAGGCTATCGCGGAGTTATCATAAAGCTTGGTGAGAACTTCTCTGAAATAATCGTTAATGACGAAGGTATCGTAACGGCCCAGGCAGGAGTATTGCTATCCAGGCTGGCGAGTGAAATAGCCAGGCATAGCCTGACCGGCTTTGAATTTGCAGCCGGTATCCCGGGAACCCTGGGAGGAGCCGTGACGATGAATGCCGGAGCCTATGACGGCGAGATGAAGCAATGCCTGATTAGTACCCGGGTAATGGACCGGGAGGGAAATATAAAGGATTTGAGTAATGAGGAATTGCAGCTTGGATATCGGACCAGTATCCTGCAGAAGGAACCCTATATCGTACTGGAAGCAACGATGTCCTTAAAACATGGCGATCAGGAGCAGATTATCAATAGAATTCAGGAGCTGAATGCATTGAGGCGGAAGAAGCAGCCGCTGGATAAGTACAGTGCAGGCAGTACCTTTAAGAGACCTGCCGGATTTTATGCCGGTAAGCTGATTCATGATTCCGGTTTAAGCGGTTTTCGGGTTGGAGGCGCACAGGTATCGGAGAAGCATTGCGGCTTTCTGATTAATGCGGAGCAGGCTACTGCGGAGGATTTTATTCATCTGGTAAAGGAAGTCATCAGAATAGTAGATGAGAAATATGGTGTAAGGCTGGAGCCGGAGGTTAAATTTTTAGGCTTCTGAGGTTCTGTATCATTATAAGCCGATCATAAAGGCTACCGCCCGGCATATGGATGGTACGGTAGGATAAAGCCGATTGTTCTTAGGCCTTAGCAAGATGGCTTATACTATAATCGGGACATTGCGGATAACAGAAAGGTCATGAGTAAGATGCGATTTGTAATTGTTACCGGCATGTCCGGTGCAGGAAAAAGTTCAGTCTTAAAGATGCTGGAGGATTCCGGGTATTTCTGCGTGGATAACCTGCCGATCCAGCTGGTGAAGAAATTTATCAGGTTAATTACCCAAGGGAATCAGGAGAAGGTGGCACTGGGTCTGGACATCAGAAGCGGTACTGCTTTAAGGGAGCTGGATTATGTGCTCGAGGATATGAAGCGGAACAGCTTTTCCTATGAGATCTTGTTCCTTGACTGTGCACCTGAGGTATTGGTGAAGAGGTATAAGGAAACCAGACGAATTCATCCGTTATCCGGTGCCGGAAGAGTGGATAAGGGGATTGAGCTGGAACGGGAGAGACTGGAATTTCTAAGGAAGAAGGCAGATGTTATTATCGACACCAGCCATCTTCTGATTCGGGATTTGAAGGCTCAGATTTATAGAATATATGTAGAAGATGAGAAATTTAATAATTTTATCATAACCGTGTTATCCTTTGGCTTTAAATATGGGATTCCGGTGGATTCTGATCTGGTTTTTGATGTCAGATTCCTGCCAAATCCCTATTATATACCTGGACTTAAGAAGAAAACCGGCAATGATCCGGAGGTCAGCAGTTATGTGATGAATTCGGAGGCAGCTGTGGAATTTCTTAATAAGCTAACGGACATGCTTATTTTCTTAATTCCTCATTATATTGAAGAGGGCAAGAACCAGCTGGTGATCAGCATTGGCTGCACAGGGGGAAAGCACAGATCAGTAACACTGGTGAACGAGCTTACAAAACAGTTAAGGAAAACGGAATACGGACTGAAGGTTGAGCATAGGGATATTGAGAAGGATGAATAATTTCAACCGGTAAAGGAAGTATATTATCTGTAAACAAGCTGCAATATGGCAGCAGGAACAAGGTGAATCACTTAAACACCCGACGCGAATATTATGGGTACAGCTCTATTACTCGATCGGAAGTGGGAAGATAGGTCGATTTGACACTTGTTTCTGTGGTTTGGAGGTTTGTTATGTCATTTTCAAAAGATGTGAAGGAAGAACTGTCCCTGCAGCATGGAGAAGCCAGACATTGCAGCCTTGCAGAGCTGGCGGCAATTCTTTCCTTCGGAGGCGTGATTATCACTACCGGAAAGGGCTATTATCTTAAATTACAGACCGAAAGTCTGGTAGTTGCAAGAAAATACTTTACATTAATCAGAAAAACCTTTAATATATGTATTGACATTTCAATACGACGCAATTCCCACAGCAAGGAAAGCCAGCTTTATACCCTGTATGTCACAGACCAACAGATGGTAATCAGAATTTTGCAGGCAGCAAAGCTTCCCTATGAAGGATTATCAGGTGGGGAAATAGGGAAAGCAAGTCAGCTGATTGTGCAGAATTCCTGCTGTAAAAGAGCATTTATCAGGGGTGCATTTTTGACCTCAGGCTCTATGAGCAATCCCAAAAAATCCTATCACCTTGAGATTGTGGTAAATGATTCGGAAAAAGCAGAGCATTTAAAATCCTTGATTCAAAGTTTTTCTATCGATGCGAAAATAGTAACCAGAAAGAAAAGCTATGTGGTATACATCAAAGAGGGCTCTCAGATAGTAGATCTTCTGAATGTGATGGAAGCTCATGTTGCATTGATGAATCTGGAGAATGTGAGAATTCTGAAGGAAATGCGTAACCAGGTGAACCGTCAGGTGAATTGTGAGGCAGCGAATATTAATAAAACAGTAGTAGCGGCGTCTAAGCAGATCGATGATATTATTTTCATCAGGGACAGTATAGGATTTGGTGATTTAGCCGAAGGACTGGAGGATATCGCCAGACTGCGAATCCAATATCCGGAGGCTTCCCTAAAGGAGCTTGGTGCAATGCTCTCACCGCCAATCGGCAAATCAGGTGTTAATCATAGATTACGAAAATTAAGTATGATCGCTGAATATTTTCGGGAGCATAAGGAGGAAAATAGTTATGATAACAAAGGAAATAGTAATTAATATCCCCACAGGTCTGGAAGCAAGACCGGTTGCTTTACTGGTTCAGGTAGCAAGCCAGTATGAGTGCAGTATCCATGTAGAGAGTAATGACAGGAAGGTTAATGCGAAAAGTATTATGGGCATGATGAGCCTTGGAATAGCTTCCGGTGAATCAGTTACAGTATCTGCTGATGGTCCGGACGAGAAATCGGCAATTGATAACATTGAGAAATATTTAAGTAGTAAATAAGAGCAGGGAATGCTATTATATGGCGAAAGACAGACTTGGGAAGCCAAGACTGCTTTCGCCATTTTTATTGGCTGCCAGAAGCAAACAATCCGGTTTTGTCAAGGAAAAGAGTTTATCGTTTTATCTTTTTCGCAGATGACTGACTCAAGCAGGCAAGCGGTTATTTCCGACACACTTTTACGCTGATTTTGACACAAAAGTTTAATACTTTTGTAAGGAAATTGGGAAATGCATGTGGTATAATTATTTTGATGCCGATGGAGAATAGTAACGATATAATTTTTTGTGTGGAAAAGGGGTGGCGTATGACGGCACAAAACAAGAAAAGAAAATCAAAATCAAAGTTAAAAGGAATAATAATCCTTGAAATAGTTATTCTTATGTTACTATTCGGAGGTTATTATGTAATTACCAATCTGAATAAGAATCCGAAAGCCTCCGAAGAGAACGAATCTTCCGATGGGAATTTATCAGAGAAGAAGGAAGAGAAGGAGGATTTAACACCCGAGCAGAAAGCGGCCCTAGAAGAGCAGGAACGCCTGCAGCAGGAGATTGCTGACAGGGATGCACTGGTCAATCAGGCGAAGCAGCTGACCTTGGGCTATGATTATGACGAAGCGATCGAGCTGATTAAGAGTTATCAGGGTAAGGAAGGCGGTTATCAGGTATATCCGGTATTGATGCAGGCAATCACGGATATAGAAGCACAGAAGGCCTCACTGGTTTTATACGGTGGCTCCTATGATTCCGTAACTCAGTTCAACCATATATTCTTCCATTCTCTGATTGCGGATAATTCCAAGGCTTTTGATGGGGATGAGGATCAAGCGGGTTATAATATGTATATGACAACGATAGCTGAGTTTAAGAACATTATTCAAAAGATGTATGAGGATGGATATGTTCTGGTCAGTATTCACGATATAGCAAAACAGGTAAAAAAAGAAGATGGAACAACCGAGTTTAAAGCCCAGGAGATCTATCTGCCGCAGGGTAAGAAGCCTTTTGTTCTGTCACAGGATGATGTCAGCTATTATAATTATATGACCGGAGACGGTTTTGCCTCCCGAATCGTAATCGGTGAGGATGGGAAAATAACCTGTGAGCTGGCACAGGATGATGGATCTGTAGTTACCGGTGCCTTTGATATGGTACCGATTATTGACCAATTCGTAGAAGAGCACCCGGATTTTTCCTATCGGGGAGCCAAAGGTATCTTAGCTCTGACCGGTTATGAAGGTGTTTTGGGATATCGGACCGATGATCCGGAATCACCGACCTATGAGCAGGATAAGATAACAGCGAAGGCGGTTGCCGATGCGATGAAGGCGGAGGGTTGGGAATTTGCATCCCATACCTGGGGGCATAAGAATATGTCACAAAGAACTGTCTCCCAGATAGAGACGGATGCCAAGCGTTGGAGAGATGAAGTGGAACCGATTATCGGAGCTACGGATATTCTGATATTCCCGTATGGTGTCGATATTGAGACGACGATGGGTACTTACAGCAGTGATAAATATAAGCTGCTCAAGGAGATGGGCTTTAACTATTATTGTGGCGTATATAGTGCACCCTGGATGCACATCAAGAAGGACTATGTAAGAATGACCAGAAGACCGCTCGATGGTCAGGCGATGCTGCAATTCCCCGAGCGACTGACGGATTTATTTGATCCTAAGACCATCATAGATCCGGAACGTCCGCCAAGAGACTGGTAGGTTGAATAGATATTGTTTTTGAGGTCTGTTATTATAAGTGATATATGAAAGCGAGAGCATAGGACTACCCACACACACAGGTGAGAGTACACTTTCCCGGATTGGTATGCCATGACCGGACATGAATGTCCATCATTGGCCTACCAATCCAGAAGAGCGTTCTCTCAACAGTGCATTAAGGGAAGTCCAATGCTTTCGCTTTTAATTTATAGTTTTTGACAACAGCCCTGTCCCATATATTCCTTATCCTCTATTTATGATAAAAGGATTGATAAGGTTTCGTGCCAATGATAAAATGTAAGAAGGAACAGGCAGGGACAGGCGCAGGTTCGATAGGAGGGATAAGATGAATTTTACTCATTTACATTTACATACGGAATATAGCCTTCTGGATGGTTCAGGTAAGATCAAGGAGCTTGTGCTGCGCGCCAAGGAGCTTGGGATGGACAGCCTGTCAATAACAGATCATGGCGTGATGTACGGAGTCATTGACTTCTACAAAGCCTGTATGGCCGAGGGAGTGAAGCCGATTATCGGCTGTGAGGTGTATGTTGCACCGAATTCCAGAATGGATCGGGAGGCCGGTGCGAATGAAGATCGCTACCACCACCTGGTACTGCTGGCGGAGAATAATGCCGGCTATCAGAATCTGATGAAGATTGTCTCCATCGGATTTCTCGAGGGCTTTTACTATAAACCAAGGATAGACTATGATATCCTGGAGAAATATCAGGAAGGAATCATTGCATTAAGTGCCTGCCTCGGCGGTGAGGTTGCAGGTAATTTAAGAAGAGGCTTTTACGCAGAGGCGAAGGAATCAGCCTTAAAGCTACGCGGTATCTTCGGTGAGAATAATTTCTTTCTGGAGCTGCAGGATCACGGAATGCCGGAGCAGAAAACAGTAAATCAGGGGTTGCTCCGATTATCAAAGGATACCGGAATTAAGCTTGTAGCTACCAACGACGTCCATTATACCTATGCGGAGGACGCGGAATCCCACGACATCCTGCTCTGTATCCAGACGCAGAAAAAGGTTAATGAGGAGAACCGGATGCGCTATGAGGGAGGTCAGTATTACTTAAAATCTCCGGAGGAGATGCTGGCTATCTTTCCCTATGCCAAGGATGCCCTGGAGAATACCTATGAGATTGCACAGCGCTGTAATGTAACGATTGCTTTTGGGGAATATAAGCTCCCCGCTTTTCCGGTTCCGGAGCCTTACGATGCATTTGAATATCTCTCCCTTCTATGCCGGGAGGGCTTGAAGAAGCGATATGAGCCGGTTACGCCAGAACTTTGGGAACGGTTGGATTATGAGCTGGATACCATTAAAAATATGGGCTTCGTGGATTATTTCCTGATTACCTGGGATTTTATCAAATATGCAAAGGACCATGGCATTATGGTAGGACCCGGCCGTGGAAGTGCGGCAGGTTCCATTGTTTCCTATTCTCTGGAGATTACGGACATTGATCCGATCAAGTATAGTTTGTTGTTTGAGCGCTTTTTAAATCCGGAGCGTCTTACGATGCCCGATATTGATATAGACTTCTGCTTCGAGCGCAGGCAGGAGGTGATTGATTATGTTACTGCAAAATACGGTAAGGATAAGGTGGTGCAGATCGTTACCTTCGGTACGATGGCCGCCCGTGCGGTAATTCGTGATGTCGGTCGTGCCTTGGACCTTCCTTATGCGCAGGTGGATACCGTTGCTAAGATGATTCCGACCGAGATTGGGATTACGATAGAGAAGGCATTGAAGTCCAACCCTGACTTAAACCGTCTCTATGAGAGCGACAATGAGGTAAAATATCTGATCGACATGTCCAAGAGGCTGGAGGGACTGCCCAGGCATACCTCGATGCATGCTGCCGGAGTGGTCATCGGTAAGGATAGTATTGTAGAGTTTGTTCCTCTGTCCAGATCCTCTGATGATTCTATTACAACACAATTTACGATGACCACCTTAGAAGAGCTGGGACTGTTAAAGATGGACTTTCTGGGATTGCGTACGTTGACAGTGATCCAGAATGCGGTGGCTCTCGTAAATATGAATCGTGACCGGCAGAATCAATTGGATATCAAGCAGATTGATTATAATGATACTAAGGTATATGATATGATTTCCGCTGCAAAGACAGAGGGAGTGTTCCAGCTGGAAAGCTCGGGAATGAAGAGCTTTATGAAGGAACTAAGACCCCGGACCTTAGAGGATATTATCGCGGGTATTGCACTCTACCGCCCGGGTCCGATGGATTTTATCCCAAAATATATTAAGGGAAAGAATGAAACCGGACAGATTGTTTATGAATGCCCGCAGCTGGAGCCCATTCTGGCACCGACCTACGGCTGTATCGTTTATCAGGAACAGGTTATGCAGATTGTTCGGGATTTGGCGGGCTACAGCTACGGCAGAAGCGACCTGGTTCGAAGGGCGATGTCTAAGAAGAAGGAATCTGTGATGATCAAGGAACGGCATACCTTCGTATACGGTAATGAGGAGGAGGGGGTACCTGGCTGTATTAAGAACGGAATTCCGGAAGCAGTGGCTAATCATATCTTTGATGAGATGATGGATTTTGCGAAATACGCCTTCAATAAGTCCCATGCAGCGGCTTATGCCGTAGTTTCCTACGAAACAGCATACCTAAAGTGCTATTATCCGGTCGAATTTATGGCTGCTTTGATGACCTCGGTAATCGATAATCCGGGAAAGGTATCGGAATATATCTATACCTGCCGTCAGATGGATATCCCCATCCTGCCGCCGGATATCAATGAAGGGGCTTCTACCTTTACCGTATCAAACGGAGCCATCCGCTATGCACTATCTGCAATCAAAGGAGTGGGTAGACCGGTAATTGAAGCTATCGTTACGGAGCGGGAGGAGCATGGTCCTTATCAAAGCTTAAAGGATTTTGCGGCAAGACTTTCCGGCAAAGAGGTTAATAAGAGGACGATTGAGAGCTTCATCAAGGCCGGTGTTTTCAGTAATCTCCATAATAACCGCAGGCAGCTGATGATGAGCTATATCCAGATATTAGACCAACTGGCTGCAGAGAAGAAGAAGACACTGACCGGGCAGATGACCCTGTTTGATTTTGCAGGGGATGAGGAACGGCAGGATTATGAGATAACCCTTCCGGAGGTAAGCGAATACAGCAAGGACCAGCTGTTGGCCTTTGAGAAGGAGGTGCTCGGTATTTATGTCAGCGGACATCCTCTGGAGGCCTATGAGGAGAGAATCCATAAGAATGTAACAGCCTACTCCAATGACTTCCAGCTTGATGATGAAACCGGTATTCCTAAGGTAGTAGATGGGAACAGTGAGCTGATCGGAGGTATGATTATCGGCAAAACAGTCAAAGCGACCCGGAATAACAGTATGATGGCCTTCCTTATGCTGGAGGATCTCTTCGGTACAGTAGAAGTCATCCTCTTCCCGAAGGACTTTGAGAAGCATAAGCAGATGCTGGAGCTTGATACCAAGGTGTTTATCAGAGGTAAGGTAACCGTAGAGGAGGATAAAGCAGCAAAGCTCATCTGTCAGGAGCTGATTCCCTTCGACAGTATCCCCCGGGAGCTTTGGATCAAATTTGCCTGCATGAAGGACTATTTGAAGGAGGAGTCGTCACTGTTTTCTCTGCTTGGAGAATACGATGGTAATGACTCAGTAGCAATCTATTGTAATGAAGAAAAAATGATAAAAAAGCTGCCAAAAAGCAGGAGTACGAAAGCCGATAAAGAGCTAATCGATAAGCTTAGAGAGCTTTATTCCGATGAAAATATACGAATCACGGAAAAGCCTATTGAAATTATAAGAAAAATAGATTAGAATACTCTAGACCTTTAGATGAAGCGGAGGAAAAATAAATGGCAAGTAAAGTAAAAACTATCGGTATTTTAACAAGCGGCGGGGATGCGCCAGGGATGAATGCTGCGATAAGAGCTGTTGTAAGATGTGCTCTGGCAGAAGGAATTAAGGTTAAAGGTATCAGAAGAGGTTACATGGGGTTATTGGAAGAGGACATTGTTGATATGGATTCAAAAAGTGCTTCGGATATCATCCAGCGCGGAGGTACGATTCTGTATACAGCTCGTTGTCCTGAATTCATCAAACCGGAAGGACAGGATAAGGGTGCTGAAATTTGCAAAAGGCATGGAATAGACGGTTTGGTTGTTATCGGAGGTGACGGCTCCTTCAAGGGTGCACAGGCATTGGCGAAGCGCGGAGTGAATACGGTCGGACTTCCCGGAACAATTGACTTAGATATTGCCTGCACCGATTATACAATCGGTTTTGACACGGCAGTAAATACTGCAATGCAGACAATTGATAAGGTAAGGGATACCTCTACCTCCCATGAGCGCTGCAGTATTATTGAAGTAATGGGTCGGAATGCCGGCTATATCGCATTATGGTGCGGTATCTCCAATGGTGCTGAGGATATTTTGATCACCGAGCGTTATGACTATGATGAGCAGAGGATAATTAATAAGATAAACAATAGACGTGAAACAGGGAAGAAGCACTATATCATCATCAACGCCGAGGGTATCGGTGACTCCTACGGAATGGCAAAGAGAATCGAAGCGGCCACCGGTATGGAGACCAGAGCTACCATAATCGGCCATGCCCAGAGAGGCGGAAGTCCTACCGCAAGGGATCGTTACTATGCATCAGCCATGGGAGCTAAGGCAGTAGATATCCTATGTGCCGGAGGAACGAACCGTATCGTTGCACATAATGATGGTAAATTTGTTGATTATGATATTGAGGAAGCATTAGCTATGACGAAGGATATTGATCAGTATATGTATGACTTATCCAAGAGGCTTTCCAGATAACTGTAATTCATTTACTTTGAACATTTATATCAAGCCAGGGCTGTTATAAGAAACATGACAGCCCTTTTACTTACATAATAAAAGAGGTTAAAATTCTGCAGAGTAAAAGACCTAATCCAAAAGTGTTAATAAGAACATCATAACACTTGAAATGTTTTGAACTTCTTTCAAGTGTTGTTTGTTCCGCCGCTTGTGGCGGAGTGGAGGTAAATATGAGTAAGAAGATGAGAAAACTACTATCCTACTATCGCCCATATCGGGGACTGTTTTTGGCAGATATGCTCTTTGCACTGATATCTGCTGCGATCTCTTTGGTATATCCGATGATAGTCCGTTATATTACCAATAATGTATTAGTGAAGTATGAAATGTCTCAGGCGTCACCGATTATCATAAAGCTGCTGTTTATGATGCTTGGCCTAGTAATTCTGGAGTTCTTCAGCAATTATTTTACTGCCTACCAGGGACATATCATGGGTGCCAAGATGGAGTACGATATGCGGAATGACATCTTTGAGCACTATCAGAAATTATCCTTTAATTTTTATGACAATCAAAAGACCGGTCAGCTGATGACCCGTATCACGAATGACCTGTTCGATGTCACGGAGCTGTGCCATCACGGCCCGGAGGACATTGTGATATCCGTCATCAAATTCGTCGGTGCCTTCATCATTCTGGTCCGGATTAACCTGCCGTTGACTCTGATCGTATTCGCTTTCCTGCCGATTATGTTTTTCTTTGCATATTATATGAGGGGAAAGATGAGTCGGGCTTTTCGTAAGAACAGGGAGCGGATCGCGGATATCAATGCCCAGATTGAGGATAATCTGTCCGGTATCCGGGTTGTAAAATCCTTTGCCAATGAAACGGTTGAGATTGAGAAGTTCATGCAGGGAAACTCCAGATTCGTTGACAGCAAACGTAACAGCTATTGGAACATGTCAGCCTTCCATTCGGGCCTGAACCTGTTCACCGGTCTGATCAATATTGCAGTTATCGCCGGTGGCGGTCTCTTCATTACCCATAGGATTATCAATATAGGAGATCTCCTTACCTTCCTGCTCTATATAGGCAATCTGATCGATCCTGTCAAGAAGCTGATCAACTTCACGGAAACCTTCCAGAACGGAATGACGGGTTTTGATCGCTTCTTTGAGATTATGGAGATACAGCCCGATATTGTAGACAAGCCGGGGGCATTAACGCTGCATGAGGTGAAGGGCGAGATTGAGTTCAAGGATGTGGCATTTAAATATAATGATACTTCAGCCGAGGTGTTCCGTGATATTAACCTGAAGGTCCAAGCCGGTGAATATGTGGCCTTAGTCGGCTCCTCGGGAGTGGGGAAAACAACAATGTGCAGTCTGATTCCCCGTTTTTATGAGGTGTCGGAGGGTAGTATTACCATTGACGGCATCGACATTAAGGACCTAAGGCTAAGATCCCTGAGGGAGAATATCGGTATCGTGCAGCAGGAGGTATATCTTTTTGCCGGTACAGTTCTCGATAATATCCGCTATGGCAGACCCGAGGCTACAGAGGAAGAGGTCATGGAGGCGGCGAAGAATGCCAATGCTCATGATTTCATCAAGGAGCTTCCGGAGGGCTACCATACCTATATCGGTCAGAGGGGCATCAAGCTGTCCGGAGGGCAGAAGCAGCGCTTAAGTATTGCCAGGGTATTCCTGAAGAATCCACCGATTCTTATTTTTGATGAAGCAACCTCCTCCTTGGATAATGAAAGCGAGAAGGTGGTTCAGGATTCTCTTGAGAAGCTGGCGAAAAACCGTACGACCTTTGTCATTGCTCACAGACTAACAACCATTAAGAATGCTAAGAGAATCCTGGTACTTACTGAGGATGGCATTAAGGAATCCGGCAGCCACGAAGAGCTGCTGCAGAAAAACGGCATTTATGCCGGGCTATATCGGATGACCTTCGACAGGAAGGAAGCTAACGAGAGAGAATAATAACAAAGCAGTTGATCAATCGATATTTTATGATCATAAAATAACCATAAATCCCACACTTTTCCTAGGTCTGGGATTTATTTTTGCTTAAAAGAATAGCATATGAATTTTTAGTCCAAGAGTCATTTGCCGCCATCGGTATTATATGTTCCATAAATTTCTTTGCCAGAGCAGTCGTTTTATGGAACGGAAATCATTTATACCGCGTCTAATTGTCAGAAAGGTAGCGAAAGAGAATTAATGCATCCATTTTATCATTTACATCGTCTGGTAGTACATGTATACTATATCAATACAGTATATGGAAGACGGATGTTATAAAGGTAGAGTATAGGGGGATAATAGGATGCATAAGGAAATACAAAACGACATCTCCGAAAAAATACCTGCATATGAAATAGAAACCTTAATGAGACAATATGGTAATGATGTGCTGAGAACAGCATACATGTATGTCAAGGATGTCCATACTGCAGAAGATATTTTTCAGGATGTATTTATCAAGGTGAACCAAAAGCTTTCCACCTTTGAGGGAAACTCAAGCATCAAAACCTGGATTATCCGGATCACGATCAATACCTGCAAGGATTATTTGAAGAGCGCCTGGAACAGGCGGGTCGTACCGATGATGGAGTATCAGGAGGATGCGATTATCAGTGAATCGGATTATAATGAGGTTGAGAAGCAGGATACGAACAATATGATCAGACAAACCGTTCTGGCTCTGCCGGAGAAATATAGGGATGTTGTACTCTGTGTTTACTTTCAGGAAATGACAATAACGGAAGCAGCACAAACACTTGGCATTGCAGAGGGTACGGCTAAGAGCCGGTTGTCGCGAGCCAGACTAAGGTTAAAAGAGGTTTTGGAAGGGAGGATTTCAGATGAGCTTTGATCAAAAGAAAAGCGATAGCATAGAAATTGACGAATTGAATATAAAATCACATCTGAACACTTCCCTCGATATCGAAGGAATTAGTGTATCAGAGGATTTAATTAATAGAACCCTGGAGGCAATCAAAAAACAGCCACAGCCTGCTCCGGCTCCGTTTGACGCTGCACCCGCAGCAGGAAAGGGAGAACCGATGAATATAACTGAGCAGAAGAAGGTCATTACCTGGACGAGATTGATCCGAAGCTTAACTGCAGTTGCAGCTGCCTGCCTCCTAATTTTCATTGGTATGAAATCCCTGGATTTCAGTAAGAAGGATGCTACCAAGGATTCAGCACGGAATACGGAGCTAAGCTTAACGTATGGCATAGCGGGAAATGGAAAGTCTGCTGAGGCGCCCCAAAGGGCCTCTGATACCGCTGCAGGAAGTAAGGCCTCTGATGCCGATTCAGGAAGTATGGCTTTCGATGCTGCAGTCCAGGAGGGAGAGCAGCAGACTCAGTTAAAGGCTGACGAAGACAAGGCCAAGGTGGACATCGCAGCGAATAGTACAGAAGCAGATAGTAGTACAAAACAGGATAATAGTTTAACGATGGGAATTGCTTCGACGGGAGAAGCTGCCACTGCACCAAAGGAAGAAAGTGCATACAGTGACATCTATACCTTATCCTTCCGGGATATTTGCCCCATTATACCGGAAGCAGTGGAATCTGTAAGCATTACGGAGACTTTAACCGATAATTCCGTTTTTCTGTCAGACAATACGGATATCAGTGAATTCTATGCTCTAATGGAGCTGAATTCTTTTGCGGAAGGGTCGGAATCCTCAGGAGTCAGCTACTATATCGTCAAGATCAGCAGTGAAGGGGCTGCTTTTGCAATAACGGTGGAAGATAATTATATCCTTACCAGTTATTCCTTTGGAGAAGAGAAGACAGACAGCCGCTACGTGACGGGAAATCACCAACAGCTGCTTCAGGATTTGGGAGTATTTTATAGCAAATTCATGAAAATAAAGAAGTAAGCGTAATAAAGAGCTAAGTGAATATAAGAACTAAGAATAATAAAAGAACTTAGAGTAATAAAGAACAAAAGAGTAATAAAAGAATAAAAGAATAAAAGAGTAATATTAGAGCTAAGAGTACTATTGGTACTAAGGGCAATATTATTACTAAGGTGATATTAGTACTAAATGTAATATTAGAGCTAAGATAAATGGGGCTGTCGCGACAGCCCCATTTCATATATCAATTTAGTTAAACTGCAAAATTACTGCTCATCTTCCGGAAGTGTATCGGTTTCCGCTGCTTCAGCATCTGCTCCGTCATTTTCTGAGGTGATATTGATGGATACATACTCCCTGCCTTCTGCATCCTTCTCAGTTTCATCGTCTTCCGCTTCAAAATCTTCAAAATCATCTTCAAACTCATCAAAATCATCGGAGGAATCTTTCTTTATTACATTCTTGTAAAGATAATAAGCGCCTGCAGCCAGTGTAGCAACTGAGAGGGTACCAAATATAAACTTTCCAAGCTTCTTCATATGGGTTCATCATCCTTTCCTAATATTAAGTGATACGCTAATAATTATATACTATTCTACTATTATAATTCTGTTTCACAAAAAAATAAAGTAAAAAATTCTTTGTTTTGAATAATTTGCTAATTGAAGGATAGAAAACGGTTTTTCAAATAAAATTTGACATAATTCTCATAATTTGGTACTGTTTGTAATATATAGGTGTAACAGTTCGAAAGGAGAAATGATTAAGAATGCTGATTAAGAAGAGAATCCGATTCATACTCTTGAGCGTTATTATGATTGTGGCATCACTGGCAGGTTGTAAGAATGATAAGATAAATGCAGTACCCCCCGCACCGACAACAGAGCCGACAGAGGCAGTTACTCCCACAGAAGCTCCGGCACCAACCGATGCCCCGACTCCTAAGCCGGTTACGATTGATTATAAGACGGCGGCTATAAAGGATATTTATGCGGATTATTTTCTGGTTGGAGGAGTGATCGGCAGCAATGGTATCATCAATTCTGCAATTTCTGATATCATTACGACGAATTTTAACAGTATAACCATGGAAAATGAATTAAAGCCAAGTTCGCTACTGAATTATACATTATCTATTTCTGATCCGAAATATGATGACAGTCCGGCAATTAATTATAGCACGCTTGATTTAACTTTGAAATTTGCCAGGGATAATCAGCTTAAGATGCGAGGCCATACACTGGTATGGCATAGCCAGACACCCCGCTGGTTTTTCACCGAAGGTTATTCAATGAAGTCAGAGGCTCCGCTGGTATCCAAGGAGCTTATGCTGAAGCGTATGGAGAATTATATCAAGCAAATTTTGGAGTATACGCAGACGAACTATCCCGGTGTCATATATGCCTGGGACGTTGTGAACGAAGCAATTGAGCTTAACAACGGACATCCGGACGGATTGCGCACGGAGAGCCTGTGGTATGAGACCATCGGCGACGAATATATAGAAAAAGCCTTTGAATATGCTAGAAAATACGCAGATCCGGAGGTTAAGCTATTCTATAACGATTACGGTACGGAAAATTCCCTTAAGGCTTCTGCCATTAAGAAGCTGGCGGCTAAGCTTCAGGCAGAGGGAACGATTGACGGTATCGGTATGCAGACCCATATCGGAATTGATTCACCCTCCGTATCCGACATAGATCAGACCTCCCGTTCCCTGGCAGAGCTAGGACTGGAGCTTCAGGTTACAGAGCTTGATATGGACATGAAGACGAATACACCGGAGGATATTGCAAAGCAGGCCACCAGATATAAGAGACTTTTTCTTTTCTATAAGAAATGGGTGGAGGACGGCATTAAGCTGACCAGTGTTACCTTTTGGGGGACCACGGACGACAGATCCTGGCTTAATAAGGCAAATGTGCCCAGCTATCCTTTGCTGTTTGATTCCAAATTCCAGAAGAAGCCGGCATATTTCGGTGTAATCCAGGACCCGGATATTCCGCTTTATTAAGCATAATCTATATTGATAAGAAATAAAGACCTTGGTAAAAATAGATCAGAGCATCTTTTTCCGAGGTCTTTCATTTATTCATGGAGGGAATCGTCCGGCACCCCTCTAATCGTAATTTAACTTTACTTTTGAAAACGGATATTCTAAAATGATGTGGAATGTCAATTCGTAAGAGGTATAAGGAGGAACATACTTTGAACATTGGGTTATTTACAGAAACCTATTATCCAGAGATTAACGGAGTTGCAACATCGTCCTATATGCTGAAAAATGAGCTGGAGAAGAGGGGGCATCATGTATATGTGTTTACAACAACCACACCCGGCGCACCGAAGCATGAGCTCAATGTATTCCGTGTTCCCAGCATTCCGTTCTTATTCATAACCGAGCGCAGAGTCGGACTATTCTATCAACCCAGGCTGGCTACTCTGATTAAGAAATTAAACCTGGATATTATTCATACGCAGACAGAATTCTCCCTGGGAATCTTTGGACGAATTATGGCAAGAGAGCTGAGATTGCCGATTGTGCATACTTACCATACAATTTATGAAGATTATACCCATTACCTGACTCACTTTAAGGCTTTGGACCGCAGGGCGAAGGCCTTTGCCAGAGTCTATTCTAAGGTTGTGTGTAATACGGTGGAGCAGGTGATTGCTCCTACGGAGAAGACCAGACAGCTTCTCTTAAAATACAGCGTTCATAAGGATATCTCTGTGATTCCTACCGGAATTGATCTCCACAAATTTGATCGTTCTAACTATTCTGAGGAAGCTGTCCGTGCAATAAAGCTGCAATACGGTATCCGCCCCGGTGATAAGGTGCTCCTATATCTTGGACGAATTTCCCAGGAAAAGAATCTGGAAGAGGTAGTTATGGCAATGCCGGAATATATGAAGACGAGAGAGAGGGTCTTGTTCCTGGTCGTAGGAGGAGGCCCGGCTCTGGATAAGGTGAAGGAGCTGGTCCGTGAACTAAGGCTGACGGATCGATTCATATTTACCGGTCCCCAGCCCTGGGATACCATAGGATTATATTACAGGCTGGGTGATGTGTTTGTAAGTGCTTCCCGCAGTGAAACCCAGGGACTTACCTACATGGAAGCACTTGCTTCCGGGGTTCCGGTAGTTGCCAGGGAAGACAAATGTCTGGAGGATATTCTGGAGGAAGGGGTAAACGGATATACCTTTACAAACCCCCAGGGCTTATACCATGGTCTGGATCAGATTCTTTTTATGGATAAGCACACGGATTACTCTGCAAATGCCGAGTATAAAGTTAAAAAATACTCTACAAAGGAATTTGCCTGTCAGGTGGAACGAGTTTATAAGCAGGTATTATCCCGTGACCGGGTCTATACCAGAAGGCAGAACTATAGGGCGAAGAAGATATGAACAAACCCATACGATAAAGTAACCGGAAGCAGCTAAGAAGGGGATGCAATTTATGGGCCTTAAGAAAATATTAAGCAATGCGACAAGATTTTGACAAAAAAATGTTGTTATGATACTATATATGGTAGTATCTTTTTTTCTTATGGGACATTTGCGCCCCTTAGGATATATACGAACAGTTAACAGGATGGCAGCCATCCATCCTAAGCAACGACAGAGTATAGGAGGAAGTAGAATGAAAATAGGTCATAGCAAAATAATCGCTCTGATACTATCAGCGATACTGATGATATCGCTGATGTGGCAGCAGAGTGATACCGTTGCTCAAGCAGCAACAACTCCGACATTCACGGAAACCAAGGTTGAGATTTTAGGGGAGGGTACCACTCATCAGCTTGAGATTAAAGATAAGATCGCAGGCAGTACATATAAATGGTCCTCTTCTAACACAAAGGTAGCCAAGGTATCCAGCAAAGGAATCGTTACGGCAGTTAATAAGGGAAAAGCAACCATCTCCTGCAAAATAACCTATCCTAACAAGAAGACCAAAACAATTAAAAGCAATATTACCGTAAAAATACCGGCAACTGAGATAAAGATTAATAATGCAGTTGAGGTCAACGGTGCCCATATCTTAACCTTGGGCGAAAGCTTTGACTTTAATAATAATATTGTTCCTTCCAATTCCACGGATATCGTTTATTGGTCTGTGAAGGGCGGGGACCAGAGCTGTATCCGGATTGATGACAGCGCAAGCGGTAAAGTAACAGCACTTAAGGCCGGTAAGGTTATACTGATGGCTACTGCCGCAAAATCAACCTCTAAGGAGGATTTAAAGAACAGTATCGTAAACGATGCCATTATCATTGAGGTAAAAGGCCAGACGGCAACCGTTAATTCGGCTGATATTATCGGAAGCACCGAAATCAAGGTTGTATTCGACAGCCCGATTGATGCTACTACAGTCATCGGTAATAACGGTACATTACTCAATAGTATTGAAGTGACCCTGCGCAAGAATGTCAAGGGAGTTCTGGCGAAGGATCCCGGCGCGCTGAAGGCCAGTTTATCAACGGATTTAAAAACCTTAACCATTACCTCGGCCAATATGTTTGACGGGGAATACGGAATTAATTTCACTAACCGGATTAAAACGACCGGTGGAATAGCGATTGAAGAATATTACAAGCAGCTTTCCTTTGTTGATACAGTCGGTCCTGCTATATACAATGTAGTACTGAATGATACCGGCCTAACAGCCACCATTAATTTCAGTGAACCGGTTGACTTGACGAATTTCAAGGTGTCCAATGCGATCCTGGTACCGACCTCCGTCAATAGTACGACGGTTGACCCGGTTACCTTAAGTACCTTGAATAATCGATTAAATTACGTTTTAAGTACGGACAAAAAATCTATGACAATCAATCTGTCCAAAATTGCAAGCACGGACTATGGCAAGACCTTCTCCGTCACCTTTACGGGAATTAAGGATCTGTCCGGCAATTTACCGGCTACCTATACCTTAACAACCTACCTTTATACCGATATTACACCGAAGCCCCAGGCGAGACCTCTTACGATTGCCAGAACAGGTTACAATACTCTGACGGTTACCTTTGACAGGGCGATTCAGAATGGCGGCTATGCAATGATAAATAATGGTGCATTTGCCCCCGGTGTGGTGGACAGCTCGGATAATAAGAAGGTTAATTATACCATAACAGAAGTGGAGGCAGCATTAAGCGGCATGCAGAAGGTGGGTATCATCAACTGGAGCGGATATAATGTTATATTCTCCGATACCTCTGCAAACCAGATGTATTACTTTAATAGCGTTAACTTTACAACGGATAAGACCAGTCCTGTTCTTTTAACCTATGAATTTAATGCCGAAACCAATATCCTTACGCTGACCTATAATGAAAGTGTAGTCCTTACTTCTACTACCGGAGTATTCAGCAGTACGTTGATTACAATATCGGACGAGAAGATACCGGGAACGAATATCAGCTATACGAAGATGGAATCCACAGACAGTAAGGTCGTTAAGCTATTATTGGGCAATATGACCTCCATCGGTACTTACAGCTTCAAGCTGGATGTCGGTTTTGTACTGGATAACTTCAGAAACTTCAGTATGAGCAGCAATGTATTAATCAGCAATTCCAACGGCTCTGCACTTGAGCTTCCCGGGCCGTTTGCGATTATTCAATCCCAGACCAACTTAAGTCAGATTTATCTGGAATTTGCCAACAGGTTGGACGAAGCCTCTGCTATGAATGTTGCAAACTACTCCATCCCCGGAGTAGCCATCCTGTCAGCCGAGGTTACGAAAAATACAAATAACAACGGAGCGACTGTTCTTCTGACAGTGGCAGACGGATCGATTAATGTATCCGTAGAGTGGCCGATTACAATAAGGGGATTAAAGGGGTATAATGGAAGCTTTACGGAGATCACATCCTTTACCCAGATGGTTGAGCTTAAGGATAACAAGAAACCGACCTTCTTAGACCCGGCGGTATTCGATAAGACCATGATGAATGCCGTTAAGTTAAACTTCAGCGAGCCTATTACAGGTACGATGACAGTAAAGGTGACTCAGATTGGAACATTCCCGATTGATATTCCGAATACGGTTACGGTAAGCGGCAATACGGCAATTATTACACTGGGAAGCATTCCGGCTAACGGTACCTATTTAAGAATTGATATCATCGATAACAAGATTACGGATATGAGCGGTAACCAGGTTTCATCGATGCAGACTCAGCTTGGCGTATTGGTTTCCTATTAATCAGGCTGGTTGGTGTATTAGCGGTTAACGTAGCAGCTCCCGGGAGTTGAAGTAGAGCTTCCGGGAGTATTAAGATAAGGAGGATATACGATGTACAACTTTAAGGATGATTATAAAACAGGGATTGAGAGTATTGATGATGAGCACCGTAAGCTCTTTGAAATCGCTGATCGCGCTTATGAAATTATGATTGATGATTTCATTCCGGACAAATACGATTATATCGTAGAGATCTTGAAGGAACTAAAGGATTATGCTACAACTCACTTCAAGAATGAAGAGGATTACATGGTAAGCATCGGCTATAAGAAGCTCTTCACGCAGAAGATGGAGCATATGCAATTCATGGAGAAGATGGAGCAATATGACCTGGAAGCCGTGGATGAGAATCAAAAGGAAGTGATCATGGAGCTGCTGGACTTTCTGGGTAACTGGCTCGTAGATCATATCCTTGAGAGTGATAAGCTGATCGGCAAGTAGTCTAACGGCAATCTATAAGATTATTTATAATAGAACCTCCTTCCTGCGGGTAACTCTGCATGAAGGAGGTTCTTCTGTCAGGTGCGCCCGGCGGGCGCACGTTTCAACGGGTGTCCCGATTCCGCCGTGTACCGAACGGTACATACGGTGCTGTGAGAGGACGGCGGTTAGTCACCGCCTCCTTGATTGAAATCGGAGTACGGTTTGCAGGAGGCTTAATTATAGTTTGCTGCAACCGGTTAGCTTTAAATGATGTTATTATTCGAAGCTGCGGGTGAAGATATCGCTCTTCTCCAAGAGACTTTCGACGGTATTAAGACCCAGCTGCTTCAACAGCTCAATGACATAGGGGTTATCAATCGGTGTCGGATAGGTGGCATCCTTCCCGTAGTTTTCCACATTCTTTCTCCCAAGCTCATGGGGAATCAAGGCTCTCGGACCTCCGACACAGCCCCCGACACAACCCATTCCCTCGAAGAAGTTTGCTTCAATCTTACCTGACAGGATATCGTTAATCATAGCCTTGCAGGCAGCTACTCCGTCAGCCTGCTTCGTGCGGATGGAGATATTACGGTTTGGATTGAGACGATCCAGTGTAAGGGCAACCGCTTCACTGACTCCTCCGGTATGGGCATAAATACGGCCGGCTCGGGAGGAGTGGTCCTTCTCGCTTTCCTCCATTTCCGCCGGATTGATCTCCAGAACGTGAAAGATGTCCTGTATCTCCTGGAAGGTCAGTACGTAATCTACAGCATCCGCAATATCCTTCTCCCTGGCTTCTGCCTTCTTTGCAAGGCAGGGACCGATGAAGATGGTCAGAGCATCGGGATGCATCGCCTTAACCGCCCGACCGCTGGCTATCATGGGGGATACAGCCGGTGGTACATGGGGAACCAGATCGTGGTAGATCTTACGGAGCATCGCAATCCATACCGGGCAGCAGCAGCTGGTAAGCTGATAATCTGACTCCGTCTTGATGTTAGCATCAAATTCCAGAGCCTCCTTCAGGGTCAGAATATCCGCAAAGAGAGCAACCTCAATCATTCCGTCAAAGCCTACCATTTTTAATGCATTTCTCAGCTTGCCGGGAGTCACCTCACTGCTGAACTGTCCCAGGAACGCAGGTGCAATCAAAGCATAGGTCAATCCCTTATGAGAGCGGATTGCCTGAAGAGCGGGGATAACATCCTTACTATTTGTTAACTTCTTCGCCCGACATTCCTGGATACAATAAGAACAGCCGGCACATAAAGCTTCATCAATCTTAGGCTCACCGGTTTCGCCGGGATGGATAGCATGGAAGGGACACACCTTCATGCAGTTTTGATCGCCTTCTTCACATTCACACTCCCCGGAACGCCAAACCAATGGATGCTTCTTCGGGTGAAGAAGACAGTCCAGCTGATGAACATCAAAGGGATCTAATGACCTTAGGTACTCCTCCTGATGGTCCTTCGCAGTTGCAGCCAGCAGCTCCTGGTATAATTCTTCAAACGTCTTCAAAAAACGCACCTCATTTCCTTAGTTTTTCACCTGTAAATACTACTTCCTGACAATTATAGTACTTCATAGATCAGTGATATTCATAGGATTATCCTTCCTAAAATACTTTGTACCAGCTCATTATAAGCGAAAATCCACTGAATGAAAATAGCCAGAAGGGCATAAAGTGATCGATGCTAAAATCCTTATCGGTATTATCTGCATTTAAATCATCATTATTCCAATCTTTGCTTTACTAGGTATCGCTTTTGATTTATAATACATTCAGGAAATATAGGAATATCTGAGTATATTTTGAGATACAGGGTAAAATCTTATTAGTAAAACCGGGATATGGGGTATCGAATTGAAGGAACATACAAAAAAGCTATTAACAAAGGTCAGCTGGCTGATGTTTTATCTATATATTATTTTATTATCTTACTTTTTATTCTTTAGTGAGCAGTTCGGAAGAGGAACCACTACGGCAGGATACCGTTATAATCTGGAGCTGTTTTTGGAGATTAAGAGATTTTATAAATATCGGGAACAAGTGGGCTTTGATGCCTTTTTTATTAATATATTGGGTAATGTCATTGCCTTTATGCCCTTTGGTTATCTGCTTCCTTTATTAAACAGGAAATACCGCAGGTTTTTATATGTTTTATTTATAACTGTATTATTCAGCCTTACAGTGGAGGCAGTCCAGATGCTCACCCATGTAGGGATATTTGATGTGGATGATATCCTATTAAATACAATCGGGGGAGGACTGGGTTATATTTTGTTTGCAATCAGCTACAGGGTATACCGAAAGCTTCGCAGAGATATGGGGAAAGGGAAGGTGAGATAGGGGTGTTTAAGCTCTTTAAAAAGAAGGACATGATTCATTTTTCCGGCAGAAGGCATACGAGAGTGGGAATCCTCTCAGCTATCGTAGGTATCGCTGTTACGCTGGGGTTTGTTACGGTGAGCATTGTATCCGGGGTTATGGGCGGACAAGGAGGCAAGCTTTTGGGGATCCTAGGACTTCTAATGTTTGCTCTGGCTGTTTTCGGTTTTATACTGTCTTATAAGGCTTTAAAACAGAGGGATATATTCTACCGCTTCCCTCTGATTGGAATTGTATTGAATGGCTTTATGACGGTTTTATTTGTGATTATCTATATCTTAGGCATAGCTAGTTAAGGCCGAGTTTAAGGACACTATAGAATATTAATGGAGTTTTCCGGGATAGGAGAGAATATGAACAAAAACATAATATCAAAGGAAGAAATGGATGAAATAAAGGAGCGTTATGAACTGGCTATGGAACGGATACATTCCATAGAGAATGAAACAACGGTAAAGGAGCCCTATCGGGATTATTTTAAAAGAGTGGCTGCTTTCCTGATTCTGGTCCAGCATGTGGCGGAGCTTTCTTTCGATAACAAAATAGATCAGCTGTCATTAAAGGAGCAGCAGGCGCTCAACCGTGCCCTGTATGAGGATATTACCGGGGAGAATTATAATGCCAGCTATGCTAATCCGGCATACGCCTGTCAGAAGCTCGGCAAAGCAGGAAAGCTGTTGGCTTTCCTATATACAGAGCTAAGAGGACTGATTATATTTGCTTATGAGAAACGGCTTCAGGAGCTCACGGTTTATCTGGAGCTGTTGATTGAGATCTATAACTTCTATGAGTGGGAGGATGAATTCACTTATAAGGATGTTAAGAGAGCAATCTATGATTTTATGTTTGATTACTGCGAGCTTTTGGTGGGAAGCCGTTCCGGTGAAATGATTGATCCTGAGCTTACCTTTGCAAAGGATATTATCATGGACGCAGATTTAAACGACTTAAGCTATCTCTACCGTTTTGGTGATTATGTATCGGATAATGAGCTTAAGATTGCGGAATTCTTAAACTCTCTGCCGGAGGAGCAGATTCAGTCTATGGCTGACACCTTCACAGAAGGCTATCGCCTGGGCTTTATTGTTTCCCATAAGGAGCTGAGTACAAAATCCATTGTAAATATCAGATACCGGCTTGGCTTTGAGCGAATGATCCGTTTTGCAATACAGAATTTTAAGAAATTAGGTCTTGAGCCTGTGATTTACCGTGCAGGTTATCTGGCGTTGAATAAGAAGCAGAACTTAAAGATCGGCTACCATTCAACAAGTCCGAATCGGCAATATGATTACGACCACCGCAATGATATCGGTCTCTTCCTAGACAAGGCCCTCAATGAGAAGAGGCTGGAATGCCGGAGAGCTTCTTTGGAGCAATATAAGGATATCGCTATGCTCTACGCCGGACCTGCTGTTGTAGAGGTGTTCGGTGAGGAGCTTTTTGCACCGGAGGATAAGAAGGAAGCCGTAACATTGGACAAACGTCAGCAGAAGCTGTTCGTGGACTATTATAATGAGGAGAACTTTATCCTGAAGGAGTACTATAGGATGGAGGAGACCTCCTTCACAATTATTTCCTATCCAATTCCGGAGATCGGTAAGGATTTTACTGCTATCTTTGCGGATACAGTAAAAGTCAATACCCTGGATAATGACCTATACCGCAGGATACAGCAAAAAATATGTGATGCTCTGGATCTCGGGGAATATGTCAAGATTCGAGGCAGGGGTAACAATCGTACGGATATGACCGTAAAGCTGTATCCGCTTAAGGATAAGGAGAAGGAAACAATATTTGAAAACTGTGTTGCCGATGTCAACATTCCGGTCGGAGAAGTATTTACAAGCCCTGTTTTAAGAGGGACAAACGGTATTCTCCATGTACCGAAGGTATATTTAAATAATTTAGAATACCGTGAGCTGGAGCTGGAATTCAGGGATGGCAGAATTACGCGGTATACCTGCAGGAATTTCGAGGAGGAAGAACGGAATTTAGTATTTATCAGGGAGAATCTTTTGTTCAACCATGAGACCCTGCCGCTTGGTGAGTTTGCTATCGGAACGAATACGACGGCTTATATGATGGGTAAGAAATATGATATTGCAGCCTGCCTGCCGATTCTGATTGCTGAGAAGACAGGACCGCATTTTGCGATTGGTGATACCTGCTATCATATGAGTGAGGATGTTAAGGTTTATAATCCGGATGGTAAGGAGATTGTAGCCAAAGAGAACGAGATCTCCTTCCTTCGTAAATCAGATCCGGGGAAGGCTTATTTCAACTGCCATACGGACATCACCCTGCCCTATGATGAGATCGAGGAAATATCGGTATGCCTTGGAGATGGCAGTATAATTCCAATCATTAAGGATACCAGATTTGTTCTGGAAGGAACCCTGGAACTAAATGCAGCATTTGACGAGGCATAGCTTCCAGCTTTACGCAGGCTGACGAATCAAAACAATTTGAAGAATACAATACCGCGGAGCGGCAAAAGGGGGTATTTTAATTGTTAAGGATTACGAATTTATCAAAATGCTATAAGGGGAATAAGAAGGCTGTGGATAATATCAGCCTGGAGGTGAAGGAAGGAGACATCTTCGGCTTCATCGGACACAATGGTGCGGGTAAAACCACAACTATACGGGCAATTGCAGGAGTCCTTGACTTTGAGGAAGGTGAAATTAGAATTGATGGGAAATCCATCAAGAAGGAACCGGTTGCCTGTAAGATGATTACAGCTTATATTCCGGATAATCCCGATCTGTATGAGCATCTGACCGGGATCGGTTATCTTAATTTCATCGGAGATATCTACGAGGTAGGAAAGTTTGAAAGGGAAACCTTAATCGAGAAATATTCGGATGCATTTGAACTGACCGGGAATCTGGGAGATACGGTATCCTCTTATTCCCATGGTATGAAACAGAAGCTGGCGATCATCGCAGCTTTAATACATAGACCAAAGCTGTTGATATTGGATGAGCCCTTTGTAGGACTTGATCCGAAGGCGGCCCATACCTTAAAAACTATTATGGCGGAGCTCTGTAAGAGCGGCAGTTCAATCTTCTTTTCCACCCATGTTCTAGAAGTAGCTGAGAAGCTTTGTAATAAGATTGCAATCATCAAGAATGGCAGACTTGTGGCCTGTGGGACGACGGATGAGGTGAAAGGTAATAGTAGCCTGGAAGATGTCTTCATGGAATTAATTGATGAGAAGTAATTTGAAAGCTTCAGAAAAGGAGAAGTGTATTGACACACTTTGCTCAAGCTTATTCTATAAGCAGGTATAGCTCGTAAGTGTGAATATTGTGCTGACGCCCAAATTTGGGGTATTGGCAGCATGGAGGGATAATATGAAGAAAGTAATGCGTTTGGTTAGCGTTCAACTCTGGGCATTGGCGGGAGATATGTTCTCCATCGGTAACAGTAAGAAGAAAAAGCCAAGGGCTTTATATGCCGGTTTATTATTGTTCTTTCTATTCATGGGGGCCGTTGCCTTCTTATATTGCTATATGATCGGAAAAGGTCTGATGCTGTATGATAGTATCGATATCCTGCCTCCTCTTGTAATGGCCGCTACCAGCATGATCGTACTTTTGACCACGATATTCAAGGTTAAGGGGACGATTTTCGGCTTCCGTGATTACGATATGGTGATGTCTCTGCCGGTAAGCACCGGTGGGATCGTAGCCAGCAGAGTTATTCTATTATATGGTCTTAATCTGATGTTTGTCCTTATGCTCATGGTTCCGATGATGGTTGCCTATGGAATTCTGGCGCAGCCGGAGTTTTCCTTCTACCTGCTCGGAGGCATCGCCACCCTGTTTCTTCCTTTGGTACCGATCATCCTGGCCTCAGTTTTAGGAACTCTGGTTACCTATGTAGCAACCAGGTTCCGCCATACGAATATGGTCAGCATAATAATCTCCATCGCTGTTCTGGTGGCAATTATCGGACTGTCCTTTACGACAGGAGGCTCCGACCAGAAGCTGGTTGATATCAGCAGAAGTCTGGCAGAACAGACCAACGCCACCTATCCGCTGGCTGAGCTTTATACCAAAGCGGTTTGTAATTACGACCTGATCGCCTTTGCTCAGTTTCTTCTGATCTCGTTGGTAGCCTTTGTAGCCTATACCTATATCGTTAGTAAGGTATTCCGCAAAATGAATTCGGTTGTAATGGCAGGAACAAAGCGGGCTAATTATAAGCTGGGAGAGCTTAGAACCTCCAGTCCTCTGAAGGCACTTTATATAAAGGAAATAAAGAGGTATTTCTCGTCCTCCTTATATATTTTGAATACCGGAATCGGTATTATTTTACTGACCATCGGTTCGATTGCCCTGATCTTTATCGATTTGGATAAGCTGATAGAGAATCCTCAGGCAGTCACGATGTTATGGAAGGGGATGCCGGTATTCCTTTCCTTTTGTATCATGATGAGCTGCACTACGATGGCTTCCATCTCCTTGGAGGGAAGGAATCTTTGGATTATCAAATCCTTACCGGTTCCAACGAAAACAATTTTTCATTCTAAGATTTTAGTTAATTTAACAATATTAGCTCCGGCTTTGATTGATGCGATGCTGGTCGGTATTTTCAAGGGTATGGGGTTATCAACTGCCTTATTAATGATTTTGGTAACGATCGTATGCTCTCTGTTTACATCCCTATTCGGACTTTTAGTGAACCTTAAGTTTCCGAATTTCACCTGGACCTCAGAGGTATTAGTCATTAAGCAGAGTGCTGCTACTATAATAACAATATTTACGGGAATGGGAGTGGCAGCACTGCAGGCCGCCTTCCTGGTTTTTATTAAGTCCTATACACCGGCCTATCTGGTCTATATCGGACTGCTGGTACTTATTGATCTTCTCCTGTATAAAGCTCTGATGTCCTATGGCACGAAGCGCTTCCTTACATTGTAAATAATGTACACTTATGAATGGGGAGATATTTATTAGGCTGAGTAATAAATTACATAAGTATTTTTCCGTTGAAATATAACGACAAACCGAAGGGAATATGCTAGAATGTTGGCAGATAGATTGTGCGAAACAATCAGCATTTAGCTGTTATATCCTGATAGGAGGAATTGTTATGGATTATAAGAAGGCTGGAGTAGATATTGAAGCAGGCTATAAGGCTGTGGACCTGATGAAAGAGCATATTAAGGGAACCATGCGAAGCGAGGTATTGTCGGATATCGGTGGCTTCTCCGGTGCGTTTTCTCTGGGAAGCTTTAAGAATATGGAACAACCGACTTTGGTTTCCGGTACGGATGGTGTCGGAACGAAACTGAAGCTGGCGTTTTTACTGGATAAACATGATACCGTCGGTATCGACTGTGTTGCCATGTGTGTGAATGATATTGCCTGTGCAGGAGCGGAGCCTTTATTTTTCCTGGATTACATTGCCTGCGGCAAGAACGAGCCTGAGAAGATTGCATCCATCGTGAAGGGTGTCGCAGAGGGTTGTAAGCAGGCAGGAGCGGCATTGATCGGTGGTGAGACGGCTGAGATGCCCGGCTTCTATCCGGTGGATGAATATGATCTGGCAGGCTTTGCAGTCGGAATTATTGACCAGAAGCAGTTGATTACCGGCGCAAATGTGAAGGCCGGTGATGTGTTAATCGGTATTGCCTCCTCCGGTATTCATAGCAATGGCTACTCCCTGGTACGTAAGGTATTCCGTATGCAGCGGGACACCTTAGATACGTATTATGAGTCCCTGGGATCTACCCTTGGAGAAGCACTTCTTACACCAACGAAGATTTATGTGAAAGCTTTGAAGGAGCTGAAGAACGGCAATGTTACCGTGAAGGCCTGCAGCCATATTACCGGAGGCGGCTTCTACGAGAATATCCCCAGAATGCTACCGGAAGGGATTGTTGCCAGTATTAATAGGAACAGCTATGAGATTCCTCCTATTTTTGGGATGCTGCAGAAGGATGGAGATATTGAACAGAAGATCATGTACAATACGTACAATATGGGTCTTGGCATGATCCTTGCAGTAGACAAGAAGGAAGCCGATCAGGCAATGAAGCTGATACAGGCAGCAGGGGAGAAGGCATATATCATCGGTGAAGCTAAGGAAGGTACGAAAGGAGTTATCTTATGCTAAGACTGGCTGTTCTGGTATCGGGCGGAGGAACGAATCTCCAGGCCCTGATTGATCGTATCGAACAGAATAAGCTTCCCGGAGTTAAGATAGAAGTTGTAATCAGCAGTAATAAGAATGCATATGCCTTGGAGAGGGCAAAGCAGCACGGGATTGCTGCGGAGTTCATCTCTAAGAAGGATTATTCCTCACCGGAGGAATATGAGGGTGCTTTTCTGAAGCTGATCAGAAGCTACCCGGTAGATCTGGTTGTACTTGCCGGTTTCCTGGTAATACTTCCGGAGAGAATTGTAAGAGAATACAGCAATCGAATTATCAATGTCCATCCGTCACTGATTCCCTCCTTCTGCGGAGCAGGCTACTATGGTCTGAAGGTACATGAGGCAGTACTGGCAAGAGGCGTTAAGGTTACCGGAGCGACGGTTCATTTCGTAGATGAGGGAACGGATACCGGTCCGATTATCCTGCAGAAGCCGGTCATGGTACAGGAAGGGGACTCCCCGGAGGTACTTCAGAGAAGAGTCATGGAGCAGGCTGAATGGGAGCTTCTCCCGGAGGCAGTGCGCCTGATTGCCGAGGATAAAATTATCGTGAAGGATCATATGGTAAGTTTAAAACAATAATAGGAAGAGAACAGATGACTGAGAAGATCGGTGATCTGTTTTTTATCACTTTGCTAGGAAATCTCCATCCGGCTAATAACGTTCGTTATGATGGTGTCAGAAAGCCGACACCTTTTCCGGTTGGATCGGATTCTTAATAAATATATCTTAGGAGGTTCATTCTATGAAGGTTTTAGTCATTGGAGGAGGCGGAAGGGAGCATGCCATCGTAAAGAAGCTTTCGATGAGCAGTAAGGTTGAGAAGCTGTACTGTGCACCCGGTAATGCGGGAATCGCAGAATTAGCGGAATTAGTGGATATTACCGTCATGGAGCATGAAGCACTGGCTGACTTTGCTATGAAGGAGGGTATTGATCTGACGGTTGTCGGACCCGATGATCCGTTGGTAGGCGGAGTTGTGGATGTCTTTGAGGCAAGAGGACTCCGTGTGTTCGGACCAAGAAAGAATGCTGCCATCATAGAAGGCTCCAAGGTGTTTTCAAAGAACCTGATGAAGAAATATAATATCCCGACGGCTGCCTATGAAACCTTCGATTCCTCAACGGAGGCAATCAATTATCTTAAGACGAGTAAATATCCTATTGTTCTGAAGGCGGATGGTCTTGCTCTTGGCAAGGGTGTTTTAATCTGCGAGGATTTTAAGGAAGCCTCGGACGGAGTAAAGCTTATCATGGAGGATAAGCAGTTTGGTTCCTCCGGTGACCATCTTGTTGTGGAGGAATTTATTACCGGTCCGGAGGTTTCGGTGCTTGCCTTCTGCGACGGAACCCATATCAAAACGATGACCAGTGCGCAGGACCATAAACGGGCCAAGGACGGAGATCAGGGGTTGAATACCGGTGGTATGGGAACCTTCTCCCCGAGCCCCTTCTATACGAAGGAAGTGGATGAGTTCTGCTGGAAGTATGTCTATCAGCCGACGATGGATGCGATGAAGGCGGAAGGACGCCCCTTTGTCGGAATTCTCTTTGTCGGGCTGATGTTAACGAAGGATGGTCCCAGAGTTCTGGAATACAATGCCCGCTTCGGAGATCCTGAGACACAGGTGGTACTGCCCAGGATGAAGAATGATCTTGTGGAAGTGTTTGAGGCTTGCATCGATGGTAAGCTGGAGGAGATTAAGTTGGAGTTTGAAGATAATGCTGCTGTATGCGTTATTCTGGCATCTGACGGATATCCCGGACATTATGAGAAAGGCTTCCCGATCAAAGGGCTGGAGTACTTTACAGGGAAAGAGGATTATCATATCTTCCATGCAGCAACCAAAACGGTGGGAGGGCAGATTCTGACCAACGGAGGCAGAGTACTTGGAGTTACGGCTACCGGGAGTAATTTAAAGGAAGCCAGAAGGAAGGCCTATGAGGCAACAGCAAGGATTGATTTTAACAATAAATATATGCGAAGTGATATCGGCAAGGCAATCGACGAGGTCTGATATCTACTATATTAAAATAATAATAATGCCGGATGAGCCCAAAGCTTTTGCCAGTTGGTACAGCAATGGATCTGATCCGGCATTTTTTTCGCTTCCAAAAGTAATATATTTTTCTTTCATTAGAAAAAACCAGAAAAATAGCCTAAAAGTAATAAAGAATCAAAATATAGCCGATAATGACAGTATATGCCACAGAAGTGCCATATGTGTTTTATAGAATCAGACAATGAAATTGTTGCATGGATAGATTGATACAGCTGGTTACAACTCGCCTCACATATGCGGTTTAATATTTGAAAGGAGCACTGGTATTTTGATGAAGGAACGGTTTAGGAACAAATGGCTGATTTTTCTGGTCTGCATGGCATTCATGCTGCAGAGCTTAAACTATAAAGAAACGGTACATATCATAGCGGCACAGACAGGGACGGTTACTGCGAATACCCTAAACGTTAGGACACAGCCCTCTACAACCTCAGATAAGGTTATGCTGGGGGATACCTATGTCTATCTCAAAAAAGGGGAGAGTGTAACGATTCTTGAAGAAGCCGGTGACTGGTATCATGTATCGCTTAAATTCAATGGGAAAACCATCAAGGGGTATGTACTTGGAGATTTTATAAAATTAGGGACAGGCAGTACAGCACCTTCACCGACTCCAACACCGGAACCGACCCCTTCACCTACTCCAAAGCCGACAGCTGCTCCGACCCCAACTCAGGCACCTTCTCAGGAGAATACTCTAACCATTAAGAAGGCCTTTCAGCATAAGGCTACGGTTATTGCTGCTTCCTTAAACGTTAGAAGCGGAGCCGGTACTAATTTTGCAAAGGTAGCCGGATTGAAAAACGGCAACAGCGTTACTGTCATCAATGAGGTAATGAACGATACTACGAAATGGTATGCAATCTCCTTTCAGAGCGGTGGGAAAACCCTGGAGGGTTATGTATCCAGTCAATATATCAAACTGAACTTCGAGACTACTGTTAAAGGGAATGTGAAAGCCGGTAAGACGAAGATCAGGAAGAATGCGGGGAACAGCTCGGCATATTTAAAGAATGCAAAGGGGAGTATCATTTCCTTAAATAAAGGTAAGTCCGTTACAATTAAGGATGAAGTGACCATCAATAATGAGAAATGGTTTAAGGTAACCTTTACTCTGGACTCTAAGAAATATACGGGCTATGTTCCTGCAAATCAGACATATTTCCGCATAACAGAGGAAACAGTGACGCCAACCCCGACACCGACTCCCACGGCAACCCCGACCCCGAAGCCGACGGCAAGTCCGACCCCGACCCCGAAGCCGACGGCAACACCGACCCCCACACCTACTCCCACGCCGATAGCGACACCAACTCCTACGCTGCCCGATCTTTCCCAAGGAACAGGGCCATTGGAGATATCACCAATCAAGATTTACGATACCATTACATCACCGAAGATTGGTTATGTATGTAATACATTATCTCTGAATGTTTTTAAGAATATATTCAATTCGGTAGAATACCTGTATGATAACAATTTACAAGCGATATTCCTGAATAACCGGCAGAAAGTAACCGTAACGGAAGCAAACTACTATGACTTCAGCGCCTGGTATAAAATCACCTTTACGTTCAATTCTATGGAATATAGCGGTTATGTGAGAGCAGAGTATATCTATATCGTAGAAGCTTCTCAGACAACGCCGACCACGACGCCGACACCGACTCCTACTCCCGGACCGGTCTTTGGAGATATTGATAATGTGGACTTCGAATTGAAGCTGATTGCCCAGGGTTTCCCGGAAAGCTATAAAAATGGGTTACGGAAGCTACATGAGAAGTATCCGTCCTGGGAGTTTGTAGCTTATCACACCGGTCTGGATTGGAATACAGTGATCACTTCCGAGAGTGTTCCGGGCAGGAATACAATACCGAATACAAAGAGTGTCGAGTGGTTGTCCTTTGATAAAGGGGCCTATGACTGGAAGACAGATACCTTTGAAGTTTTTGATGGCAAGTACTGGGTAACTGCCTCCAGGGAAGCCATCGAGTATTATATGGATCCGAGGAATTTCCTGACGGATACGAACATCTTCCAATTTGAGCTGTTGAAGTATCAGAGCAAATATCAGAACAAACTGGGAGTCGAAAATATTCTATCCGGGACGGCACTTTATAATGCCAGTTACTCCTTCCTGGATGATTTGGGGATACAGCAAACCTATTCCTATAGCGATACCTTCATCAAAGCAGCAGAGTATTCGGGAGTAAGCCCATACCACCTGGCCTCCCGTGTGAAGCAGGAGGTTGTTACCGGTACGACTACCTTAAGCGGCAGCGTATCCGGTACCTATCCGGGTTACGAAGGCTATTATAATTACTATAATATCGGTGCAAATGACAGTGCGGGTGGAGGAGCGATTGCAAATGGTTTAAAGTATGCCATGAACGGCAAGAGCGCTGCAGAAAATGCATTATATCTGATTCCCTGGACAAACCCGTATAAATCCATCGTCGGAGGCTCATACTTCCTCGGAAAGAGCTACATCAACCGCGGTCAGGATACGGTATATCTGCAGAAGTTTAATGTCACACCGACATCCACCTATTACCATCAGTATATGACAAACGTGGAAGCACCCTGGGCGGAAGGCAGAAAGATAGCGACAGCCTATAAGAGTATGATTAATTCACCGATTGTATTCTCGATTCCGGTATATCTGAATATGCCGGAGAGTGCAACACCGATGCCGACAACCAAGTTTAATCCGAATAACCGGATGAAGAGTCTGAAGGTACGGGATATTTCCGGTAACGAGCTTGCAATCACACCAACCTTTAGTCAGACAGTTTACAATTACAGTCTTATTGTAAAGAATGAAATCGATCAGGTAAATATTACTGCCGGGGCGGTCAGCAAGAAAGCAACAATCGCGGGCAGCGGTAACTATCCTCTGGCAGTCGGAAATAATGAAATAAAGCTACCGGTTATGGCAGAGAATGGTGATATTGCTTATTATGTAATCAATATTGTAAGAGAGTAATCCGTTTCGTAGCCGTATGGTGTACATAGACAGGAAAGAATTACGGACACATACCATAGAATCCGGCCAGCGAGAACTATCTGCTGGCCGGATATTGTATTCATGAAAAGTGACACGATTCACGTTACATCTATTTATAAGAATAGGGGGAAAATACTATGAGAAACTTAAAACATTATTTACTGCCGATTTTTCTGTTTCTACTTGCAGGCAGCTTCTTCAACGTACAGACCGGTAAAGCGGCCGGTGCAGAGGTGGAGCTCACTACGGACAGTACCGAGGCAACCCTGGGGGACAACCTGAATATATATATAACGATCCGATCCGATGTGGAATTCGGTGATTTTGAAGCGAACCTTACCTATGATGATAGTATTCTGGAATATAAGGGAGGCAATTCCTTTATCTCCGGCAGCAGTGGTTTTTTAAAAATATCAGATACCAATGTATCGGAAGGAGATAAAGTCAGAAAATACTCTCTTCCGTTTAAGACCCTCGGAAACGGTAACTGTGATGTGGCATTATTAGAACCCTTTATGGTTTATAGTTATGATTCAGGAACGGAAATGCCCGTATCCAGCAATGTGCTTACGGTTAATGTAAAGGCACCGGAAACAGCCTCCAAGAATGCTTTTTTAAGCTCTTTAAAGATAAGTCCTTCCGAGCTGACACCGACCTTTGATAAAAACACATTTACCTATAGTACTAATGTCGGATATGATACGGAAAGACTGATTATTGATGCGGAACACGAAGATTCAAAAGCGATTGTTAGGATTACAGGTAATGATTCTCTGAAAGAAGGACAAAATAAAATTATCGTTACTGTGATAGCAGAATCGGGAGACATCATAGAATATACTATAAACGCATTTCGTGAAAGCTCCCCTGTATCAGAGGATAATAAGGACGACGATACAGCCGTACCGGGAGCAAAGCCCGGAACGATCGAAGCTGTTCAGGCTGACGGGGAATTATACCTGGAGTATGAAGGCAGGTATAAGCTGGTTGAGCCTGGTCCGGAGGTACAGATTCCAAACGGATATGTTAAAACAAAGATTATTATTTCCCAAATATCAATTAATGTATATGCTCCGGAGAATAATCTGGGTAGCGAATTTTTATTGATTTATGCCGAGAACGAGCTGGGTAAACAAGGCTTTTACCGTTATGACAAGACGGAGAAGACCCTGCAGCGTTATACCTCGGAGGGAATCACCGGCATTAACCAGGAGAATACAGAGCCTGCGGCTGCAGAGAAGGAATATCGTAATAATATGATGAAGGCGGCCATCATCATTACTCTGCTCAGTATTCTCAGCACACTGCTGATTGTCGTTATTGTCCGCATGTATATGAAGAAAAGAAAGTAAGGTAAGAGTTGCCTCCAACAAAGATGTTGACAATGCAATGGGTTTGTTATAGTATGTGTATAACAGATATAACGTTATCGGTTACAGTGATTACTATAGATATGAGGTGTCAGTAATGTATGTAAAAATTGATTTTAACAGTGATGAAGCCATCTATATTCAGCTTAGGAATCAAATCATCTATGGGATAGCAACATCACAGATACAGGAGGGTGACAACCTTCCATCCGTCAGAGAACTGGCTGACTATATCGGGATTAACATGCATACCGTAAACAAAGCATACGCTATATTGAAGCAGGAGGGATATGTAAAGCTTGACCGCAGGAAAGGTGCTGTAATTGCGATCGATTTTAACAAGCTCCAGGCTTTGGAGGAAATGAGGGAGGACCTTCGGGTTATCCTGGCGAAAGCAATCTGTAAGAATATAAGCAGTGAAGAAGCACATGATATAGTGGATCAGGTATTTAATGAGTTTGAAAGGGGGTAATTCCTATGTTATGCGACAGATGCCAGAAGAGAGATGCCAAAATACTATATACCGAGATTATAAACGGAGTGAAAAAGGAACAGCATCTATGTGAAGAGTGTGCAACAGATTATACATCCTTTCAAATGGAAAAACCGTTATTGAATAGTGAGCTGACCTTGAATGATCTGCTATCTACGTTGTTAGAGGCTTATAATGCCAATGGTGCAAAGGTAGGGGACGAAGCTAAGCCCTACATTGAATGTGATAAATGCCATACCACCTATGAGGAATTCCTGCAGAAGGGACGCTTCGGTTGTGCGAACTGTTATCGGAGCTTCCATAAGGAATTAGGAAAAACCTTAAAAGGCATCCAGGGTGCCGAGGTGCATATGGGAAAGAGACCGAAGGGATATGTATCGACCACAGACCGGATCTTAAAGGGCTTTACCGAAGTGGAGAAACTGAACCTTAAGCTTCAGGAGGCCATTGAGAAGGAAGAATTCGAAGAAGCAGCCAGACTCAGGGATTTGATCCGTCAGATGAAGAAGGAGGAGACCAGCAATGCTTAAATGGTATGAACAGCTTGTACCGGACAGTGATGTGGTCATCTCCAGTCGTGTCAGACTGGCAAGAAATCTGGAGGGTTACCTTTTCTCTACTAAAATGGAAGAGGACCAGGCCGTAGCGCTGGTGAATGAGGTCAAGAGTATAACAGCAGCACTTGCAGAGAAAGATAATAGAAAGTACTATTCCTGTAATATCAGTACCTTAAGTGAAATTGACAAGACAGCGATGGTGGAGAGGCATATCGTAAGCCCGCTGCTGGCAGAGAAGAAGCAGACCACCGGTTTGATCCTTTCCGAGGATGAGACGATCAGCATTATGATCAATGAGGAGGATCATGTAAGGATTCAGGCAATCGTAGGAGGAATGAATCTGGAGAAGGCCTATGAAGAAGCAGACCGGATCGATGACATAGCTTATGAGAAGCTTCATTTTGCTTTTGATGAGAAATATGGTTATTTAACCGTATGTCCGACCAATGTGGGAACGGGTCTGCGTGCATCCTGTATGGTATTTCTGCCAGCCTTAAGCTCAGCCAGAATGATACCGAAGCTGATTGAGGAAGTCGGTAAATACGGAGTAACGATACGCGGTATTTACGGGGAAGGCTCCAAGAGCTTAGGAAGTATTTATCAGATATCAAATCAGAAGACCTTGGGAAGCTCGGAGAGAGAAATCATCGATAATCTGAACCGTATCGTTACCCAGGTCGTTAAACAGGAAAGAAAGAGAAGAGAATATATGCTGTCCGTGAATTCGGATGAGCTGGAGGATCAGGTTTACCGCTCCTACGGAGTATTAAAGTATGCAAGGCAGATATCCTCTGAGGATGCGATGATGCTATTATCCCAATTAAAGTTCGGAGCAGACTGTGGATTAATCCGATTTGATAGGGATTTTAACGTCCATAAGCTGATGATGGGAGTTCAGCCCGGAAGTCTTCAATGGACTCTTGGAAAAAATGTCGGCAGTAAGACCAGGGATCAGTCCAGGGCTGAATATATCCGCAAGGAATTGCCGGTGATTGTTAATTAATAAGTACCAGTATTTAGATTGGAGGACACAGAGATGAATGATAAATTTACTGAAAACGCGAAAAATGCCATCAATCTAGCGAAGGAAGTTGCATACCGCCTGTCCCATAATTATATCGGAACGGAGCATCTTCTGATCGGCTTAATGGAGGTTGACGGTGTTGCTTCTAGGGTTTTGGAGGAAAACGGCGTTAATGTTGAGAAGGTGTTAGAGCTGGTGAATCAGCTGATTGCACCGAATAGCGGAGTAGAGATGATGGATGCCGGCAGCTTTACCCCAAGATCAAAGAGAATTCTGGACCAGAGCTATAAGGAAGCGGCCAGATTCAAGGCCCAGCTGGTCGGCACAGAGCATATACTGATTGCATTAATCAAGGAAACGGACTGTATCGCAGTCCGCCTTTTAAATACCCTCGGAGTTAATGTCCAGAAGGTCTATATTGATATTCTGACCGCTATGGGTATCGATGTGAGCGCCGCAAAGAATGAATATTCTGCAGGAAAGAATAACAGCAAGGGGAAAACGAAATCTGCCACGCCGACTCTGGACCAGTACAGCCGTGATTTGACGGAGTATGCAAGAGAAGGAAAGCTTGACCCGGTAATCGGCCGTGAGACAGAGATTCAAAGAGTCGTTCAGATCTTAAGCAGACGAACGAAGAACAATCCATGCCTGGTCGGAGAACCCGGCGTAGGTAAGACTGCGATTGCAGAAGGTCTCGCTCTTAAGATTGTGGAAGGCAACATCCCGGATACAATCAAGGAGAAGAGAGTGGTTACTCTGGATTTATCCGGCATGGTAGCAGGCTCCAAGTACCGGGGTGAATTTGAAGAGAGAATTAAGAAGGTCATCAGCGAGGTCATCGGGGACGGCAATGTACTGCTGTTCATCGATGAGATCCATACCATCATCGGAGCCGGCGGTGCAGAGGGTGCTATTGATGCCTCCAATATACTGAAGCCTTCCCTGGCCCGTGGCGAGCTGCAGATTATCGGAGCCACCACAAGGGAAGAATACCGTAAATATATCGAGAAGGATGCAGCCTTAGAGAGAAGATTCCAACCGGTAGTAGTGGAAGAACCCTCTGAGGATGAAGCAATTCAGATACTGTTTGGTTTAAGGGATAAGTATGAAGCGCATCACCAGGTCCGTATCACGGACTCTGCATTAGAAGCGGCAGTTAAGCTGTCCAGCCGTTATATTAATGATCGCTACCTGCCTGATAAAGCCATCGACTTAATGGATGAAGCAGCTTCCAAGGTCCGGTTAAGTACCTACACATCCTCTCCGACGGTTAAGGATCTGGAACAGGAAATCAAACGTCTGGAGGAAGATAAGGAGAAGGCCATTAAGGAAGAAGCCTATGAGAAGGCCGGAGAGATCAAGAAGCAGCAGGAGGCAGCACAGGAGCAGCTAGAAAAGCATAAGATGCAGGATGAGAAGCAAAGATTGGAGAAGCAGCTGGTGGTCAGCGAAAATGAGATCGCCGAGATTATCTCCAGCTGGACGAAGATACCTGTCAAGAAGCTTGCAGAAGAGGAAACAGAGCGTCTCCAGAACCTGGAGACCATCCTCCATCAAAGAGTAGTTGGACAGGAGGAAGCAGTCAGCTCCGTGGCCAGAGCAATCCGCCGGGGCAGAGTCGGCTTAAAGGACCCGAACCGTCCGATCGGCTCCTTCTTATTCCTGGGACCTACCGGAGTAGGTAAGACGGAGCTCTCCAAGGCATTATCGGAGGCTATGTTCGGAAGTGAAAATGCAATCATTCGGGTTGATATGTCGGAGTATATGGAGAAACACAGCGTTAGTAAGCTGATCGGTTCCCCTCCGGGCTATGTCGGCTATGATGAAGGCGGCCAGCTCAGCGAGAAGGTAAGGCAGAATCCTTACTCTGTTATCCTGTTTGATGAGGTGGAGAAGGCGCATCCCGATGTGTTCAACATTCTCTTACAGGTACTCGATGACGGGCATATTACAGATGCACAGGGCAGAAGAGTCAGCTTTAAGAACACGATTATCATTATGACCTCGAATGCCGGAGCACAGAATATCATTTCCCCGAAGCGACTGGGCTTCACCTCGGTTGTCGATGATAAAGAGGATTACAAGCGGATGAAGGAAGGGGTTATGGATGAGGTTAAGAAGATCTTCAAGCCGGAGTTCATTAATCGTATCGATGAGATCATCGTATTCCATTCCCTGACGAAGGAAAACATCCGGAGCATTGTAGCCATTATGGTGAAATCCATCGGAAAACGCAGCAAGGCCCAGATGAATATTACTCTGGAGACCGCTGATGCAGTCATTGACCATCTGGCTGAGATCGGCTTTGATGAGAAGTATGGTGCGAGACCACTAAGACGCGCAATTCAGACCAATATCGAAGATAAGCTTGCCGAGGCAATCCTTGCAGGAACTATAAAAGAGGGTGATACGGTCAGCATAGAGTACCTTGACAATGAGTTGGTGATTAAGGCAGAATAAGAATTTCGTTTCGGCATTCATAGAAGGAGATTCCGGAATGAAATTCAAAGGAATTGCAATTTAGACTTCTTTCAGAAATGAGCCGATGATATATTTCTAGAAATAGTAGAAATCAACGAAGGATTGGTTTATAATATTATTGTACCGTTCCATAGAGACTGAACTTTAAGTGAATGGTTTTCCGTTATGATTAGTTTGGTAAATACAATTAGGAGGGTCATACAATGGCTGTTATTGAAGAGTTAATACGCAAGGAAAGTGATGGGACAATAAGCTTTGGCAACTATAAGCTTCAAGTTAAATCTAAGGTATCTGACTTTGAACATGAGGGGGATCTCTATAAGGTAAAGACCTTCGATAAGATTACAAAGCTTGAGAGAAACGGCATGTTTGTCTATGAGTCAATGCCCGGAACTTCTGTATTTCATCTGGAGCAGAAAGACGATGAGATCAGCTTCCAGGTGGAGGGAACAGATACGGCTCAGATTACCTTGGAACTCGAAGCAGAGAAGGATTATGAGATATTTAAGAATGAATCATATCTTGGTAAGATGAAAACTAATTTAGGAGGAAAGCTGATTTTCTCTGTGGAGCTTGTGGAGGATCAGAAGGATTTCATAAAGGTGGTTAAACTCTAAATGGCTAAACCAAAGACCGTGTATTTCTGTAAAGAATGCGGATATGAGTCAGCGAAGTGGGTAGGACAATGTCCCGGCTGCAGACAATGGGATACCTTCGTAGAAGAACCGGTCGTAAAGAAGAGTACGGCGGCTTCGGGAAGCAGGATGGTAAGAGAACCGGAACTGATCTCAGGAATTAAGGCTGAGGCAGTGCCCAGGATGAATTCAGGATTCGGAGAGCTGGACCGGGTACTGGGCGGTGGTATCGTACAGGGAAGCCTGGTATTAGTCGGAGGAGATCCGGGCATCGGAAAATCCACTCTGCTGCTTCAGATGTGCCGTGAAATCGTAAATAAAGGTAAGAAGATTCTATATATATCTGGTGAAGAATCCTTAAGTCAGATAAAAATGAGAGCAGAGAGGCTCGGCGTTTTTCACGGCGAGCTTCTGCTCCTTTGTGAAACAGATCTGGATCTGATTGAGGAGGCAATTGCAAAGCACAAACCGGATATTGTTGTTATCGACTCTATTCAGACCATGTTCAAGGAGGAGGTTTCCTCCGCACCGGGCAGTGTAAGCCAGGTCAGGGAAGCTACCGCCGCGCTTATGCGAATTGCTAAGGGCTCGAATATCACGGTTTTTATCATTGGGCATGTGACAAAGGAAGGGATGGTCGCCGGTCCGAGGGTACTGGAACATATGGTGGATACGGTCTTGTACTTTGAGGGAGATAATTATGCCTCCTATCGGGTACTGCGGGCAGTCAAGAACCGGTTCGGATCCACGAATGAGATCGGTGTATTCGAGATGCAGAATACCGGACTGGAAGAGGTTAAGAACCCTTCGGAATATATGCTGAAGGGAAGACCCGAGGGAGAACCGGGTTCCGTAGTAACCTCGTCAATTGAAGGGACAAGACCTATTCTTGTTGAGCTTCAGGCCCTTGTGTGCAGAACTAATTTTAATATGCCGAGAAGAACCTCTACCGGAACAGATTATAACCGTGTCAACCTGCTGATGGCAGTTTTAGAGAAGAGGTTGGGATTGCAGCTCGGAGATTGCGATGCCTATGTCAATGTGGCAGGAGGTATGAGGATCACGGAGCCGGCACTGGATCTTGCCATCGTTTCCTCCATCCTGTCAAGCTATAAGAACATTGCCATCGATAATCGGACCATACTTTTTGGGGAAGTTGGTCTGACAGGGGAGATCCGAGCAGTCAACATGGCGGAACAACGGGTTGCAGAAGCGGCAAAGATGGGCTTTGAGGTATGTATCCTGCCGCAGGCTAACAAGGAGCATATCAAAGCATCGGATATGAAGTTAATCGGAGTAAGAAATATTCAGGAGGTCATGGGAATATTCGTTA
Source organism: Bacillota bacterium (assembly GCA_023409835.1). Classification (GTDB taxonomy): domain Bacteria; phylum Bacillota; class Clostridia; order Lachnospirales; family Lachnospiraceae; genus Mobilitalea. The sequence continues at coordinate 48,460 of JAEYQV010000073.1, forward strand.
GGAAACAATAGAATTACTGTGTCAAAATAATCGGGGGATTAGTATGAAGGATATGGTAAGCGAGAAAATAATTCAGCTGAGTGCCGCACAGGAATGTCTGGTACATGCAGCAGATGTCATGGAAAAATTAAGTCTGTCACAGCAATATATAGAGAAGAATGCCTACAAATCAATGAACACCGCAGATAAAGTGCTGAATCTCTCAAGGGAGGGCAAGCATCAGTTAGTAAAGCTTAGGGAAAGAGGCCTTGCATATATAGAGAGTCCCACTGAGATCGAGAAAGAACAAGTATTAGAACTCATTGCGGAGATAAATGGACTGCTGAATAAAATCTATGAGTCAGCAGCCGAAGATAATGCAATCCTACATAATATTGAACATGAGGTAGCGAATCAATGTAAACTGACAGATCTATTAAAGGATGAGATCAGTATTGTATCAAACAGTGTAGATCAGGCGGTCGCTTGTGCCGAGATGATTATCGCAATGGATTTATAGACAAAAAAACCAGACAAGAAAACCCGGTCTATAAAAGCAAAATTATCTTGACAATTTAAACAATTCATAGTACTATAAATAAGCGACATCAATAGGGGTATAGTTCAGCTGGTAGAATAACGGTCTCCAAAACCGCAGGTCGTGGGTTCAAATCCTACTGCCCCTGGACATGAAAAAAGGTTCACACGTGAGTGTGAACCTTTTTTCATGTCCCTAGAGGCAGTTAGATCTGAACCCACGAAGTGGGTTCC
>JAEYQV010000074.1 GCA_023409835.1 Bacillota bacterium
GATTCATTAGAATAAGTTTGAGCCGAGGAATACGCAGGCTCAAACTTGGAAGAGTGATAATAGTTATGTCAAGCATAATTAGGAAAAGATTGATTCATTAGAATAAGTTTGAGCCGAGGAATACGCACGGAAGTTTGACAGCTAAATAAAGAAAAAATCTCTGTAAGCCTTGATATAGGCTTATTTTTTTGTCAAATTTTATGTATTTAGTTGTAGCTATTTATAGCTATATATGGTATAATAAGGCATGGAGGTGTTGTTTATGAAACTAACTGTAAGTAAATCCAAGAATTCTTCATCTTTCTATGTACAAAAAACGATACGCAAACAGAATGGTTCTGTTACAACTGTTACGGTTGAAAAATTAGGTAACCTTGATGAAGTTAGAACAAAAGCTCATGGAAAAGATCCATATGTATGGGCTCAGGAATACGTAAATGAACTCAATCGTAAAGAGTACGACGAACAGAAAGAGATCATTGTCAGTTATTCCCCTACTAAACTCTTGAAGAAGGGTGAGCAAAAAGCCTATAACTGCGGGTATCTTTTCCTGCAGGATATTTACTACAGTCTTGGTCTCCACAAAATATGCAACGTGATCAGTTCCAGGCATTCCTTTGAGTATGACCTAAACGATATACTTTCCAAACTCATTTATACAAGGATCCTCTACCCTTCATCCAAGCTGGCTTCAAACAGGCAGTCCGAAGTGTTCATGGAACAACCTTCTTTTGAACTGCATGATATATACCGTGCCTTATCTGTTCTGGCAAAAGAAAATGATTTCATCCAGGCAGAATTATATAAAAACAGTCAGAAAGTAGTGGAACGACGCAAGGATATCCTTTACTATGACTGCACTAACTATTACTTTGAACTTGAAGAAGCGGATGACCTGCGCAGATATGGAAAGAGCAAGCAGCACCAGCCCTTACCCTTGGTAGGTATGGGACTTTTCATGGATTATGATGGTATCCCTCTGGCCTTTGATATCTTTCCCGGAAACCAGAGTGAGCAGCCTACCCTGAAGCCTTTAGAAAAAAAGGTGCTCAGTGATTATGGGCTGGACCAGATCATTGTCTGCACCGATGCTGGTCTATCCTCCAAGAGCAACCGTAAATTTAATGATAAATCCATTGGAGGCGAACGACTCCGCAGCTTTATTACTACACAGTCCATTAAACAACTCCCTGCATATCTAAAAGACTTCGCTCTTGACCCGGGTGGGTGGCATCTGATTGGTGATAGCCGCACCTACAACATCAGTGAGCTAGACGAAACGGAGGATTACCAAAAGATCTACTACAAAGAACGATGGATAAAGGAAGACCTGTCCCAAAGAAAAATCAAACAGGGTGCTGCCCCACTAGAGCAGCATCTGATCGTTTCATTTTCCTTAAAGTATCAACGTTACCAGCGCAAGATACGTCAAGGACAGATTGACCGTGCACAGGATCTTATCAATAGCGGCAAATATAAGCAACGACCCAAAAACCAGAATGACCCACACCGCTTCATTGGGCATGAGGTTATGACTGATTATGGTGAGGTATGTTCAAAAGACGTCCCCTATCTGGATGCAGATGTCATCCATGAAGAAGAACGGTATGATGGTTTTTACTCTGTATGTACAAACCTTGAGAACATGGGGATTGACGAGATTATTAAGATTAACAAGAAGCGCTGGGAGATTGAGGAATGCTTCCGTATCATGAAAACGGAGTTTAAAGCGCGTCCCGTATATCTTCAGAAAGAGGACCGAATCAGAGCACATTTCATTACATGCTACATTGCATTATTCGTGTTTCGGGTTCTAGAGAAGAAGCTCTCCGGGGAATACACCTGCGAGGAGATCATGGATACGCTGAGAACTATGATGATGTCACGTCCAGGAGAAAAACTTGGTTACATACCATCATATACAAGGACAAACCTCACCGATGCTTTGCATGAAGCATTTGGTTTCCGTACGGATTATGAGATTACAACAGATGTTAATATGAAAAAGATTATTCGAAGTACAAAGAAAAAGTAATAATATATAGCTACATTTTTATATTACTAAAAATGCGGAAAATGCTTATAAATACAGCATTCTCCGCATTTGCTCTGTTAAAGATGAGATATTTGTCTTTATTCAACCACTTTTATCGAAGTAACCTTCTCAGCTTAAGCTCCGAGAGACAACCAGGCAGCCTCCTGCGAAAAATGCCCCGGTATAATCTAATTACCGGGGCGTTTTCATATTTAAGTATTGTTTCGTGCTATTAATGTATAGAACTTCCAACACTACTTATATTAAATTTCTTTTATTTCTCTTTTCTCTTTCGGACGCAATCCGCCAGCAAATATTCAATCTGCCCATTGATGGAACGAAAATCATCTTCTGCCCAGGCAGCCAGTTCACTCCATAGACTAGGCGAGAGCCTAAGAAGTACCTGCTTTTTCGCTTTCTCCTGCTCCTTGAGGGCCTTCTCCCTGCCTGCTATCTCCAGTTCCATTGCATGAATCCGCTCGAGGCGGGCCTTAAGCTGTTCTTCCTTCGCTTCCAAACGTTCGTCCATATAACACTCCTTAACTTCGGTTCAACTAATAGATAGAACCGCTATTTACAATAGGCTGAGCATCCTTATTACCGCAAAGAACGACCAACAGATTACTTACCATAGCCGCTTTCCGTTCCTCATCCAGAACAACTACCTCTTCCTGCCCTAATTGTTCGATTGCCATCTTAACCATGCTGACCGCTCCCTCAACGATCTTCTGACGGGCTGCAATGATAGCAACAGCCTGCTGCCTCTGCAGCATTGCTGCGGCGATTTCCTCCGCATAGGATAAATGAGTGATTCTTACCTCCTGAATCTCCAGTCCGGCTACGCTGACTCTCTGCTGCAGCTCTTCCCTCATACTATCGGCAATTTCCTGACTGCTGCCGCGGAGGGTCTTCTCATCCGAATCATTCTCCATGGTATCATAAGGATATAATCTTGCTATATTACGGATGGTAGAATCACACTGAATGGATAAGAAGGTTTTATAATTTTCCACACTGAACACTGCCTTGGTCGGATCTGCCACTCTCCATATAACAATTGCTCCTATGATGATCGGATTACCCAATACATCATTAACCTTCTGCTTATCGTTATTCAGGGTTAAGGTCTTCGTTGAGATCTTCTTGCTTGTAAATGCAGTCGAGCTTGCTACTGCATTAGCTCCTGTTGTACCTGTTCCGATGGATACATTAAGTCCGCTGCCTCTGGCAGGGTTAATCGAACCGGCAAACGGATTGGTGTAATAAAAGCCTTCCTTCTTGATCGTGCCGTAATATTTACCGAACAGCGTCATAACCAAAGCTTCATTCGGGTTCAGGATATGGAAGCCGCCCAACAAGATACAGAGTACCAGAAGCAGGATAATACCCAGCGCCAGCAGAACACCTCCCAGTGCGTAGTGTGCCGCACCCAGCCTGATGCCACCAAGTACGATAATAAGAACGGACAGCGCAAAGCCTGCCAATACCAGTAGCAGAATTAAGCCGCCGCTAAGGGGCCTAATCTCCTTCTCTTCTATTACCTTGATTTGAGATTGATTCATCTCACCATTCATATTACAATCCCTCCATGAATTTGTATATTATATTGATATCATTATGATATCATTTATACCCTATATTTTCCTCATTGTCAATACATTTTCATTATTTTATCTGTAAATATGAAGGTCCTTGCCTCTTCCACTACTGTCAATAGAAATACTCCGTTTATTCGTAAAAGCAGACTTCAATTTCAACCTATTTATTTTACCGGTGCAAAAGGGAGCTGTTTCTCCACTAATGAATCAATTAGTTTTGAAACAGCCCCCATATAATTATAGAATTCTATTTTTCTATATTTACCTCATCTTAGAAGGGAAGCTTTTTCCCTTGCTTCTTCCACATTCTAAATTCTGCAGCAGCTGTAAATAGTGCGTCCGTAGAGGAGTTTAATGCAGTTTCGCAGGAATCCTGTATAACACCGATGATAAATCCGATACCAACAACCTGCATAGCGATATCATTGGAGATGCCAAATAAACTACAGGCCAGGGGAATCAGCATCAGAGAGCCGCCTGCAACACCGGAGGTACCTGCTGCTGCAACACTTGACAGAATACTTAAGATCAACATGGTCGGTAGATCCACTGCAATGCCGAGAGTATGTACCGCGGCAAGAGACATCGTCGTGATGGTAATCGCAGCACCTGCCATATTTACAGTAGCACCAAGCGGAATACTTACAGAATAATTGTCCTCATTTAACCCAAGCTTTTTGCAAAGCTCCATATTAACCGGGATATTCGCTGCAGAGCTTCTGGTAAAGAAAGCTGTAATTGCACTTTCCTTCAGGCATTTAAATACCAGCGGGTACGGATTCTGTTTAATTGTAAGGAATACGATTAACGGATTTAAGATCAGTGCAACACCGAGCATACAACCTACCAGAACAATCAACAGCTTACCATAGGTAGCAAAGCCTTCAATACCTGTTTCAGCGATCGTTGTAAATACAAGGCCAAGGATACCGAAGGGTGCACAATTAATAACCCATTTTACGACCTGAGATACTGCATCTGAGATGTCTGATAGTACCTTTTTGGTTCCATCAGAAGCATGCTTAAAAGCAACTCCTAATATGGCAGCCCAAGTCAATATTCCAATATAGTTAGCACTGGATAGTGCTGTGACCGGATTGGCAACCAGATTCATCAGAAGGCTCTTTAATACTTCTCCGATACCGGAGGTCACTTCTACTCCGGATACCTCAAGTTCGGAACTGAGTGCAATCGTGACAGGGTAAATGGTGTTTACTGCTACTGCCACAAAAGCAGACGCAAGCGTACCCAACGCATAAAGTAAAAGTACACCCTTTAAGTTACTTCCGCCTCCTGCTTTAGCAGAAGCAAGAGAATACATAACCAGGAAGAAGACTAAGATAGGTGCAACAGCTTTTAATGCGCCTACAAATAAAGTACCTAAGATACCGATTACCGTAAACTGCGGCACTGTCAGTCCCAATATAAGACCAATCGCCATACCGATTAAAATTCTTTGAATTAATCCCAACTTGTTCCATGCTTTCATTACTTTTATTTCCTCCGCTTTTCACATGCTGTTATTTATAATGTCAAATTTATGTTTATCTTTTTACTTAATAGGGTTTAGCCGAAAACCTCTTTCATGTATTTCTTTGCTGTCGGTGTTGCCGCAAGGCCTCCTTCCGCCGTTTCCTTAAGAGCCGGCATCATAGACACTCCTATGGACTTCATCGCCTGAATGACCTCATCTACCGGGATTTTGCTTTCGATCCCGGCCAAAGCCAATTCTGCTGCCACGAAAGCATTCGCAGCTCCCATCGCATTCCGCTTAATACATGGGATCTCCACTAAGCCTGCTACCGGATCACATACGAGGCCAAGTACGCTTTTTAACGAGATGGCAACCGCATTCTCTACCATCGCCGGAGTACCGCCGCACAATTCTACCAGTGCAGCTGCTGCCATAGCACTGGCACTCCCACATTCCGCCTGACATCCGCCTTCTGCTCCCGAAATGCTGGCCTTATTCGCTATGACGATTCCAATCGCAGATGCCGTAAACATAGCCATGACCAGTTCCTCATCACTAAGCTTTCTATCCTCGGCTATTGACATAAGAACGGCAGGTAAAATGCCACAGCTTCCTGCTGTCGGAGCCGCGACAATCTTTCCCATGCATGCATTCGTCTCAGATACAGACAGGGCTTTGGATAGCGCTTTGCTAAGGACAGAACCACAGATAGCTTGTCCTGCTTTTATCGACTGATCCAGCTTATATGCATCTCCACCGGTCAATCCGCTGATGGATCGTTTACCGGGTTGAAGACCTTCTTCTGTACTTTCCCTCATTACCTGAAGCATATTTCGCATTGTGCACTTTAATTCTTCTTCATCAGTTTCCGACAGAATCGCCTGATCCCGTAATACGAGTTCTGATATTTTAAGGTTCTTCTCTTCCGCTTTACGACATAATTCTGATATCGAATTATATTTCATTATAATACCTTGCCTTTCAATAATGCCTGTAGCCGTTATAGAGCATTCAAGATGCTGACAGATATGACATCAGGTATTTTTTGAATGATCCGTTGAATCGAAGGTCCAATTCCTCCATCAATCTCAATTGTCATAATCGCAGTTCCGCCCTTCTCCTCTCTACTCAGCGCAAAATTGTTAATGTTAATGCCGTTATTACCTAAAACATTACTCACCTTCGCAACCATTCCCGGAATATCTCGATGTGTGATGATCAACGCCGCTGATTTCCCGGAAATCATTACATCCGCGCCATTAACCTTATTCATTAGAATATTACCTCCGCCTACGGAGGAGCCCCTTACATTCACCTTCCTTCCACTCTCTCCTTCAAGCTCTATATCTGCAGTATTCGGATGTATACCTTCCAACACCATCGTATCAAAGGTATACTCCAGTCCTTCTTCTTTTGCAATTTCCAAGCTATTGCATATACGCTTATCATCTGTATTCATACCAAGCAGCCCTGCTATGATTGCCTTATCGGTACCATGACCACGATAAGTCTTCGCAAAGGAACCGTAAAATATGATCTTGGCCTTGACCGGTTTCTCCCCTAATATTAAATGGGCATACTTTCCTATACGTACTGCTCCCGCTGTATGAGAGCTGGATGGCCCAATCATGATTGGGCCAATAATATCAAAAGCTCCCAGCATAAACCGACCCCCTTTCCCGTTGGCATTAATTGCCATGTCCCAGACAATATGCCATGAATAATATTGTAATTTTGCACTAACAATATATCTTATTGCTTTTTTCATTCTACATTATGCACTATTAAAAATCAATGGATGATTCTTCTAATGGAATTAATGCACAAATCATTGACGTACTCCTATTATCATTAAGGTATTACACAAAAAAATAAGGCGCTGTCTCAAAACTAATTGACTAATTAGTAAAGAAACAGCTCCCTTTTTTGATTTTACCCTTAAGTATGGAAGAACATATCTCCGTAGATGTTTCTGCCCGACCGCTTTGCCACTACCAAATTAACTGAGCTCCATTTTTCGTCTGCTCATCCGCTTCCTTTTCAATCTTATCCAGAAGCTCAAATATTTGCTTGGACAGCTTTTCAGCTTCCGCATAATAGTTCAGAGCTTCGGACATTTGAGAATTCTTTATTGAATCAATTACTTTGTGACCGCAGACATGGAATTGATTATGTACCTCTTCAATTGCCTCCCAATCTTCTTTAATGGAAGGATGTCCGACAGTAATCGTATGATAAAAATGTCCAAACGCACACTTTGTACTATTTGTCTGAAGGGGATATACTTTACCCTCCTCAACAATTCTCTTTAAAGTTGCCATCCAATTACCATGGGCTGTTCTGGCGTTCTTTATGTTGTCCATAAATTCTTCGTTGGTAATGTTATGCGCACCACCGCTTAGGGACGCAAACAAATTCTTTGTAATGTCAGATAGGCTCTCATCCATCTTGGTTATTTGATTCGCCAGTTCCGCGCTTTTCTCTGAATCTTTATAAATCGTCTGGGTCATAAAATTAAGCTTTTCCGCATCTGCACTGGACGTTTCCATTGCAATATTTATTTCATTCGTGGAGGTTCTTACCTCCGACATTGTTCTATTCACTGTATGTACATCATCAATCGTCTGATTCATTAATTCCATATTATTTTGCATAGTGGAATATACATCATCAATTTTATTGCTCATTTCTGAAGTGGATTCAATCGTATTAACCATACTTTGCCTTCCATCATCTGCCGCAGCTTTAATATGGGACATAAAAGCGCTCATGCCCACTAAGCTTTTCTTCGTATTATCAGAAAGCTTTCTTATCTCAGCAGCTACTACCGCAAAGCCTTTGCCATTTTCACCGGCTCTTGCTGCTTCAATAGTTGCATTCAGGGATAACAGATTCGTCTGTTCTGCAATGGCTCCAACACTACTTACAATTTCATTCACCTTGTTGGTTAGTTCCACCAATTCATCAATCTTAGCACTCATGATTGTTGAATTCTCCATTACATTTTCCTTCAGTTTATTGATGTCAGATAATTTTTGAATACTCTCATTATTCTTTGCAATCAATTTTTCTGAAGATTCAGCAAGCTTCTCCAGTGTCGCTGAGGAATTATTGACTGCCTCTGATACTACATTCATGCTTGCAGTCGTTTCTTCTACGATCGCAAGGTTTGATTCACTTAATTCTGCTATTTCCTTTGCAAACTCCTTAAGATCATAGGATATCTGGGACATATTCACATCATAGCTGCTCATTTGAGTTACAAGTCCAAGCAGATCCTTAGCAGAAATAGATATCATTTCCTCATTCTGAAAAAATCGGTCAAATAAATCATATACTGTTTTGTGTAAATCATATCTGATATCGGGAGGTGTAGTCTTTTCTCCTTGCATTTTGCTATTGACATAGTTCACAATACAGCGTGCTTCCTCACAATCACCTCTTTGTTTCATTAAGAACATAACAAGCCTCCAATCCTTAGTTTATTATAATGTCAACAAATTCAAGCTTACTGATAGCATCTTGATCGGGAACTTCATAATACTCTGATACTACCATAAAATAGTACAAAATACTACATTTTTTATAAGATAATGCCTCAGGATATTCGGATACTTCAAGACAATCAAGACGAAATACTGTAGAGCTATAACTGCAACCGGTCTCCAATGGATTCTTCCGGGTAAATGTGTGGGCCGGAAAGGAGCTCGAATTTAGACTTCAAATAGTTAGTCTCCATACAGAAAGAGGGAGCCCCAAAGGATAAACCAAACATCCTAACAGGCTCCCTCTTCAGGTGTTTACAATAAAATACCTTATCCCATCGTACCAGTAGGAATATAACTACCACTAGGTAGAGGTTCACTAACTGTAATAACATCTTCAGTTTCAAAATAAACCACTTCTACTACCGGCTTTTCATAAGCTTCCTTCATACTAACACCTTCTTTCTTATGTAATGTATATATTGACAAGAGAACTTAAATGTATCCCTTGCCATGAAGGGGGTTTTTATAATCCCCTATCATTCATTCCGGCATATTACGCACTAATTTATATCTTTGATCACCTATGTCTTAAGGATCGACAATATATTCATCAACTTATGTATGACTCTTCTAGGCCATATAAACTGCCAAAGGAACACATAAGCACGATAAAGAATCCCATCCCGGTTCACTTGCTTTTCTCCTCGATATATCCGGAGAACAACTCCGATGATCTCCTTATCACGGATGCCCGGTTCTAATACGGTCTGGTTATCCCCACACATAATATAACCTTCCGGCAGTCGCTTTATGATACGGTGCAATACATAATCCCCATCTGTTCTCTGATATAATACGATATCCTTCCGATTCGGGCGGCTTAATGGCTTGATCAGAACAACCGAATCCTTTCCCTCCCGGAGTAGTGGAAGCATACTGGTTCCTCTCGGATAAATACGGAACTCCCCTCCGCTGTCAAGTACCTCACGCAGCAAGCCGTCATACTCGGACAGTCTGAATCTCTCACGCAATAATTCCAGCCCCTTTTAGGGTAGCAAGGCAGGCATCCACATCCGTGTTTGCTGTGCTTTCCTCTACCTCATATTGATCCATCAAGGCTCTTATTAACTGTTCCTTACTTTTTTCCACCGAAAGCTGTTCCCAAAGAAAAGCACCGGTGCGGTTCAATCGCAGCATTCCGTTAAAATCCTTGCTGGCTTCCCCTGTGGCTGCAACGATATATTGAATACCAACCCTTCTTAGAATAAATCCTTCTTTGATTTTCATTTCTGCTGTTCTCCTTTTCCATTCTTTCTAAACTTCTTTTTAAACTTTTTCCATTTCCTCTTTAACTTATAAATCCTCTGCTTTCTTCTGCACGCTTTATATAACGGAGCATATTCCGGTATTTCTCTTGCATAGCTCCAGAATAACTCAGCCATCCTTCCCCAGTATATTTCACCCCAGGGCTTCCCATTTCCGTTATAATGAAAAATCCTGCAGCTTTCATATACCTGCTTCACATCACTTCTCTTTATGACCAGATAATCCGGCATATTATAAGCCCGGTAGTCCGCATACTTCACTCTGCCATAAAATACAGCATTCAGAACATCCTGATCCTGAAATTTTAATTGCTTATAAAATAAAATCGGGTATTCATAAAGGATTTTTACATCAATTTCCTCTCTTTGCTTTTCCAGATTATAAAGTAATACACCTGCATTAAAATATATGGTATCCTTTGGCAAGGTCAATTGCTCCAGCCTTTTCGTATCTACTTCATCAGGCTTTGCCATACTGCATGCAACCAATAAAGCATCACCAAACTCCGTATTATAGAATTCCTCCAGGGATCCGGTCACAATCATATCAATATCCAGATATAAGAATCGCTTGACCTCGAGCGGTAGTTTTTCCTGTGCCATTAACCGGTAATAGGTCTCTTTTGTGATCCATTTTAAATGCAAAGGCGCTTGATCAAAATAAGTCTCTGTAATTTTTATAAATATCACTTCTGCTCTTCCACTCTCTGCGGCGATATCGGTAAATCTCCTGATCTCATCCTCGGTCAAATCCGAATAGAACACATAAACCTTGATGTTACATGGATTATTCTTAATAATCGAATACAACAACACACTGGCTCCCATATAATAGGAGGAATTAAACACCAATAATATATTCAAAGCCCTGATCTCCTTCTCCATTAAGGTTTTGTCCTAACTGTATCGTGAAAGTTCTATCTGTTCATGCCCTCATATGCCGTAATGACAGAAGCCTCTGAGATATTGCATTTTAGTATGTAGCAGGGAATGAACTGCAGCAGCCGGTTTAGCATAGCCAGCAAAGCATCCATTTCCGAAGCCTTCTTCGGTCTTAGAACCTGATGAAATAATCGATCAATCACTTCTTCCTCTGTGGCTCTTCGTATTTGGTTTATTTCACTTCGCTCAAGGAAGCATAGGGCTTTTAAGGGAGCTGCGATATTGGACTGCATTCCCTCCTTCCCGCACCAGGGAGTCCCATAAACCATCAGTTCATCTGCAGCTGAGAAACGAAGAATCGGTTTATCCCCATTTACAACCACAGCCCTTTCTTTAAAGTAATCCAGCCACAGCCTGGTGTGTGTCGTTTTTCCGACTCCGCTTTTTGCTGTAAATGCATAGGCCCCTCCATCCACCGAAACCACCGACGCATGAAGTAAAAATGCATCAAACGGAAGGATTTTGTTACAAAGCTCACGATAGATACCGATGCCCTCCAGATATCCGTTTGAAAAGTCACCATCTGCGCTTATTCGCTCCTTTTCGATATCCTGATCTGTTAAAGACACAATAATATCTGCGGTCCTGTCTGTGGTGATATAGTCGTTACATAAAGCTTCGATTTCTGAATACTGATTATTGATTTGTATTACTAGGTCTGCAATCTTTATAGTAAACATTAGTAACCCTCTCGTCCTGATTTTTGTGTCAGCATAGCTCGTACCACACCGAGTTATATTGTCTTACCTTTTGATAAAGCAAAACATAATAATCGATAAAACTGTGAACAGAATTAGTGCTGCCTGTATCCCCAGTTGGCAAAGCCGGACCAGAATACGGCGGTCTTCCTGCAGCTGTCCATATACTGTGCCTAACATGATTGCTCCTAATATCGCAACCGGAACAATATATCTGAAGTCCATGGTACATCCAAAAGGGTATCTGAGATTGAACAACAGATAGGAAATCCATATGACTCCCCAGAACCCTGGGATTCCAAACCGCAGCATACGGTTATGATTGCTTTTATTTAGCACGACATATACCATGGCTCCCAGGGAAAGTATCATAAATCCTGTATTGATAAGGATGAGTAATGCCGGAATATATCCATTGATATCAAAGGAAAACTCACCAAATAATGAACCTTTGATTGTGTACAATATCACATTATGATCTTCAAAGGGGCGATTATATAAAGGGAATAATATCTGTTTTAGAGGAAATATCAAAAAACGCTGTACGATCGGAATGTCTCCGCAATAAATATCCTCAGCCTTGCTTATTTCATAAACATAGGCAAGCGGCTGACCAAACATCAGGAAATTACGTATCGGATACCAAAGCGCCAAAGGGAAGCATATACCCCCGAAGGCAAGAAGCTGGGTAAATATCCTTACTCCGTTCTTCGCTTTTATATGCTTAATCCAAACAATAATCATGATACTTCCGGTGACTGCAGCCAGAATACCGCAGGAAACCTTTGTCATCATCCCGAGTCCGAAAGCGAATGCCAGTATCACTACATTTTTAATATTCTGAACCCGATACCATTTCACCGTATACAATATGATGATCATCATAAAAAGTACAGCGAGGGAATCGTTATTTACTCTTCCCGCCAGTAAATACATATTCGGCAGGAAGGAGGCAATTACCATAACGATCAGGACAGCTCTATCCTTCAATTCCAATTCCCTGCACAACTGATACACCACAATAAGGGTGACACAAGAGGCAAAGCAGGATATTACCTTGGACATTTCCAACAAGCTGCCGACCTCTGAGATGCCGGTAAGAAGCTTCCCGATCCGAAGCATAATAGCGGATAAAAAGTGATATAGCGGAGGATGATAGTATAAATATGCATTGGTATCCGGTAATTGACCCTTTTGAAACAACCACAGAATATACCCTGCATGTCCGCCACCGGGTATCACCGGCGCTCCGATATCATGCGCCCGAAGTACATAGGGTGTATATAGCATATATCCGATTCTCATAACAATTCCGGAGAATATACTGAATACAAAGATATACTTATATTGAAAGGTTCTCTTATAGCATCGATAAATAAGTACTGCGAACGCTGCAAGGATTAAAAGCAGCATTCCCTGCTGGATGTTCTTAATATGAATTGTATTAAGAAGATTACCTATGACACATAGCGATGTAATAGCGAGAAACAGAAGACCATATGAAATTATTTGTTTCACTAATGAGTTACCTTTGATTTTCACTTATATGTACTCCAATCGTTTTTGTTACAGTTCAGTTTCATTTAAGCCAAAAGGTTACGACTACTCTTCTACCTGCAGTAACCGCTCATCCGTACCAAACAGCTTACCGACGATGCGGAACATGGCTACAATTCTTTTCCCCTTATCCGTAATTACATAGCCATCCTTGGCCTCATCAATTGTTCCGGTAACCCTCTGCTCCTTTATTCTTTTTTCAAAGGCTCCATATTCATTCACATACTTTTGTTCAAATACCTCTGCTATTTCTTCCTCTGTGAAAGGGTAGTCTGCATTTGAATCCATATAGCTTAACATAAATACAGAGACAGAGCGTTCCACTGTTACAGGAATCAATATAAAAAGTACCATATTAATGCAGAGATACAGAGTTACCAGCATAATAAGATCCTTGAGAATGAGCTGTTGGAGCCACCGTCTTTTAACGTATAGCAGGACGATAAAGATAATGATACTGCTTAACAGCAGCAAAGCAATTCCCCGATACATCAAAACCTCAATCGAATGAAAAATGCTCGTATGAAACAGACCGATAAAGAGGGCAGTGCCCAGTAGATAGACTGTCAGGAAACAACCTAGAAAATACAATATTTCTTTTATGATGCTGTTCTTTGTACTGCTCTTTTTTGTAATACTCTTCTTCATAAGTTCTCCTGCCGATCAATTGTTCACTTTTCTAAGTCTGATTTTTGACGGTTGTTATATCTGACTTTGGCCGTTGTTATATCTGACTTTGGCTGCTGTTATGTCTGACTTTGGCTGTTGTTATATCTGACTTTGGCTGCTGTTATGTCTGACTTTTTGATTATAGTTCTCTCTGGTCTTTCTGATTTGCTAATCAGCTTTCATTATTCTCTTTGATATATCTGATTTCATTCTTTACTACCTCTGGTTTGGATATAACAGCATGCACAAGCCTGTGTACCCAACAAAATGGCAGTAAAAAAGGGACCTTGTTTAGGAAAGGATATAGGCAACGAATTTCCTTTTTAGGCAAAAAGATACGTTTCAGGACATAAATAATTTTCGCTTTCTTCCTGTTTCCATACTCTGTTTCCAAATGCTTAATCTGATTATTCACCAGATTTTTCACATTACCATATACCCCCAAGGAAATCAACTGTCTCTCCATCTCGCGCAGGTCTTCCGTATATTCCTCCATACCATCAGAGAACCAAAGCTTGGCCAGCTTCTCAGAGGCTTCAGCAAATTCTAGAAGCTGCAGCTTTGTAAATTCCTGCCGCAGATAAGCTTGATCCAATTTTTCACCATAAAGCCGCAGGAACAATGCGATATCCATAATGGAACGAATACCACTGCCACACCCATTATAATGCTTCTCAAAGTGTACAATTAAATATATAAAGCAGTCTTCCGGGTGTAAATAGTAACAATGTGGAATCTTCTTATCAGGTAACGCCTTTTTCCATATGTTTTTATAATAATCATAGTTCTTATTATTCTCACTTAATAAATTACGATGAAGCTCCACACCCATATAAGGTGCTTTTTCATAAACATCGTGATTCGAGACATTAAAATGTTCCGAAGTATAACCCAGAGCTTCCATGACAGCTTTCGCGTCTTTCGCTTTTGATCCATCTATCAGAATATCAATATCCGCCATTTGCCTATAATCTAGCCTTGGATATAATTCCTTCAGGATACATCCCTTCAACGGAAGAATATCAATCCCCTGTTCTGTAAGCTTCTGTATAATGATATCCCGTTCTCCCAGCTGGGTAATGCTCTGGGTAATATTTCTGTCTGAAATTCTGTTCCACTTGTCCAGCAAGTCCTGCCGGGGTTTACTTTGTAGCTCCTTCATTGCAGATATCGCCATCGACTCTACAGAGTGGGCTTTCGCAAGATGATAGATTTCTTCGAAGTCAATGTCCTCCGGCTTTTCATGGGGTACACATCCATTTAGCACACAAGCCAGCAAATGAATCAGATAGCACCCACATTTGTATTGCTTTTCGTTATTCGCTAAATTCAACTCGTTCACGCATTTCATTGTCCTTATCCACCACTTTTCCATTTTGAAGCTTTGCAATTCGGTTACATACGAAAAGTGCAGCCCTCCTATGTGTCACTATAACAACTGTCCTATTTGTAAATTTACGAATATTAATAAGTACCTTCTTTTCTGTCTCTTCATCCAATGCCGAAGTTGCCTCATCCAGAAGGAGTACCGGTCGTTCCGAATACACTGCCCGGGCAATTGCAAGCCGCTGGAGCTGGCCTTCTGATAACCCTGCTCCCTTTTCGCCTATGATGGAATTATAGCCCTGCTCCAGGTGATTGATAAATTCATCTGCACATGCGATTTGACAGGCTTTCTCAATTCTTTCCTGTATAGCGTCCGCTGTATTCCAAAAGCAGACGGCTTCTTTTATCGTTCCGGACATTAAGTAATTTCCTTGGGGAACATAGGCAAAGAGACTTCTTCCCCCCGTATCCAGCTTAATCCGACTGTTCTCCCCATAAGCCACTGTTATCCGGCTTTCTTGCTGCTTGGGAGTCAGATCATAGATGGACAATAAAAGCTTTAGGAGGGTACTCTTACCAATTCCCGAGCCACCCGTAATAGCTATAAAATCACCCTGGTTGATACTAAAATTCATATCGTCAAAAACCTTTATCATGGCAGATGACGTATCTTCGTTATGATAGGAAAAGCTAATATGCTTCATATCAATGCTTTTTAGTTCCGAACCGATCTTATTCCAATCAACGCTTCTATCGAAAGCTTCCTCCTGCATCATATCAAATTCCATTAATCTTCCTACACAAGCCAACATGGAGTAATATTTCGGCAGTAATCCGGATACGCTCATGATAGGATTGCTGATCTGTCCGATCAGCTGTTGAACGGCAATTAGAGTTCCATAGCTGACCATACCCCGCGCAATACCAATACCGGACCATAATAAGCCCGCCACATATGCTATATTTATGACAAGAGCGAAGCCAAACTGAGCTGTATTAGTCAGCCGCTTCTTTCTTAATCTGGCCTCCTTGTGTTGCTGCATTCTATTCATTGACAGATCGGTAGCTTTGTCTTCTGATTGAAAGGATCGAATAATCAACAGACTCTCCAGGGCTTCCTGCAAAAAGATTCTTAAGGCTCCATCCTTTTCCCGTACTTCCTTATGCAAGCCTTGTATCTTCTTTCGAAAAGGAACGGCAAAGATAGTAACAAAAGCAAACCCTATGATAAGTAAAAGTGAAAACCTCCAGTTAAGATATGCAAGGTATAAAAACGCACCCGCAAGCTTACTAACAATGAAACAAAGCTCCGGAAATACCGTTACCGAGCCAACCGCCACCGTCTCAACATCCGAAGTCAGTCGATTCATCATTTCTCCGGTATGTAATTTGCTTAATCCCTTATAATCTCTCGTTAGCAGCATCTGAAAGCTATGGGTTTTTAGCTCATTTTCAATATTAGCGCAGCCTAGCTCCTCCAGATATCTATAAATCACGGCCATCAGCATCTGTATCAGAATAATAGCAAATAATATGCCGCACCAAAACAAAACCCTATCCGGCTCACGGGCAATTGCTTTATCCACAAGGAATCTCATTGCAATTGCAGTTCCCACAGATAAGAGAGCAGAAATGATATTGATACAACAGAGCAAAATAATAATCCATTTATCTTTTTGGACAATAGAAACCAAGTAACCAATTGGCTGCTTATCTTTTCTTATTCTATTCATTCGTTCCCAACAGCTTCTCCATACTTAATCTTAATTCATATAAGACCCAGCGCATTCCTAAGATATATGAGCGACTTTAAACCCTTCTATTAATAGTGCCATTATAATCCATTCTTGTCGAATTTTGGCTTATATGCTATACTTAACATACACCGTCCATTAATGGTCGTGTCAAGAAAAAAGGAGCTTGGTATGAGTGAGTCAAGTGATAAACTGTTTCAAATCGGAGAAGTAACCAAGGCCCTCGGCGTTACACGTAAGATGATCTTGAATTATGAGGAATTGGGCTTGTTGACACCAGCATACAAGAATGCTCACAGCGGCTATCGTTATTACTCCGCCGACAATATGGTGCATATCCGAAATATCCGTCTACTGCAGGATCTTGGCTTGTCTCTAAGCGAAGTCCATGCTTATTTTGAAAATATTGATAACCTGGGTGAACAGATTGATCGTCTGGTGCAGCTGCGTAATCAGCTAAATCAGTACATCTGGGAGCTGCAGCTCAGAAAGAGGAAGCTGAGAGAGATGGAGGTGAACCGCGTTACACTGCCGTCGTTTACAGCCTATTGCCTTCCCTTTCGGAATGTCAACCTGGCTGAGAAAACGGCAGGGCTTCGCAATGCCTATATTACGGCTATAAAGAACTATCAGATAGATGTGAAAAGCAAAATGTGCATTGAAATAACTACTCATTCCGAGGGTAGCGGACACTATATCATACCGGTCGTATCTGGCAGCCGTGGCGAGAATATACGTATATTTCCGGAGACAGAGGCCATTTGTATCTATTACCGCGGACCCTACGAAGATTTCCCCACTGTGTATACCCGGTTGCTGCGTTATGCCAAAGACTACGGTTTGATACCCGGGAACAGTTTCCGTAACATCTTCATGGAGGGTCCTCCCACCCACGGGGACAACAAGGACTGTTATATTACACAGGTGGCATTGTTACTATAAACGTAATTTGAACGATTAACTTTTCACTGTCATAGGTGGTAAACTTATTCCGTGACCTTCACCCTAGTAAACGAAAACGGGAAAGCCTTATAATAATCAGACTTTCCCGTCATTATTGCTTAGCCCGGGGCTACGTTCAAATAGGCTATATCATTAGCAAGTAAAGTCTACATATGATATAGACATGGAAGTACAAGGGCATAAAAATTTATTCCTCTATTACTTTTTACTAAAGTTTATTTTTTATAGCCCTTTATGAATTTATCATACAAGTTCTTACATTTGCATTTGATCGAACTCTTTGTAACTCGGAAGATTCCCCACATTCCAGATTCAACATCCCATTTTAATGATCCGGAGCGATATAGATAATCTCCGGGGTTGGAGGCATTATCAATCAGCTCCATATTGTAGGCGCTTCCAATACTAATAGCTCCTTGCGACGGGATCACTCTCGACTTAGGGTCCTTTTGCTGTTCTCTCCACATATGACCATGGATTCCAAATCCTACGTTTCTCGGTTTATCAGCAGGCATCAAAGTACGGAAAATTACACGTTCTCCGGAATGAGCCGTAAATAACGGCGTTGCCGGGTCACCATGCTTCTTACTGCTAAAGATTTCTGATATTTTATTATTTTTCTTTAATCTATTATAAAATCGCTCTGACCGGTAATTATATCCTTTCTCTCCTGTATCCTCCGGATCAACAGCATCATGTGCACCGGGTTCTTCATGACCTGGCCCTTCATGACCTGCTCCTGGATTTATCTCTGCATTCCCTGCTGTTTTAATCAGTTTTCCATCCACATCAAGCAAACGAATTCCGTTTTGTATGAATACCACAAACTCTCTATAACTTTTGATTTTTGGTGCAGTAATAACTACTTGTTCTTCATAATCTCCATTGCCAAGATACATATGCTTATGCCATTTTGCTCCCCTTGGTTCTATTATGATTGCTCCAAACAGCCCATGATATCTATGATTGCGCAAATCACCAAAGGACTGCAATCCACAGGTTCCATATTCCTTATCCGCATACCACAGGTATTTCTTACTTTCACCAGGTCCTACCGTTTGATCCACTTTATTATTTCCTACATTGACACCGGAATAATTTATATTGTCATATTTTAAAAACTG
The DNA here is from genome assembly GCA_023409835.1 of Bacillota bacterium. Taxonomy (GTDB): domain Bacteria; phylum Bacillota; class Clostridia; order Lachnospirales; family Lachnospiraceae; genus Mobilitalea. Next base: position 18,954 of record JAEYQV010000074.1, read on the forward strand.
TGGATTAATTGAGACGCGATTGGAAGGCTTGTGCTTTTTATCCAAGGGAACAATCGGATAGTCATGGAAAGGTACCGGATGATCAAGCTTATTATGCAAAGTCACTTCAATCCAGTCCCCTTCATTCGCCCTTAAAATAAGTGGCTTTGGCTGTTTCTTCCCACTTAATACGTTTTTCATCTCTTTTAACGGAACAAATAATAATCCATCCGGATCATGATCTCCATATTTATTATACTGAATATCCTTTTGAATCGCTGCTATCTCATATTTTCGTATCACAGCACCTTTACCCGGCTGCAGGGGATAAGGTGTATTGTTTTTTTCCTTCTTCAAAGGAAGCAAAGATTTTTGAGGCTTATCATATGCCCGGATTATTCCCCATAACCCTAACCATACATCATCTATGCCTCCATAGTAATACAGATAATCTCCACTTCCATAGGGCTCGTCAATTCTCAAATTGAAAGCCTCTGATATACCAATGGTCTGGGATGAGGCATAAGGCGACAGCTTATCATCAAGTTCTCTTTTCCATGACATTCCCACAATATTAAAAGCATGCTGTTCCTCATGGGCACCATCAAGCAAGCGAAGCACCATTTCATCATCGGGATACGTTTCCAGGATTGGTGTTGCCGGGTCCTTATGAAGATCGGAACTAAAAATATAAGCCGGGTCATCCTTATTCCCTAATCGCTCTCTCATTGGTTCTGCTCTATAGTTAATACCCATAACACCCGGGTCTTCATCGGATCCCGGAACAGGTGGCGGATTCAAGGGTTTACCGTCTTTATCGAAAAGTAATGCGAAGTCATGAACAAATAATGCAAATTCCCGGAATGCACTTCCGTCTGCTTTTCGGATCACTGCTTTCGTTCCACTTTTTATCTTCTCTCCGGTATGAATATCATGGAAGGTGGAACCTGCCGGTTCTATAATCAATGCTCCAAACACACCATGTTGTTGATGGGAATTGGCAAAGAGATGATCATGGAAGAAGACGGTATGCAATTCCTCATTTGCATAAAAACGTTCGATTAAGGTTTCATATCGCCTTGCCCCGGCGATATTATTATACCCATTGCTTCCTCCATCAGAAACGATGGTATCAAACTTCACTAAATGGATATGGTAACCGGCAATATCCGTTTTTGTTTCTAATTGAAATGCACTACCTTTAAGAATTTCCGGTAGTAGATTCGTAAGACGAATCTCAATGCAGTCACCTGCATTCGCTCTTATTACCAATGGTTCCGCTTTAATGAGTCCCTTTTCCACTTTACTTACATAGGCATCTAGCCCGCCATGCTTTACCAAGTCCTCTTTTAATACAAAAAATCTACCCTGTGGATCGTTCCAGCCATAACTATTGTATATTACTTTGGCCTGAACAAGAGCTAATTCAAATACTATAATTTTACAGTCCTTTATGCATGGACAGCTTCTTGAATATAGTGCACCCGGAGCATAGCCCTTCACAAAGTTTGCTTTTTCCAAATCGGTCGGATTTATTTTATTCTTCCCTTCCGGTGATAAAATTCCTAGCGGAGGCTGTAACGGCCTAGTTCCTGAGGTACCCTTAATAAATTTATAAAATCCCGGATGGTCCTTGTCTTTCTTCGGTGGTATCGGTCTGTCTTTTAATGGCTTCAGTGCTTTTACGGGGGTTTTATCCGGGTATTCTCCGGTGCCATCTTCCAATCTATCAAATACTCTCCATAAACTCCACATACCTTCATGAAAATGGGGGCAAAGATGGCAGTGCCAGATTGCATCCCCTATCATACCATTTAAGCTGCCCGCACCATAAAGAATATCAAAGGTATAACATTCCTGCGGACTGATGGATTGCGAATCAATAATTGTTGAATTAGGATTATCCGGCTCTAATCTCCATTGATGATTATGAAGATGGAATACATGGGTTTCCTTAATCCCACCATGTATTAATCTGATTTTAGCCGGGTCACCTACATATGCCCTTAATATTTCAGGGGCAGGATCTCCATATGGCCACGAGCTCATGGAAATATCCTCCCCTATAATCGGGAGATGATGAGGCATATCTGCCGGTGGAATGGTACCGGCATCCCGATTCCGCATCGGTTCTGCACGGTAGCTGATACCAGTCGTTCCTGCGGGAAGACCGGTATGCGGATCTGTCGGTACCTTTCCGTCTTTATCTTTTATCTCTAATTCATCATGAAAGAAAATTGCATATTCACGAAAGCTTTTCTCTTTCGGATGATATATATCTGCAAATAGTCCACTTTCTAATGGTTTCCCTGTGATTGGATCAAGCCAGGTTGATCCTGACTTTTCTATAATAATTGCTCCAAACAGACCATGTACATTCGTCCCTTCTTCACTACTTCTTGTGTCTGCCATATCACTGAATAAATAAACTCCTTCTTTCTCAGCATACCATTTATAAGTAATCTGCTTAGAAGCTGTAGTATCCGGATTCATCCCCACAAATGCACCATCTGAGGTTGTTACATCATAAGAAAGACCTTGAACATGCATTGATACGTTTTGATCTAGTGAATTATATAAATTTACAACGATTTTATCACCTACATTAGCACGTAATACAAGTGGTCTTACTTCTTCATATGGCTGTGGTATCTCTTTCTTGAAGTATTCCAAAGCTTTTGTCTTAATTCTGCTTGCATCCTTTTTTAGAACATACAAAAGACCATTGGGATCGTGATCTCCATATTTGTTATATACAATCGGTATGGATATTACCTCTATTTCAAACTCTCGAACTGTCTGCTTCTTAGAATCGTCAAATAACCCCATAATATTCGCCACCTTTTTCTTATATTATAAAGAATATTAATACTCTTTATTTAATATATGGAAAAATAGTCTAACTGTGTCACATACAAGCAAAACTGATCGATAGCTACAGATACATTAACTTCAAGGTCAATAACGTTATAGTTCTTCTAAAACAGAACCTATTTTAATAGAAGTAAGGCTTTGGTATACAAATACATTGGTATTAAGCAAATATGTAATGTATAATATTACCATGCAAATAATTCGTCATAGTTTACAAGCGCTTAACTGCGCTAACAGTTAATACCATTTTACAATTGTAAAGTAAAGGAGGGATTTAAAATGGGTAAAAAAGAAATGAAGGAACGAATCACAGTGCTAGTTAAACATAAAAAATCGGCTCTGGGTGCTGCAATCTTTGCCATATTGCTTGTAATGTCCGCCGTGGTAATAGCCTGTACCAATGCTTCCTCGCAGCCTCACGGTAAAACTATAAATGAAGCTACACCGACAAATATGCTGAACTATCACACGCCTGATCCACAGACGCCAACGGTCTCAGGGACACCCACCGCCGCTGTTACGGAATTTGCATCGCTGCCTGACACGATAAATTTTGATATAAAGGTGAAGGGAATGAGCGAATCCATAATTCTGAATAAATTTATCTTTAATAATTTGCTGGCGCTCTATTTGGATGCGAATGCTCTTGAATATATCCCTGCCACCGATGAATCGAATTGCGGAAGGGCTATTTTGAAGGAAGAGTATCAATTGGGGGAGGATTCCCCCTCTCCCGAAATTTCTATACAATTCAGGCAGGATGGTGATGTACGTAAATGGGTTCAAGCCACGCAAACAATCGCAGACCCCGATAAATATACCGAAACTACCCTCGGAGAGTATCCGTGCACAAAAATGACGGACGCTATTACAGGGGTAAACTATGAAATTTATGCTATTGACCATTTGAAT
>JAEYQV010000080.1 GCA_023409835.1 Bacillota bacterium
AGGAGATGCTGCCGGCAATCACAGAAAAGGCAGTCAGTACGATTGCTCCGAGAACCGATAGTACGGTAAACAGCAACAGGTTGACGATACTGAACCGGAAGATGCAGATCACCAGATACCCGTAGAGCAGATCCCCGATGGCGGAGGAGCTGGTGCCGGAGGAAATCACGCTTATGAGAACATTCTTCGGTTGTACGAGGAAGGAGTCAAGCTTCCCGTTCGTGATCAGCTCGGACAGCTCGTAAGCACGGTCAAAGAAGATATGGGAGATACCGAAGGTACCGGCCGCCAGCCCCCACAGAATAATTACATCCCCAAAGGCATAGCCGCCGATATCGCTTTTTAACTGGAAGAGGAGGAGCCACTGGATGATGAAGGTTCCATTATTTAATACCATAAAAAGAACGTTCATCAGGAAGGTTACATGATTGGTCATTTCCCGCATAATATTGTATTTGACAGACAGAAGTAATACTTTAGTCTGGTTCTTAACCGCCGTTAACATTGATTCTCTTCACTCCTCTCCGATAGATACCCATTAATAGCAGAAACGATGCAGCGAGATAGATTCCTTGAGTCATAGTTACCCGCAGGAACAGCTTCGGGTCAAAATCGATAACCAGCTTCGCAGGACCATAGGTCACAACATAAATCGGTGTACACTTAATGATCGGCTGTGCCCAGGCAGGAAACATCTCTACCGGGAACAAAATCCCAAGGACAATGATGATTTTACTATAGATCCAGTGGAACGGCTTAGCATCCTCGATCCAGAAGGACAGGACGGAGATACCCATGGTCAGGAAGATATTAATCATCGTTCCTGCAATAAATACTAAGATGATGAGGGGCAGATAAGCCGGGTGAAAGCCTGGAAGGCTTCCAATCAGCAGGTATCCGATTAGCACACCGGCTCCGAGGTATAACAAAAACTTTATTGCAATATCAGCCAGGTTCCTTGTTATCATATACAGAATGTAATGGTACGGTTTATTGATGACATAGGCGATGGAGCCGCTCTTGATATCATTGCTGATCTGATGGGTAAGCGAATTATTTCTGGTTCCGAAAAATATTGTTTCTGTCAGTATTACATACCAGAGAGTCTGCTTCATTGTGTAGCCGCTGATGAGCTGCTTCGGGTCGGAATAAATATACTGCCAAAGGTTCATGAATACAAAGAGAACGATGAAGAAGAACACGAAGCTCATAAGGATATTCATGATATACTGCAGGCTCTCCATCAGGGTAGTTTTAAAAATAAAGAGGTACTTTTTCACTTTCTAGTGCCTCCCTTCTTTATAGATCTCCGTAATGATATTTTCCAGAGGAACATTCGATATATTTATATCGATGAGGTTATCAGCATCAATCAGCTTCAGGGCATCACTGATGCTCTGCTTTGTGATATCCACCTCAAGCTTTAGGTTGCTTCCCTTACTCTTTATAACAGTAATCCCCTCCGCTTCTGTCAGATCCATTGGTTCCTTCAGCTTAACCTCCACCAGCTTCTTATTCAGGTAATGGTATTTTAAGTTCTCCATAGAATCGTCTGTGACAATCTTTCCATGGTTTACGATGATGATTCTCTTGCAAAGCTTCTCAATATCTCCGACGTCATGACTGGTTAAGAAGATAGTAGTATTGTACTCCTTATTCATCTTCTTGATCAGTGTCCGGATATTCTCCTTAACAACAGGATCCAGTCCAATCGTAGGTTCATCCAGGAACAGGACCTCGGGCTCATGAATCAGAGAGGCTACGATTTCACAACGGATTCTCTGTCCCAGAGAGAGATTTCGGACCGGAGTATTGATAAACTCCTCCAGCTCGAATACCGTCTTCAGCTGTTCAATCCGCTCCTCTACCTTTAAGTCAGGGAGATCATAGACTGCACCGAAGAATTTAAAATTATCATAGGGTGTCAGATGGGTCCAGAGCTGCTCCTTCTGTCCGAAGACAGTACCGATCTTATAGGCCAGCTGCTTTCTCCGATTCGTCGGGCTGATGCCCAGTACGGATACCTCTCCTTCCTCCGGATATAGGATACCGGTCAGCATCTTAATAGTGGTGCTCTTGCCGGCGCCGTTTGGTCCGATGAAGGCGAGAATTTCACCCTTTTCTACAGAGAAGCTGATACCATCCACGGCCTGGATCTCCTTGTATATCGGATGCAGTACGGATTTTAGGCTTCCCTTCAAGCCCTTATCCTTCACCTTTACTCTGAACTTTTTGGATAAATTTGAGACCTTGATTGCTTCCATTTCACTCACCATCCCCCAACCCTTAGGAAGTTCCTTCCAAATGGGTAAATTTCGAATAGTATAGCACAGAAGAATTGCGGTTGCAAGATTAATTTTTTCGGATTCCGCATTGCCAATTTCCGCCTGATATTCTATAATCTGTATCATTAATAGAATTAAGTGTTCGATAGGTGCCAGTTTATCAGAGTAACAGCTTTCTATGAAGCAAGACTGCTGCAGCAAACTGCTATCGAAACATCGCAGTCGATGTACTGCCAGCTTAATCGTAATAAAACATTTGTGAAGGGGGGCGGATGATAGCATGCGGATTTCATCCTTATTTGATCATAAGCGGACTGTATTGTCCTTTGAGGTATTTCCTCCGAAGAAGACCAGCCCGATTGAGACGATTTATAAGACCCTGGATGAGCTGAAGGGACTGCAGCCTGATTTTATCAGTGTAACCTATGGTGCGGGGGGAAATGCGGGAGACACCGTCACCTGTGATATTGCCGCATCGATTAAACAGAAATATGGAATTGAGCCGCTTGCTCATCTGACCTGTGTGAATGATACGAGAGATGAAGTGGAACAGGTTTTACAGCGCCTGGAGCAAAGCGGGATTGAGAATATCCTGGCGCTGCGGGGTGATAGTAATCCGAATATTCCGCCGAAGAATCATTTCCGGTATGCCAGTGAGCTGGTGGAGTTCATTAAAGCCAGGGGCGGTTTTCACATTTCCGCAGCCTGTTATCCGGAGGGTCATATCAATGCCGAGAGCCTGGAGGAGGATATCAGTAATCTGAAGAAGAAGGTGGAGGCAGGAGCAGAGCATCTGATTTCGCAGTTATTCTTTGATAATGATTATTTCTATACCTTCCGGGATAAGGTAGAGGTTGCCGGTATTCGTGTCCCGTTGGAAGCCGGGATCATGCCGGTAACGAATAAGGCACAGATTGAACGGATGGTTACCCTGTGCGGTGCCAGCCTGCCTTCTAAATTCACTAAGATGATGCAGCGTTTTGAGTATTCTCCCGAGGCCTTAAGAGATGCAGGAATTGCATATGCCATAGACCAGATTGTTGATCTGATATCGCAGGGAGCGGACGGAATCCATCTGTATACGATGAACAATCCCTATATCGCGCGGAAGATCAGTGAAAGTATCTCAGGGCTTCTGAAGGCATGATGCCGGTAAAGAAGCATTGCTAGAATCGGCTGAATGCAGGATGTAATGAGAGGAGGATTATAACGAAGACATATTTCGTGTTTATGATACAAAAAGATTGCTTTCTTGCGCCATATCACCTAGAATAAGTATATAAATTAGTCATAATTAAGGGGTGTAGCATGGTTGAAATCAGAGAGGTAAGCACCAGGAAGGATCGGAAGCTTTTTGCGGCATATAATGCCGACATGTACAAGCATGTACCGCAGGCAATTCCTGATATCGTTTCCGATGAGTACAATAATTTTAGTCCGAAGAAGAATCCTGCCTATGAATATTGTAGCGCCAAGCAGTTTTTGGCCTATAAGGAAGGGAAATGTGTCGGCAGAATCGCAGGTATCATCAGCCATGCTGCAAATGAGAAATGGAATACCAGAAGAATCCGTTTTTCAAGGGTGGATTTTATTGATGACAGGGAAGTGTCTGCGGCACTGTTCAAGGCAGTGGAGGACTGGGGCAGGGCCGAAGGCCTTACTCAGATTCATGGACCGATCGGCTTCTGCGACATGGATCAGGAGGGAATGCTGATTGAGGGCTTTGACCGGGAAGGCATGTTAATTACCATATATAATCACCCTTATTATGTAAAGCACCTCGAGGAGCTTGGTTATGCCAAGGACGTAGATTGGGTGGAATACCTGGTGAAGCTTCCGAAGGAAACAGATCCGAAGCTGGATGCCTTGTCGGCGGCAGTTTTACGAAGGCACAAGATTACCCTCGTGGAGCCAAAAAACCGGGAGGAGATTAAGCCATACATACCAAAGGTATTAAACCTTTTAAATATTACCTACAGCAATCTGTATGGGACAGTAGAGCTGTCGGAAGCTCAGATTGATAAATACTATCATCAATATATTCTGCTTATCAATCCGGATTACGTAAAGCTTCTGGAGGATGAGAATAAGGAGCTGATCGGCTTTGGATTGGCGATGCCCTCATTAAATTCGGCAGTCAAGAAAAGCAACGGAAGACTGTTTCCCTTCGGGTGGTACAGAATAATCCGGGCACCCTTTAAGAAGGCGACTGTTTTAGATCTTTATCTGGTAGGAGTCGTTCCCAGGATGCAGAACAAGGGCTTGACCGCAGTGCTATTAAACTCCATGACTCAAACGGCTAGGAAGAATGGGATACAGTTTGCAGAGACCGGTCCGGAGCTGGAGCTGAATAATCAGGTCCAATCCTTATGGAAGCATTATGATACCGAGCAGCATAAGAGAAGGCGCTGCTGGATTAAGCAATTATAGTAAGCTATTGGGACATTTAAAACATCATAAAGAACGGTTAATTGGGACTTTCGCATTGAAATTAACGATGTGGAGGTCCCTTTCTGTTGGCGGTTGGCTGCCATAGGCAGATAATCCGGTTCATGACAGATGAAATGCTTTATCGTTTCCTCTTGTTGTCGGTTAGCTGCCACAGGCAGCCATACAAATTCATATATCCACATCTTTAGTCGGAAATTTGTTAAATATTGATTTAGAAATATTAGACAATGGAAAATGTTTCATGTATAATGTGTTCAAATAATTTATCATGGAAGAACGGTACGGAAGGCTGTGCACGATAAAAATAGCATAGGTGTCCGATTCCCGATTTTTCTATAGAACAGGAGGATATATGAATAAACTATCCAAAGATTTTATGAAAAGCAAGGAAATACTCTTTGTAGGCTATTCCTCAAGAAATAAGCAATACAGCAATATGGTATATCAGGCACTGAGCGAGCATGATTTTACGGTCTATCCCTTCAATACCAAGGAAAATGCAAGCTATGATATTAAAGTGTATAAGAAGCTGGAGGAGCTGCCGGTTATGCCTGAGACCGCCTTTCTCCTGCTGAGTAAGGATAACACGGCAAAAGCGGTCAAAATGCTGGCCGGTAAAGGGATTAAGAGAATTCTGTTCCGCAGTGCAGCCAATGTTGACACTGAGACTCTGAAGGAATGCGAAGCGCAGGGTATTGAAACAGCGGTGGGCTGTCCGATGATGGTATATGGGAAAGGCCTTCACAAATTCCATGCATTACTGGCAGGTGTGCGTTAATGAATACATTCCCGCTGCTAAGGACAAAATGGTCGAATGAGCACATCATGGCGGCTTTGTTTGCCGTACTTGTGCTATATCATATTCCGATATGGAGGAAGCATCCGGGTGATATATTAGTATTTCTGCTTCTGACAGCGGTGGGGCTGTTACTGGACACTCTAGGTAATCTGTTAAGCCATAAGAGTATCCGGTGCTCCGTCTCCGCTGCTGTTACCGCGGCGATTATCAGTGTATTGACTCCCGAAGTACCCGTCTGGGGAAAATTATTGGGGGTAGCAGTCGCATTGGTCTTCGGGAAGCATATATGGGGAGGAACGGGAAAGAATCCGGTGAATCCTGCTATGACCGGAATGCTGGCCATATTGCTTGTTTCGAATATTAATTTCCCACTCCTTCCGGAATCCTATCTTCTGATTCCGGGATTTCTTCTCAGTCTGCCATTTCTTATCTTAAGGCCATATGGCGGGATCGGATATTTGGTCGGAGCAGCTGCTGCGATGTATCTATACGGAGATTTGGGACTTCTGCCGATGCTGTCCTCCGGAAGTATGTTTCTGGCATGCATTGTTGTTACTGACCCGGTTACGATTACGAGCCATAAGCTCACCGGCTCACTCATAGGCTTGCTGGCAGGCTTTAGTGCATTGTATTTTTTCGACAACCCGATCGTTGCAATCGCAGGAATCCTGGTATTCAACATAAGCTCCTACCTCCTGGAACCGGCCGCAGGGAAGGGTAAGCCGAAGCCGCTGCATAAGACAAGGCTAAGACTGTATAAAGCGGTGCCCTCTCACGGCATTTCCCCTCAGTTACTGGACTTAACCGGTGAGAGCTCACCGGTCGGTAATCCTCCGAAGCTTACGAAGGAACAGCTTCTGGAACGGCTCAGGCAATCCGAGGTGTTTGGAATGGGAGGTGCAGGGTTTAGCACCTACCATAAGCTGATGGCAGTAAACTCCTCGCAGACAGAGGAAAAGCATCTTATTCTTAACGGTGTGGAATGTGATCCGGGCTTAGTCCACGACTGTTGGCTTCTTAGAAATTACCCGGCGGAGATTGCAGCCGGTGTGAAGCTGCTGTCAAGCTGTGCTGATTTTACCTCCGTTACTCTGGCGGTCAAGGAAACAGAGGGGTTATCGCTCCCGGCTGACCTAAAGGTATATAAGGTATCCGATGTTTACCCAGTGGGAGCAGAGAAGCTGCTAATCTCCGAGGTGCTTCATAAGAGGCTGAGCCAGGATCAGATTCCGGCAGAGCAGGGTATTCTGGTGCTTAATGTTCAAACGGTTTATTCCATTTATGAGGCAGTATGTATGGATAAGAAAACAAAGACACGCTTCATTACAGTATCGGATCTGAAGACCGGAAAGGCAAGGGTTGTGAAGGTACGTCTGGGTATGAAGGTACAGGAGGTACTGGAGGCGGCCTTTCCCGGTTCAGGGATGGCATATATCGGAGGAGGTCTGATGCAGTCCCACCTGGCGGAGGAGGATGCTGTTATTGATCAAAAGGTTAATTTCATAGCCTCAGCCAGGTTACCCAGGTATAAGGAGTCTCCCCAATGTTCGGGCTGCGGTATCTGCGTCAGGAACTGTCCGGCGGGCTTATATGTAAATCGGATTGCACAGCTGGTGGATCAGGGGGATATGGAGGCAACAGCAGAGTATCATCCGGAGCTATGTATCAGCTGCGGCAGCTGCAGCTATTCCTGTCTGGCCGGAAAAAACCTGGCCTTAAGAGTTAAGGCTGCCGGGGATGCTACTCACCGGCACCCTTAATCTATCAACCATCCAAAGCTTCGGAGCTTATCTTCTGTCTGGAAATCCCGAATGAATGAGAGGAGTATACCGGAGAAAGCCATAAATTATAAAACACTATCATTAGCTTTGATAAAACGGCACATACTAATATGAGAGCTTTGGAAGGAGTTTTATATGAAATATTGCTGGACAACCATTATGGTATATAATCTGGATTATTCAATTAAATTCTACAGGGAGATTCTCGGACTGATGGAATACTTAAGATTTCCGGCAGGTCCCGGAATAGAGATTGCCTTTATGGGTGAGGGTGAGACCCGGGTGGAATTAATCTGCAATGCGAAGCACCAAAACGTCAATATCGGACCGGATATCTCCCTGGGCTTTGAGGTAGGGTCCTTAGAGTCCGTGATAAAGCAACTGAAGGAGAAGAGAATCGATATTGTAGGCGGTCCTCATCAACCGAATCCCCGTATGAGATATATCCATATACTTGATCCCAATGGGGTTAAGCTTCAGCTAATTGAGAATATGCAGGTCATAAATTAACGTCTTTCCGCCCTGACAGATAAACCGTCAGGGCGGCTTTTTCATGACAAGTGATCGTACCGTTTTACTTAAGAGAATCATATGAATAAAAATTTTTACAAAAATTATAAAAAGCAGTTGACATCTCCAGACTATAGTAATAGTATAAATATAAAACTATTACTATAGTCTGGAAGGGGAATCAGCATGGAAGGCATTAAATTATACGATAGCGAGCTTAAGGTTATGGAAGTAATCTGGGAGAGGGAGCCGGTATCGGCAAAGGAGATCAGTATAGTACTGGGAGCTTCTATCGGCTGGAATAAGAATACAACCTATACCATCATTAAGAAGCTGATCGATAAACAGCTGGTTGAGCGTTCAGAGCCAAACTTTATGTGCAGCTCTCTCATCAAACGGGAGGAGATTCAGGCAGCTGAGACCAACAGCCTGATAGAGCGGTTATATCAAGGCTCACGGAAGCGCTTCTTTGCTGCGTTTTTACAGAATGAGAAGCTGACGGAGGAAGAGCTTAAGGAATTAAAAGATCTGATTGATAAGAGTGGTGAATAGTGTGAATACTAAATTTTTAACACGGTAAATTTGTGCTGAAGCTCAATTTCGCGGGTATCGACAGCATGGAGGATGGATATGTTGCATGAAGTATTTTATTGGGTATTGAATATGAGTGTTCTGGGGACGTTCTACGGATTGCTGTTGTATGCCTTGCGATTTATTAAGGGATTTCCCAGGTTTGGAAGCTATACTCTGTGGGGAGTTGTACTGATAAGGCTGATCTGCCCGGTAGGCTTCACCAGCAGGTATAGTCTGTTAAGCTTGGTTTCACGGGCCTTCTCCGGAATCATTGTGAAGACCGTTACCGTTTATGAGAATGCCGGCAGGGAAGCCTTGCTTCCGGAGCTTTCACTGTCCAATACCGTACAGGCAGCAGCCGAATACCGACCGATTACCTACAGGACCAATCTTTTGGAGAGCTTCTTTCGCATAGGGGCAGTCATATGGATCATAGTAGCTGCAGCAGCCGTATTCACTGCGGTTATTCTATATCTGCTTTCTGCCTCCGAGCTTAAGAAGGCGGAACATATTCGTGAGAATATATATCAGGGCTCCATGGTTGATACACCAACAGTAGTTGGGATGCTCCACCCACGAATCATACTTCCTGTGCGGGAAAACCCGGAATATCTGGAGCAGGTGCTCCTTCATGAGAGAGTTCATATCAGAAGGAGGGATAACATCTGGAGGATGTTGGCGATATTCACTGCCTGCCTTCACTGGTTCAACCCGTTTGTATGGTTCTTCCTAAAGAGCTTTATGAATGACTGTGAACTGGCCTGCGATGCAAAAGCGGTAAAGCATATGAAGGGGGAGGAACGGAAGGCTTATGCCTATGCCCTGCTGACGCTGGCATCAAAGGAGAAGACGGTATTCTCAACCGCCTTCGGAAGCAGCAGGGTTAAGGTCCGGATAGAATCCGTCCTAAGCTATAGGAAACTGACAGCTTTTTCGACCGTTTGCTTTATACTGATGACTGTAATCATTGCATTCGTACTGTTAACGAATAAGGTATAACTATTGGTAGCCGGTCTGCAATCGATATTGCATAGATGGTGTTGTTATGAGCTGCCGTAGAGTATGCTTGTCTTGAGAATTGGAGGCATTTATGAGGAAATCTCGTGAGAAAGGAATTTATCTTTTAACATCCGGTGTATTGGTGATCTATATACTTACCGGACTGCTTCTGACCAGCTGCGGTGTTAAGGAGTCCGACGCCAATCTGCCATCGGAGGCTGAGCATACCGCAGCACAGGGTGAAACCGATGGCGCTGCCCGGTCAGAGGACCTTGTACGGAGCGAGGCTTCGGATCAGGCAGAAACCTCGGAGCAACTGAATGAATCGGATGCTTCTATGGGAGACTTGCCGGAACCGGCTTCTGTCTATGAGGTAGACTGGGACAGCGGGACTTATTACAGCGATATATCCTTTGTGAACATAGAGGAATACCTTGCCAGGCTGGAGACGGAGGGCTATAAGGAGATCAATAAGACTGTGGCGGCAGACACAGAGCTTAAGGAAGGAAACACACAGCGAATGCTGTCGAATGGGAAAGAGCTTCTTCAGCTACTAATTACTGTCGGCAGTAAGGATAACTCCATGGTCAATAGCATACTGATCCGTCGTGAGAAAGGCATCACCGCCGATATGATGAACGGTCGGGTGGGAGCAATTTCTAGAGAAGAGGCTCAGAAACTGATACAATCGGAGATGGACAGAATGGTTGAGAGCGGGGAGCTGCCTGTGGCCAGAGGCAAAATTACCGGATTATTTGAGATATTCCTTATGGAGGCCTTTGAGAAGATGGGCTTACAAGCTTACACAGCTATTAGTGAGTATGGTGATTCGGGCTGCTTTCTGATCTGTAACGAAGAAGTCTTGCCTGTAATCGGAAATCTGAAGGATACCTGTGTTGCAGACCTGGATGGCAACGGCTGCTATGAGCTTCTGGATCTCTTTGGCTGGGGCTTCGGAATATATCGAATCGAGCTGTCCGCTTATGAATTCAGTAATCCGATCTATTTTAGTTCTCTTACGAAGGTGCTTCACCGGAAATACTATAACTGCTTTGTTCCCAATCAGGGCTACGGTACATTGAAATTCCACAAAGTCAGTGATTCGGAGGTAAGATTGGCCGGAGATAAGAGTGACTTTGGTAAGCTGATCATAAAGGACTCCTATCTGTTGCCTGAGAATACGCAGGATTTTCCGTTCCGGCAATGGAAGGATGTTTATGACCAGAGCAGGCTCACGGAGGTGGATAAGAAGCTACCCGGGAGAGCCCCGGAGATTGTAGTCTCTGTTGATGGGCGCAGTCTGGATTATCTGACACTGGAAACGAAGTGGGATGGGAAGGAAAACTCATATAACACCTCGAAGCAGTTTCAAACGCTCCTTGATCAGGACGCTTTTCTTCCGACCTACGGTGTTGGGGCCGGTCATTATGTGGAGCTTGATTTCGGAGAAAGTATACCGGATACCATCCAGGTGATGGATGCTATGATGGAGGATAGCGGTGGAATTCGATACGGTTCAAAGAATGTAATGGACAGAGAGGTTGAAATTATAGATAACAGCAGGGTACGTTTCGCGCTGACTCAGCATATCGCTTATTACCTAAGCTCTTATTCCGTTGATTATGAGAAGGACTGGTATCGTCTCTTTCATGTGATTTGCACCTGGGGAGAACAGGAAGCAGTCTATACCTTCGTTTTGAACACAGGATATAAGGAAGCGGTGACCGAGATAGAAAATCATGATTTTCTTACCTGTAACGGAAGCTACTCGATGCTGTCCTCAAGCTGGGGGATTGGATTATGGGCGGATACTGCGAAAGCAGCCCTGCCGGGGGATTATATCCTTGAGTGGCAGGTAAGTGCAGGGGAGATCAGGTCCTGGAAGGAGGACGACGGGAAACCGGTTGTTATCACCGGGACCCATCACGGATATCCGATGACCTCCTCTTCAGACGAGAACAACGGCGCGGTTATATGGTCTCCCCACTCCTACGAAGACGGAGAGGAAGCAGTAATCAAGGTGTATGTATACCGAAGCTCTGAGGATAAGAGCCCCGTGGCATATTCTAAGCTCATCCTGTCCTGTGATAATGGCACCTGGAAAGAAAAAAAGTAATAAAGAACAGACGCGCATCAGGTCTGATGACTATTAAAGGAGAAAAAGAAATGGAGCATAACAGCGTACACAAGCTTTGGCAGGCTTTTCGATTATAGTATCGTAACGGATTGGTCGGGTAGAGCAAGGTGTATCATACAGACAATCAAAACCTTTATTGTACCGTTTGGCCAAGTTACTGCGGAATATGCAGCAACAGAAGGGGAGGAGGATAAATCCCTTGATTACTGGCGAAAGGCACATTGGGCAATCTATTGCCGGGAGATGAAGGAGCTTGGGATGGAGCCCTCCGAGGATATGCTCGTGGTGTGTGAGATATTTAAAAAGGTTTATCCGTAAGTGATACAGGCAATTGGCATAAGCCAGTTGCCTGTTTTTGTTGATTGGAGGGTGGCTTATGCCACAGGCAGACAATCAACAATTTTATCCTTTCCTCTTGTTTTTGATATAAATGGGGTATATTAATCATTATAGACAGAAATAAGGAGGTTGAAAAAATGGTTGGTATCATCGTCGTTGGCGGTGGGTGGGCAGGCTGTGCCGCAGCTATTGGCGCAGTAAAGGCAGGAGCCAGGGTAACCCTGCTGGAACGGACGGACATGCTGCTCGGAACCGGTCTGGTCGGTGGAATCATGAGGAACAACGGAAGGTTTACCGCAGCGGAGGAAATGATTGCGATGGGCGGAGGAGACCTTTTTGAGATATGTGACAGGACAGCGAGACATACCAATATTGAATTTCCCGGACATCATCATGCAACACTGTACGACATTGCCCGTACACCGGCGGAGGTCGTGAGATATCTTACTAAGCTCGGAGTAACGATTGTATATGAAGCAAGGGTTACCGAGGTGCGGATGGATCACCGCAGTCTGGTTGCTGTAAAAGACCATAAGGGCCGGGAATACACCGGTGATACCTTTATCGATACAACCGGAACAGCGGGACCGACGAGTAACTGCAGAAAATATGGCAACGGATGTGCAATGTGTATCATTCGATGCCCGACCTTCGGCGGCAGAGTCAGCTTAACCGGTTTGACCGGAGTAGAAGAGAGGGACGGAAGAAAGGCAGATGGTTCGATCGGTGCTATGAGCGGTTCCTGCAAGCTATATAAAGAATCTCTGTCATTAAAGCTACAGGCGGAGTTGGACGCAGAGGGTGTTGCTGTGGTTGCCGTTCCGGAGGAGGTTAAGGAGGATCATCTTCGTATGAAAGCCTGCCAGCAATATGCCCTGGTGGACTATAAGAATAATGTGATACTGCTTGATACCGGCCATGCCAAGCTGATGGCCCCGTTCTACTCACTGGAGCTGCTCAGAAAAATACCCGGCTTTGAAAATGCCAGATATGAGGATCCTTATTCCGGAGGGCAGGGTAATTCCATGCGTTTCTTCGCCATGGCTCCAAGGGATAATTGCCTGAAGGTAATCGGAGTGGACAACTTGTTCTGTGCCGGGGAGAAAGCAGGACTTTTGGTCGGGCATACGGAGGCAATCGTGACCGGAGTACTGGCTGGACACAATAGTGTAAGGCATACTATAGGACTTCCATTACTGGAGCTTCCCAAAGACCTGGCAGTAGGTGATGCAATTTCTTATGTAAAGGACGTGATGCAGACGGAGGAAGGCATGGGTTTTAAGATTACCTTCTCCGGTTCGGTCTATTTTGAACGGATGAAGAGGCTTAACCTGTACTCTGTAAATGCCGATCAGATTAGAGCGAGGGTTGAGAGTCTGGGACTGGATAGAATCTTTGAAAAGAGGCTTACCTAAGTAGGCAGTGCCGAAAGGAACAGACTTCCTGAGATGGAAGAGTAATCAGCCAATCGATGTAAGCAAGAATGGATATGAAGCGAAGGAATAGAATAAGCCTTGGTTTACCGCTATGCACAGGCATAGGGTAGAGCAAGGCTTTTTTTTAGCGGTTGGCTGCCACAGGAAGTCAATCCGGTTCGTGACAAGTGAAGCAGATTTATTGTTTCATCTTGTTTTTGGCATAAAAATAATAGTTGACAGGGTCAGCTATTCGAGGTATATTATAGTTTGATTGATCGTATTTTTATAATTGATTATATATTTCCAATATAACTATAGCACACATTTTTTCGTTTGTCAATAGGTTTTATCACTTAAATATGTAAATTTTTTATAAGTAAAAAAGACGATACGGGAATGAAGGCAGTAAGCTGGCTACTTTAAGTAAAAGTTCAATTCCTTTTGTACCAAAAGGTTCGGAGAGAGCTTTGACAAATTCTATAAGGAGGGGTTATATTGATGGATCATTTTATGCAGCTTCCGGTACTCTTATTAAAACAACAGACCCTGTTGGAGGTCAAGAGCTGTAATGACTACACTGCGAAGTACGGACTGGTGCTGTCAGATCAGGAAATTGGGGAATTGGTAGAGAGCCGTAGGGAAGCCCTGCAGGATTACGGCAGGGTAGAGCTCGGCGGAGGGATTTTGAAAAAGCTCATTATGGAGTTTGCGGATTCGCCCTATTTGCTCCAGGACAATTATGCCAATACTCTGGCGGAGCTTCAGGAATGCTTTTATTATTTTAAAAATGAGGCATTGGAGGATATCACCGATGACGATTTGATTTTACTGATGAAGAAGTTTTTTGACGATGAGTGTCAGGGCTCCGTAGAATATCTGGAGACAACAATACTTGAGAATATATGCCGGGATATCAGATATGGAACGGACGAATACTGGCATCAAGACGGTTATGAGGATGATTATACGGAATTCTTTGATGACGGAGCGAATGATTAAGAAGCTTGCTTAATTGAGAGAAAGGCATGGTTATTTATATGGAACAATTGCAGAATTTGCTACTCCCGGAGGAGAGCAGGATTGATCAGGGCTATTACTTCCAATCACTATTGGCAGCTGTAGCAGAGAACAATCTGATGAAGGAAGCTGAGCTTACTAAGCTGCAGTATAATCTTGTGGAGCTTCTGACGAAGCAGACAGAGCGATTTACCAATGGAGAGAGCAGCTCGGTGACCGTCGAGCGAGCCCAGTCATTATTGCAGGGAATTTGCTATCATATCAGTGTATATCTTAAGTCCTTACCGGTAATGGAGCAGAAGGTGAAGAAGCTAAAGGAAGGAAAAACGGAGGAAATGTTCCGGGAAGGAATGGCTGCGGTGACCGTAATATATCAGGAAGCAGAGGAGAAGCTGAGGAAGCTGCAAACTATAAGCCCAAGGTATGACAATCAGGCATATCAGGATACCCTTTTCCATGGCTTGGTTGAATTCTTCCATGACTACGAGCTGGAATTTGCTCCCCAGGAGGGAGGCGGTAGTATTGATTATCCACTATGCAGGGAGATTCCGGGATGCTCCGGGGTAGAATACATCCTTATTTACCTTAAACAACTGGAGGAGGAGAACCGGTTTCTGGAATACTTCTCCGAACAGCAGATTACGGCACTGCTTCAGGGCTTCCATAGGGATTACAGGGAGCTTCTGATCAATATCTATGAACTGGTGCTTACGAATGCACTTGGTTTAGTTCTGGCGGGAAAGAACCCTACAGAGCTATCCATGGCTCCGGAGGATCGGGAGTGGCTGCAGAGAAATCTTATGGGCAGAAGCAGGGTGGAGCTTAGAGCTAGGCTTGCAGCAGCCTATGAGGAGCTGAAAAACAGCCTGGATTATACAGAGGTATTACCGGATTATGGTCGGAAATGTGCGGAGCAGCTAGCCGAGAGGCTATACCACAATCTACAGCTGAACACGCTGGAACAGATATTTATTACCTCCTATAAAAGGATACAATCCAAGCCTTCTGTCAGCAATACAGAAGCAGCCTACGCAGATGAATCTGCCAAAGGGCATCCGGATATGGGGACCTTATTCTATGAGGAGGGTTCCAGAATGGAGGATGAAAAGCTCAGGGAATTGATAGAGATTTTAAACACTATGAAAGTGACTTCAGATAAGCTGGACACAGTCAAAAGAGGAGTTCATAGCCTGGAGGATCTGACGGAGCTCCTTCCAATCTGTTTTGACAAAGATGAATATTTCGAGGTATTTGAAAGTCTGAATGATACAGAATTGGAAGTATTACTGCAAAGAGTAGAGGAGTCCGGAAACCCTTACCGGAGGGCGGAGTCCAGGCAGGATTGGCAGGACAGTATACTGGATTACTATAGCAACCATAGGAAGGCCTAGAAGAAACGGGATTGTCTGCCAGCGGCAGCTAACCGCTAAAAAGATATAACGATAAATCGTTTCACTGGTCATAAATGATAAGAAAGGGGCACAGGCAGTTACAGCTGCCTATGCCCCTTTCTTGGGTGCGCCCGGCGGGCGCACGTTTCATGTTAATCGTTCATTATTGAGGGGAATACATTCCTTTGCTCTGCATGTATGTGAAGATAGCTTCACCATGCTTCTGCTCTTCCTTCTGGATATGGTTTAGGACATCCCTGATCTGTGCATTACTGAATTCAAATATGGCTGTATTATAGGTTCCGGATACATATTTCTCAGTACTTAACATATCAATGCACATATCCTTATCAGAAATATTGATGCCGGAGGAACCGCTCTGTTCTACGGAGCTTTGTTGTGACATAGCATTCTGTGAGCCGCTCTGGCTGGTACCGCTTTGGGATGAGCCGGACTGGCTGCTCTGTCCACCAACGGATGGAATCTTACCTTCCAGGAGCTGATTGATGGATTGCAGATGCTCCCGTTCCTTCTGGCCGTTACTTCTGAATATACCCTTAAGCTGGGCATCAGAAGCGAGATTCGCATAATTATCGTATTTCAAGATACATTGTTCCTCATGGGTTTTCTGATCCTTAAGTAAATACTGTTCTTTTGTAGTCAACTGTACATTCGTAATCATGATTAACACCTCCGACAATAGTATTTCAATTTTTTAAGTAAATATCCCTACTTTTCAACGGAGAGTTGAAGTTTACAAGGATGTATGGTATTGTAAATAATGATTTAGTGCGATTAAATCGAATCATATATAAGTAAAGGAAGATATGTAATGTATGATAAGGAAATACAGGAAGTTTTTGAGAAACTGAAAATAATTGATAAACTTTATGATCATATTCGCCTGGTAGATCCTCTATATAAAAAAGTAATCACGAATAAGACGAATAATATGAATATGCATACGAATTGTTTCGATTTCTGGGGGAAAAATGAAATATGCAATAACTGTATCACGATGAGGGCATACAATGACGATCAGGTCTATGCTAAGATGGAATATAGCGGCGACAAAATCTATATGGTAACTGCCATTCCGATACAGCTGCCGGATAGAAGGGTAATCGTTGAATTACTGAAGAATACAACGGACAGTATGGTATTCCAGAGCAGTAATATGAATAGTCGCCAGTCTGTGATCGGCATGATTACGGAAATTAATACATTAGCTGCCCGGGATGACTTAACCGGGATATATAACAGAAGATATATTTATGAAAAGCTGCCTGTAGATCTGGTGAGTGCGTCTGTTTCTAACCGCAGCCTGGCAGTCGCCATGACAGATATTGATTATTTTAAATCTGTGAATGATACCTATGGTCATTTGGCCGGTGATTATGTATTAAAATCCTTTGCAGAGATTATTTCCAAACATTTAAGGAGGAAAAGCGATTGGGTTGCCCGCTATGGAGGAGAGGAATTTCTGATCTGTATCCCCGAGGCAAGCAAAGAGGCAGCCGTCGAGATATTAGAGCATATGAGGAAGGAGCTGGAGGAAACCGAGCTTAGCTTTAACGGGAACAGCTTTAGGATAACTGCAAGCTTTGGAGTCTGTGATCTGGTTCCGACCACAGATATGACGATGGAGAGTCTGATTGAAAATGCGGACAGGAACCTTTATCTCGCCAAGAATCATGGCAGGAACAGGGTAGAGGTGTAATCCTTCAAAATAATATAGCAGCTTCATTACCGGTAAAGCTTAAATGTAGACGGGGGTATGAGCCAGCAGATGGTCTATTACCAGTATTATGGATGGAGCTATGAAGGGAGAAAATAACGATTGAATAATATAACTTCGACAGAGGAAAAGACAGTCAAAAGCTTAAAGCCCTACCGGCGGCAGGCGATGTACTATGAGACGGATAAGATGGCAGTCATTCATCATTCCAACTATATCCGGTGGTTTGAGGAAGCAAGAATTGATTATCTGGAGCAGATTGGTCTGGGTTATGATAAGATTGAAGCTGCAGGTATATATTCCCCGGTTCTTGGAATTACCTGTGAGTATAAATCACCCGTCCGGTTTCATGAGAATGTTCTCATCCTGCCTAAGCTAAGCTTCTTTAATGGGATAAAAATGACGATTGAATACAGAGTCCTGGATGCGAAAACCGGACAGGTCAGAGTTGTCGGTGAATCGAAGCATTGCTTTGTGACTACGGAATTTAAGCCGGTCAGCTTAAAGAAGGAATATCCGGCAATGTATGATATCCTGTCCCGATGGACCGGAGTGGATATTCTGACGGAAGAATAGGACCGGAGTGGATATCCTGCCGGAAGAATGGGAACGGTGTGGATATTCTATCCCGATGAGACAGAGTGAATAACTTTACCGGAGGAATGGGAAGGAAGTGGATATTCTGACGGAAGAATAGGAACAGAGTGGATATCCTAGAGCTCACACAGTGAAATATAAATCAAGTATCCAATTATACAAAAACAGGAGTGCTAAATTTATACGATAAGAGAATTACGCGGGAACAACGGACCACTGGTACGTTGTTCCCGCTTTTATTAGCGGTTGGCTGCCACAGGCAAACAATTCGGATTGGAAAGGTGAATAAACTCTGCTTGCTGTAATTATATCAGCTGGTTTCCGAAGTCTGCTTATAGCTGCTCCTTCTCATATACAATCTCAAGCTCCGGTTGATAACCCTTCTCCATCTTGTGTCTTGCCTTCCGATTTGCCACAGTATCAAATATAATGGAGAAATCATAATCTGCCGGGTACATCTCGGAAGCAGGGGCCTTCAGCTGGAGTCGCTTATGATTGATCAGCTCCTTCGTCTTCTGAATCTGTACCCCAACCTCTCCCTTCTCGTTGGCCTGTCGGTATACGATACCGATCTTCTTCTGAGGGTATACCATGACGGAATCACCGATATTAAACCGCTGACTCCTGGTACTTACTACCTTCTTCGGTTTATCCTCCTCAATACGGCTAAGCTGCACAACAGCATTCATGCTAATGTCTTCACTGTCTGCTTCGTTTTCAATAAAATCAGCCTCTATCGTATTGCGCTGCGTATTACCTTCCTTCAGGTAGGCTTCTTCATAAGCCCTTTGGAGCATCTTCTTCGGCATTCCTAACCGTTTCGCGATATAGAGGGCGCAGCTTTCACCGGCTTCACCAATCTCAAGCTTGTAAAGCGGCTTTAAACTGACTCTGTCGAAGGCCATCCGGGCATTGAGCAGGGCTTCCTTCTTATTGGCATATTCTTTGACCTCGGGATAATGGGTTGTTGCAACAAAGAGGCATTGCTTCTCCGACAGTTCCTCAAGGATGGCGATGGCAATTCCCATCCCCTCTGCCGGATCGGTCCCGGAGCCCAGCTCGTCAAGGAGGATCAGACTTTCATGGTTAGAATTACCGAGGATACCGATAATGTTCGTAATATGGGAGGAGAAGGTAGAGAGATTCTCCGTGATACTCTGCCCATCTCCGATATCACACAGCACGGCATTGTTCATACACAACCGGGCACTGTCACAGGGGACATGAAGTCCGCTTTGAGCCATCAGCTCCAATAGCCCGACTGTCTTCAAGGCAACGGTTTTTCCGCCGGTATTCGGGCCGGTGATTACAATGCCGTTGATTCCGTTACCGATTGTGAAATTTAAGGGAACACATTCGGAGGGGTTTAACAGTGGGTGGCGTCCGTTTTCAATGTGAATAAGTCGATTATTATTGATTACGGCAGGCTTTGCCTTCATGTCTACGCTAAGCTTCGCCTTAGCGAAGATATAATCCAGGGCCTCCAAAGCTTCTATATTCAATCGGATGGAGAAAGCATGCTCCACTGTCATAGCAGTCAGGGAATAGAGAATACGCCGTTCTTCATTGCTTTCCTCAATTTCAAGCTGGGATATTTCTTCCTTCAGCTTTGATACGGAGGTTGGTTCAATGAAATAGGTAGAGCCGGTGGAGGAGATATCCAGCACGGAGCCGCTGA
>JAEYQV010000114.1 GCA_023409835.1 Bacillota bacterium
TGTTGTACAAGGTAAATACTCCAAGATATTTTAAGGGCTTCGCTCCATCAGACCGGCAGTAAAGCTTATAGGAGATCAGGCTGGCCAGGGAGGCAACTAAGGTTCCGAGACCGCCCAGATTCGTACCGAGGACAAGGGCTTTGGAATTCTCTGTGAAGGCAGAGAGTAGCACCGCGGCAGGAACATTACTGATAACCTGACTGACCGCAACGGCTACCGGGAGCTCCCTTCCCTTCAACAATATGGCCAGGAAATCCTTCGCAGCAGGGATATTCCCGATATTACCTACAAAGAGAAAGAAGCAAACAAAGGTAAGCAGCAGGGAGTAATCCACCTTCCGGATAATCTCCCGGTCAAAGATAAGAATGGCTGTCAAAACAATTCCTAAGATCAGCCGGTAATCAACCAGTCGGACGACACTGAGCAGGCACAGCAGGAACAGGATGCCATACATAAGGGTAAGACCGGAGGTTGAACGAAGAGAGGAACCGGCAGGAGCAGTAACGGTAGGATACGGGAGTTCTTCCTTAAGCACTGCCTTCAGTGGCTCCTTCCTAATCAGAAGTACGGATAAGGAAAGAAGCAGGAAGGAGGCAGCGGTCATAGGAAGAGTTATCTTAAAAAAGTCCTGTACAGGAATATTATAATAGGAATACAGATACAGATTCTGCGGATTTCCCACCGGTGTCAGCATACTGCCCAGGTTTGCCGCAATGGTCTGCATTACCACAACAAAGATCAGAAGACCGGTCTTACCTGCCATGGTTAACAGAAGAATGGCAAAGGGAACAAAGGTTATCAGGGCCACATCATTGGTTATCCACATGGAGGAAAAGAAGCAGAGCAGGATCAGGATGAAACATAGGGACCTGGTATTACCGGTTTTATGTAACAGGCTCTCAGACAGCTTAAGGAATAAACCGGTTTTATTAAAGCCCGCAACAACCGACATCAGGCAGAACAGGAGTACCAGGACTCTGAAATCAATATAAGAGAGATAATCGATGGAAGGTGGTGTAAAGAGCATTGAGATGATGGCCGCGATACCGGCAATACATAAAACAGTTTCTGATTTAAAAAAATGGAGCAGTCGTTTGTAGGGGTACATAGTATGATTCCTTTGATTAATTTAGTCGAATTCTTTAGAATTCCGATGAAATTTTAACCCAAAAGCATAAGAAAAGCAACTAGAAATATTGTTATTGCATGATGGTGTTTTCTTTGCTAAAATCTATATGGTATGAATGCGGTTCAAGTAGTCCGCATTGGGGTAAGTGTCAGCAAGCTGGCACTTATAATTTTCTTTAGCAAGGAGTTAAAGGATACGATATGAAAGTGAAAAAGAGTGAGGTCATAAACAACCAACTGACGGGGCGTTATGGCGGAGGAGATAACTCTATTACAGCACCTCCCAGGGACTATCTTTTTGATAATATGAGGGCCATATTAATTATTCTGGTAGTATGGGGACATATTCTGACATCCATGATATCGAAATACGATTCGATTAGAATAATATATTTCTTCATGTTTTTCTTCCATATGCCGGCGATGGCTTTTATCTCAGGCTATTTCTCGAAGAATCTGGAGAAATGCAGAAGCAGTGCCTTTGAGACGATACTGCTTCCCTACCTGATTCTGAATGTTTTCAATTACATATATAAGATGCTTATCATTCAGCAGCCATATTTTGGTTTTCGGTTTTTCCGGCCCCTATGGGGATTGTGGTATCTGTTTGCATTATTTATTTGGAAGTTCTTCTTAAAGGATATTGTGAAAATTCGTTTTATACTACCCTTAAGCTTCCTGATTGGAGCCTTCAGCGGCTTCAGTAAGGAATTTTCAGAATATATGGCACTGGGCAGAATCGTCTGCTTACTGCCGTTTTTCCTTCTGGGTTATTATGTTACAAAGGAGCATGTGGAGAAGCTTCGAAGGATTCCGAAGCTGATCACTGTAGCAATTACTGCAGGAACAGCATTTCTGTCATTTTATATTGTACGTAATGATATCTTCAAGGCGGAGGTCCTATATCTTCGTAAATACTTCCCGGAGTCAGAGGAATTCAAATACCTATTGTTTCGGATTCTGGTATATGTTGTGGCAGTGGCTATGATCATCACTCTGATTAATCTGACCAGCAATAAGAGAAGTATCCTATCGAAGATCGGAACCGGTACGATGACGGTATATGTATTGCACCTGTTTACGGTTCCAATTCTGGAGAAATTCGAAATTTTCATAAACAGACCGATTCTATACCTGGGATATTCCGTGTTTGTGACAGTACTGATAACCCTGGTTTATTCACATCCATTCGTTAAGCGGATATATGATGCAGTAATGGACAAGCTGACAGGCCTAATACTAATGAAGAGAAAAGATGAGAATTAAGGAAAGGTTTGGTGCTATATGAAGCTTAGTATAATCGTACCATTTCATAAAGGAATACATTTTCTGGAGGATTGCTTTGAAAGCATCCGGGACCAGGGTTTAAATGGATATGAGACGATCCTCGTACTGGACCATGTGGAGGAGGATATATCTGCATTGGTAGAGGAATATCAGGATATCAACCTCCGTATACTGGAGCTTTCAGAACCCCGGAGGACCGGCAGGGAGGCAGTGGATGAGCTTCTTGTCGGCTACAGCGGTGTGGCGGCTGCCAGAAATGCCGGACTTGATGCGGCGGTTGGTGAATATGTATATTTTCTTGATAGCGATGATTATATTCATACCGGTACACTGGCACTCCTGTTAAAAGAAGCCCAGGAGCAGCTGGCTGATTTTACCTATGGTAAAAGATCCTCCACCTGGTTTAAGCGTAAGGTATATATGTCCGCTCTTGAAGAGAAGAATGAAGAGGTCACCGAGGAGCAGGATTCGGAGGAAGACCCTGATATGGAAGAGAAGCTGGCCGAAAGGGAACGCAGGCTTTTCCAGATACAGCAGGTATTGGAGGAAACCGCTGCGGTTCCTGAAGGTACCGATGTGAAGAAAATGGCAGAGGCCTACTATACGCTATTTATCTCCCGTAAGGGAATGAAAAATGTATCGGTTCTGGGAGTGCTCTTTAACCGTAGCTTCTTATATGATCATAAGATCCGGTTCAATGAAAAATACACCTTCTTCTCCGATCTTTCCTTCATGGTTCAGACTTTGATCAAAGCCACCTCCTTTTCTTATGTGGAGGAAGCGGTGTATGTTAAGAGGAAGCATAATGATCCGATCCATTACCCTGCACTTACCCAGATTAAGACGGATGACCGGTTTGAGGAGTACTTAGAAGCCTATAAAGGGGCTGTGGAGCTGACGGCAGAAAAGACTGCTCTGCGACATTTTCTGGAGGAAAAGCTGATTGATTATTTTGCAGGAACCTATGCCCCCAGATTAAGAAGAAGCGAGAATAATGCCTGGAGAAACGAGCGCTTTACTGCTATACGGGAATGTATGAAGCAGATTGATCCACAAAGAATCAAAAACTTAAGAAAATATAAGAAAAGAATAGTGAAGGCACTGCTGAATGGAAACGTAAAGAAAGCTACTCTTACGGTAAACCTTCACCTGGGATATAAGAAGCTGAAGAAGATCCGGAAGAACTGGAGAGTATTTTCTTATTATCTTTATAACAAGGTATTCCAGAAGCTGACCATAAAAGAGAACTGGGTACTCTGCGAGAGCTTCTTCGGCAAGAGCTATTCCGACAGTCCGAAATATATATACGAATATTTATGTAAAAATTATCCCGGAAAATACCGTTTTATCTGGGTGGTGAATAAGAAGACCAAGATCCCGTTCAATCCGACGAGGGTAAAGCGCTTCAGTATTCGTTACTCATACTTCCTTGCCCGCTGCAAATACAATGTCTTTAATGTCAGACAGCCGGAATGGGTTAGAAAGAGAGAAGGTAATATTTTCCTGGAGACGTGGCACGGCACACCGCTTAAGAAGCTGGTATTTGACCAGGAGGAGGTTATGGGTGCGTCTCCGTTATATAAGGCACAGTTCTACAAGCAGTCCAGGGTATGGGATTATCTGGTCTCCGCAAATCATTTCTCAACAGATGCCTTTCGCAGTGCATTCCGCTATGACAAGGAGATTTTAGAGTTTGGCTATCCGAGGAATGATATCCTGCATTACGAGAACAGAGATCAGCTGGCGGAAGAGATTAAGAAGAAGCTGCGTATTCCTGCGGGGAAGAAGACCATCCTCTACGCACCGACCTGGAGAGATGATGAATATTACGGCAGAGGAGAATATAAATTTGCATTAAAGCTGGATCTTAGACTTTTAAAAAAGGAGCTGGGTCCGGATTATATCGTTTTACTGCGAACCCATTACTTTATCGCAGATTCACTGGATGTTACCGGCCTGGAGGATTTTGCGGTTAATGTCAGCAAATATGATGATATTTCGGAGCTGTATCTGATCTCTGATATGCTGATTACTGACTATTCCTCCGTATTCTTTGATTATGCAAACCTTAAGAGGCCGATATTATTCTATACCTACGATCTGGATAAATACCGTGATATGCTGAGAGGCTTCTATATGGATATTGAAACAGAGGTACCGGGGCCCTTACTGTTCACAAATGAAGAGGTGGTAGATGCCATCAAGAATATTGATTCGATTACAGAGCAATATGAACAGAAGTATGAGGAATTCTACGATAGATTCTGTAGTCTGGAGGATGGACATGCCTCGGAGAAGGTTGCGAAGAGGGTTTTTAATCTGTAGGGTACTCTACATATTGATGTAAAAGCCTGTAACTGAATGATTTTTTTTGTGCAAACTTACAAAAATCCATTTTGCTGACGAAAAGCTAAAAAAAATCAGTTGCCATTTTGAGGTGTTTCGATGATAATATAGCGTAACGGAGAGGAACAATACTCAATGTAAAATAAAGTAAAGGATAGGTGGCATTTACGATGAAGAAGCTAGACATGCTCTATGAAGGAAAAGCAAAAAAGGTTTACCGAACAGATGTGGAAGACACATATATCGTGGACTATAAGGATGATGCAACAGCATTCAACGGCTTAAAAAAAGGTACAATTCTTGGTAAAGGTGTTGTAAATAACAAGATGTCTAATCATATCTTCCAGATACTTGAAAAGGAAGGTGTACCTACACATTTCATAGAAGAGCTCAGCGACAGAGAAACAGCAGTGAAGAAGGTTCAGATTGTTCCCCTAGAAGTCATCGTAAGAAATGTTTCAGCAGGAAGCTTTGCTAAGAGGCTCGGAATCGAGGAAGGCAGAAAGCTGATTGCTCCTACCCTGGAATTCTCCTATAAGGATGATGCGTTGGGTGATCCGTTTATCAATGATTATTATGCAATTGCACTTGGACTTGCTACCAGAGAAGAGATTGACCGCATTACGGAGCTTGTATTCAAGGTTAACGAGGTTCTTTGCAGATATTTCCTGGAGTGCGGGATCGAGTTGATTGATTTTAAAGTGGAATTCGGCAGATATAAGGGACAGATTATCCTGGCAGATGAGATATCACCGGATACCTGTAGACTTTGGGATGTTACTACTCATGATAAGCTGGACAAGGACCGTTTCCGTAGAGACCTTGGTAAGGTAGAGGATGCTTATCAGGAGGTATTCAAAAGATTAGGTATTAAATAAATGATCATATGGGGCTGTTCTGATGTAGGTTTCATATCCGTTATCTTGCCAAGGCCGGCAATCCCCAGGGGGTTCGCGCGAGCCTGGGCGGTAAGCAGGATGGGAAAATGGATTGGGATAGCCTCTTTTCTTCCTTAGAATGAGTAGAAGACCGGCTCATACCTGATGTTGAAATAGAGAAGCTGATGGCTTATTTGGAAAGGACCTTAGGATGTATATGGAAAATAACAGCTATATCCCGGATGAAATCCATGAAGAATGTGGGGTGTTCGGAGTATACGACCTGGATGGAAATGATGTGGTATCAACCATCTATTATGGATTATTTGCACTTCAGCACAGAGGCCAGGAAAGCTGCGGTATCGCAGTCAGTGATACGAAGGGCCCCAAGGGGAAGGTGAGTGCCTGTAAGGGAATGGGTCTTGTGAGTGAAGTCTGTACGGAAGAAAGTCTGGAAAGCTTACATGGGAATATCGGTGTTGGACATGTACGTTATTCCACAGCGGGAGAAAGCAGTATCCATAACACACAGCCCCTGGTTTTAAATTATGTGAAGGGGACTCTGGCGCTTGCTCATAACGGTAATCTGGTCAACACACCGGAGCTTCGTCGGGAGCTGGAATATACCGGTGCAATCTTTCAGACTACGATAGACAGCGAGGTAATTGCATATCATATCGCCAGGGAGAGACTCAACAGTGCTACAGTCGAGAAGGCAGTTGCAAGAGCGATGAAGAAGCTTGCCGGTGCCTATTCACTGGTAATCGCCAGCCCCAGAAAACTGATCGGGGCAAGGGATCCCTTTGGATTTCACCCGCTCTGTATCGGTAAGAGAAATAACGCTTATATTCTCGCTTCGGAGACCGCTGCTTTAAATGCCGTAGATGCAGAGTTTATTCGTGATGTTATTCCCGGTGAGGTAGTTATGATCAATGAGAACGGTATCCACTCCGATACCTCACAGTGTGGAGTTAAGACAGCAAAATGTGTCTTTGAATACATCTATTTTGCCAGACCGGATACCAGGTTCGATGGAATCAGTGTATACAACTCAAGAATTATGGCGGGACGGATCTTGGCCCAGACTCATCCGGTGGAAGCCGATGTGGTCGTAGGAGTACCGGATTCCGGTAACGCTGCGGCCTTAGGGTACGCTTTGGAATCCGGTATACCCTTTGGGATGGCTTTCGTGAAGAACAGCTATGTCGGAAGAACCTTTATTAAACCAAAGCAATCCTCAAGAGCCTCCAGTGTCCGCATTAAGCTGAATGTGCTTCCGGAGGTGGTTAAGGGAAAACGGGTCGTTATGATAGATGATTCCATTGTCAGAGGAACAACCAGTGCAAAGATTGTCCGGATGCTTAAGAATGCCGGAGCTACTGAGGTTCATGTAAGGATCAGCTCACCGCCGTTTCTGTATCCCTGCTATTTCGGAACGGATGTACCTACCGGGGACCAGTTGATTGCTCATAATAATTCAATCGAGCAGATTCGTGATATGATCGGTGCGAATTCCTTGGGTTATCTGGCAATTGATCGTCTGTCCGACATGCTAGGCGGTGATACCGGTTACTGTGATGCCTGCTTTACCGGAAATTATCCGATTGATCCTCCGGTGGAGGACATCCGCGGAGAATTTGAGAAGTAGACAATCATTTCGATCAATGCGAAACAGTATAAGCTGCTTAATTTTACAGACAATTAATACAAATTCCTTCGCTTCATACTACGAAAATTGTACTCAGGAACTGTTTCACAAAATAGCCACAGTTTTTGAGATTTGCAATTGCTTATAAAGGATTTAGGTGCTTAATAAACATTTGAAAGGGGGTAAAATTCAGTAAGGACTAGATTAGGGATGCCTTACTGGATGAGAGCCATGAGTAATGACAAATATACAAGTCCGCTATCCGAGCGGTATGCAGGTAAGGAGATGCAGTACATCTTCTCGCCGGATATGAAATTCAAAACCTGGAGAAAGCTTTGGGTGGCGCTGGCTGAGACTGAGAAGGAGCTGGGGCTTAATATTACGGAGGAGCAAATCAGCGAACTGAAGGCTCATCAGGAGGATATTAATTATGATGTAGCAACCGCAAGGGAAGCAATCGTACGTCATGATGTCATGTCTCATGTCTACGCTTACGGGGAGCAATGTCCGAATGCAAAGGGCATCATCCATCTGGGAGCGACCTCCTGCTATGTTGGAGATAATACAGATATCATTGTTATGACGGAGGCATTAAAGCTGGTTCGGAAGAAGCTCTTAAATGTCATGTCGGAGCTGTCAAAGTTCGCATATGAATATCGTGCCCTGCCAACGCTTGCTTTTACCCATTTTCAACCGGCTCAGCCGACGACAGTCGGCAAGAGGGCTACCCTGTGGTTGATGGAACTTAAGCTGGATTACGATGATATTAACTATCTGATTGACAGTATGAAGCTGCTTGGTTCTAAAGGTACGACAGGAACACAGGCAAGCTTTATGGAGCTGTTTGACGGTGACCATGAAAAGATTAAAAAGCTGGATCAGCGAATCGCGGAAAAGATGGGCTTCTCCGGATGCTTTCCCGTATCCGGACAGACCTATTCCAGGAAGGTGGATACCAGAATATTGAATCTTTTGGCTGGAATCGCTGCCAGTGCCCATAAATTCTCCAATGACATCCGTTTACTTCAGCATCTGAAGGAGATTGAGGAGCCCTTTGAGAAGAACCAGATCGGCTCTTCCGCAATGGCATATAAGAGAAATCCCATGAGAAGCGAGCGAATTGCCTCCCTGGCTAACTATGTCATGGTTGATGCGCTAAATCCGGCAATCACCTCAGCCACCCAGTGGTTTGAAAGAACACTGGACGATTCCGCGAATAAGAGAATCAGCGTTCCCGAAGCCTTCCTGGCCGTGGATGGTATTCTGCATCTGTACCTAAATGTAGTTGACGGTCTGGTTGTATACCCGAAGGTAATCGAGAAGCATCTGATGCAGGAGCTACCCTTTATGGCAACAGAGAATATTATGATGGATGCCGTAAAGGCGGGAGGTGACAGACAGGAACTTCACGAACGGATCCGCACCTTATCTATGGAAGCGGGTAGGAATGTGAAGGAGAAGGGACTGGAGAATAATCTTCTGGAGCTGATCGCAGCAGATCCCTCCTTTAATATGAGTCTGGAAGAGCTGAAGGCCTCCATGGATCCTTCAAAATATACCGGACGTGCGAAGGAACAGACGGAGGAGTTTCTGACAGAAGTAATCCGGCCGATTTTGGACGAGAATAAAGAACTGTTAGGCTTTAAGGCAGACATTAAGGTCTGATCAATACGAAGATAAGAAGCATCCTGAGTAGCCTTCATGCAATGCGATTCATTTGCAGCTGGGATATTCAGGGTGCTTTTTTTACGATTGGCTGCCACAGGCAGACAATTCGGAGACTCCATTGATAACGCTATAGATTTATAGCTTGGTACAAGGATGACGCTTTCATTTGGCAATATATGAAAGGTTTCATTGACTACCAAAATTTCGAATGTTATAATGGGCTTGTGGAAGAATTGTCCGGGAGGCTCTTGCTCTCCTGCACGGACAATAATAAAGATAAAGGAGTGTAGCTATGTTTTGTTCAAAATGTGGGGCAAAGAATGATGATAATTCAAAATTCTGTTTCCAGTGCGGCAATCGGATTGAGGACGCCGGTATCGTAAGTCCGCAACAGCCGCAAGTGACTTCTGACGATTCTACATATAATCAGCCGCAGGGAGCTTCCTATAGTCAGATTCAGCCGCAGGGGCCAAGCTATAGTCAGCCGCAGGGGCCAAGCTATAGTCAGCCACAGGGGCCAAGCTATAACCAGCCGCAGGGGCAAGGCTATAGTCAGCCGCAGGGACCGGGCTTTAACCAGCAGCAGGGACAGCCTTATGGACAGCCAGGGCAAGGTTATTATCAGCCTCAGACCCAGGCTCAGGGACAGAGTATTAAGCTTCCCGGAAAATCGAAAAAGCCATTATTCATTGGAATAATCGGTGCTGCAGCGGTTTTGGTTATCATTATAGCAATCGTAATGTTCTCCTCTAAGGGTGGTAAGATTTTTGATAATATTTTAAGTGCAGCAAAGGGTACAATCGAATCCGATAGCTTTGACTTCTCGTTAGAGCTTACACAGGATTATTCCGGAGCTTATACACAGGAAGTGAAGGGAACCATGGTTCTCGACTTTGATAAAGAAGAGATAGGCTATGATTTCAATTACGGAGACGGTGATAGACAGGTGCTTTACGAGGGCGTCATGTATGATATTGAAGATGACGAGGTTTGGTATAGCGATGACATCTCCTCCGAGCTCGGGGATATCTTTGAATATTATGATGAATATAAGGGTGCATTGAAAGGCCTTTCCGATGTTGACTGGGAGGAGGCTATCGATGATGCAGGATTATCCCGCTTCGTGGATACGGATAAGCTGGCAAAATGCATTAAGCAATTTGAAGAAAATATTAATAGTAAAAAGTACTGGGAAGAGGTCTGCAACAAGTTTTCTGTAAAAGGTTCCGGAGGCAGTAAAACCTATTCCTTTGATGTGGATGTACCCAAATTATTAAAGTCCCTGCTGGATACCTTCAAGCCGGCTATTGATTATAATTTAAGCAGTGTGAGGAGCATGATATCAAAAGAAGCGGATATATTTGATGAGTTTCTTGTAGAAATAACGATCAAGGATAATAAGCTTACTGCCTTGAATGTGAAAGTGACTTATGAGGGTTACGGCGGTGATACATCCTATGAAATCAAGGGTAAGATCAGCAATTACGGCAAGGCCAAGCTGGATATCGATGAGATTGAAGAGGTTATTCAGAATCAATATCGGTGGAACTAAGCAGGATAAATAGCTAAGTCGATTCACCTTTCATGAATAAAAAACAGAGTACAGCAAAAAGATATGCTCCTTTGTAGAAGAATGCGGCTGGTAAACAGCCGCATTCTCTGTTATGAAGCGTATCGGCAAAGGGAAGTCCTTGCCAATTTTTGATTCATAACATCCTCTGATGAGTTCTGAATTATTCGATCCTGCATCCGACATGCTCGATCTCCTTGCGGATTTCATTCTCATTGGTTGCGTTATTATAATCCACCTCAATCGAACCTCTTCTAAGATCGACGTTAACCTTTTTCACGCCGTCCAGGTCATTTAAAACATTCTTTACCTGGGTTTTTACTGTTCCGTTTAATAAGCCGTTTACATTACAATGATATCTGTTCATACTGTACCAGCCTTTCCAGGAAAATTCCCAAACATTTGCATGAAATTGGTAGGTAAGGATAATTCGAATTCATTATCCTCATACATAGTTTTGCATGAAACCAACGTTTTTATCATCGAGGAGAAAAGATTAAAGGGTTGTTTCATATTTACTTTTAATAAAACCATAATTATAATAAAAAATAATGTACAATAAGTCAGAGCAGAATAAAAGTACGTTGGTAAGAAGTGAAAAAGCTCCGGGGAGGAAGAGTTTTGAAGAAAGTGATATTTGATCTGGACGGAACCATATACGAAACAAACAGCAGTATCCTTGGAGCGGTGGAAGAGACGATGAAGGAGTTTGGACTTCCGCCGGTAGAGGTAACACAGGTAAGTCAAAACATCGGTAAGACCCTGGACTCATTCCTAATGTCCCTCCTTCCGGAGCAGGTTGACCTGGAAGCCTTTAAGGAAGGCTTCAGAATCAATGAAAGGGCTGCCGTAAGAAAGCATGGGCGGCTGTTCTGTGGTGTAACTGAACTACTGAAGGAACTGAAAAATAGGGATTATTCGTTATTCATCTGTTCAAACGGCAGCGAGAGTTATATCAATCTGGTCCTGGAGAGTACGGGGATCAGGGATTACTTCAGCGGTATTACCAGCAGCAAATATTTGACCTCCAAGGGGCAGGCCTTTCGAAGTCTGACTTTGGAAGGGGATTTCGCAATAATTGTCGGGGATACAGCAATCGATTACCTTGGTGCTGTTGAGGCCGGCCTTCCTTCCATTGCAGCTTCCTATGGATATGGCAGGGAGGAGGACCATGCACTTGCTGTTTTCCGGGCTGCCAACCCGTTGGAGGTGTTAGACAAGCTTCTATTGGCAGAAATCTTTCATGAGATAACGTCAGAGCTGATCGGTAGGAAGAAATGCCGTTGTATCGGTATTAACGGCGTGGATACCTCCGGTAAGACAAGGTTCGCGGAGCAGTATGCCAGGTATTTGGAAGCTGTTCATGTGAAGAATCAGATTCTGCATATGGATGATTTCCATAACCCGGCTTCTATCCGATATCAGGGTGATAGTGAGATAGAAGCATATTATTATAATGCTTTTAATTATCGGCAGGTGATTGAGGAGGTTTTGCAGCCGTTTAAGGCAGAGGGAAGTCTTAATAAGGTAATACTATGTCATAACCTGGATACGGACCGGTATGATACGGAGAGGCATTATATTCTCGAGTCTGCTTCGGTGCTTCTGATGGAAGGGGTATTGTTATTCCGGGAGCCCCTGCTTTCTTATCTTGACGGTAAGATATTCCTTGCAATCAGCTTTGATGAGGTAATCAACAGAGCGAAATTAAGGGATGTTCCAATGTATGGAGAGGAGTTCCTTGAAAAATATAAGAATAAGTATATCCCGGTTCAGAGCAAATATCTTCAGGAACATAAGCCCATGGAAGTAAGCGATATCATAATAGATAATACAGATTTTCGACAACCACGCCTACTTAAGCTGTAAGCTGCTTGTAAGGAATGCTGCCTAATGATATAATATTACCGTATATAACAACATAACTCCATAAGGAGCCATTATATGAATGTCGATTTGGAATACTATAGAATCTTTTATCATGTAGCTAAGGCGGGGAGCTTTACTCAGGCCGGAGAAGAGCTGTGTATATCGCAGCCTGCGGTCAGTCAGGCAATTAAGCTATTGGAGAAAAACCTAGGGAGCAGATTATTCATGCGCATTCCGAAGGGAGTTAAGCTGACACCGGAGGGTGAGGTCCTGTTCTCCTATATTCAGAGAGGCTATGAATATATACTGATGGGCGAAGCACAGTTTCGGAAGATGCTTGATCTGGAGAACGGAGAGATAAGAATCGGAGCTAGTGATATGACCCTGCAGTTTTATCTGCTTCCGTATCTGGAGCGCTTTCACGAGAAACATCCCGGGATCAAGGTGACAGTTACAAATGCACCCACACCGGAAACCCTGGAGTTCATGTATGAGGGGAAGATTGATTTCGGAGTGATCAGTGATCCCTTTCAGGCCAGACCTGAGATTAATTCCGTCAGAGTACGTGAGATACAGGACATCTTCGTGGCAGGAAGCCGTTTTAAAGAATTAACGGACAAGGTTTTGGACTATAAGCAGCTGGAGGAGCTTCCGATGATTTGCCTGGAGCATAATACCAGTACTCGCAGATATCTGGATGACTTCCTACAGAAGAACCATGTAGTTCTGCAACCGGAATTTGAGCTTGCCATGAGCGATATCATTGTAAAATTTGCAGCCAGGAATCTTGGGATAGGCTGTGTGGTAGAGGACTTTGCAAGGGAATATATCGATAGTGGAAAGCTATATCAATTAAAATTTCATAGCGAGATACCAAAAAGGCATTTTTGTATCATAACAGGAAGGCAGAATCCAATGTCTACTGCAGCCCGAAAGCTGTTGGAAATGCTGGAATATGAAGATAGATGAGATATAAACTGATTAAGCAGCAATCGATCCCATACAGGTCGATATAACGGAGGAACGATGAAGAAAATTGCACAATTTGAAAAAGTGAGCTTTGAACAGTTTGAAAGCAGCTGGAGAGATACCTTTTATCCTGCCAAGGAGAGCAGAAGTGAGGAATTAACTGCAGAGATCCGGCATATTTATGAGAAACTCAGGTTACCAAAGAGGGCCACGAAGGGATCGGCAGGTTATGACTTCTATAGTCCAATCGCTTTCACTTTAAAGCCTGGCGAAGGAATTAAGCTTCCTACAGGAATTCGGGTCAGAATTGATGAGGGCTGGGTATTGCAGTGTTATCCAAGAAGCGGACTGGGCTTCAAATACCGCCTTCAGCTGAACAACACCGTTGGAATTATTGACAGCGATTATTATGCTTCGGACAATGAAGGCCATATCTTCTGTAAGCTTACCAACGATAGCAGAGAAAGTAAGACCGTTATTATAGAAGAAGGTATGGGCTTTATGCAGGGGATATTCATGGAATACGGAATAACCGTGGATGATGATACGGAGGAGCTGAGAAACGGTGGGTTCGGAAGTACGACAGGAAGGTAACCGGATCAGTCTGTCAATAGATCAATAAAACAACAGGATATTAAAACAACAGATTAATAGAACAACAGATTAAAGAACAACAGATCGATAAAACAACAGATCGATAAAACAACAAATCGATAAAACAACAGATCGATAAAACAACAGGATAATATTACAACAGAATAAGGATAGCAACATGAACTATAGGAAGAGTTCTTAAGGATACAAAGAATGAAAAGGGAGAGAATATTAGGGAGGGGCATCTAGATGGTGATTAGACAGGCTGTTGTCAGTGATTTGGAAGTACTCTTTACCCATCGATTGGAGTTCTTAAAGGACATGAGGAATCATGAGATTACCATATCGGAGGAGTTTAAGCAGCATACCTATGAGCATTTAAGGGAACATATGGAGGACGGTACTATGGCTGTCTGGCTTGCTGAGAATAGGGAGAAGATCATTTCCACTGCTATCATCAGTTATTATCAGATCCTTCCGACATTATCTAACCCCTCCGGCAAGTGCGGGTATGTCCAGAATGTCTACACCTGTCCGGAATACAGGAGAAAAGGGATTGCCACCCGGCTGCTCAACCGGATGCTCGAGGATGCCAGGGACCACAACGTAGGGAGAGTCTATCTGAGTGCTACCGATATGGGGAAGCCGGTTTATCAGCAGTTGGGCTTTGAACCTTTGACAAATGATATGGCTTATCAGATCGCTCAGCGGTTATTATAGCGGTTGGCTGCTATCGGCGGACAATCCGGTTGTTATAAAAGAAGCGAGTGCAACATACAGAAGGCTACGGATCAATCAAATAGGTGGAGGGTAATATGGCCGGACTGGCAACACACTTAATTATCGCACGGGAAGTACATAAGCTATTACCGGAAGGAACCATTCGCGACATCGGACAATTCTATGCCGGTTCGATTGCACCGGACGCAGTTCATGTCAGGAGAAACTATGTAAGAGCTGATAAGAAACATACCCATTTAAGGGATGATATAGCGGATAAGGATTTTATACTGGAAGATTACCGTAAGCTCTTTCTCGATAGAGTCTCTGATTTTATCCTTAAGAACAGGGATCGGAGGGATGGTTATCTGGATGTATACCGTGGCTATGTGGTGCATCTGTTGACCGATGAGCTTTATGTGTTAACGATAAGAGAAGAATTTGTAAGAAGCATGGAGAAGCTGGGGATTGCCCAGAATGACAGGGAATTCTTTAGCCGGGTTATTACGGATATGAATCGAAGCGATTTTCTTCTGCTTTATAACTATAAGGAAAAGGATGAGCTCCGATATTATCTGGAGCAGGTAAAGCCCTTTGAAATCGATCATATGATGAGTGAAGCAGAGGTAAGTGAAAGCAGAGAATGGGTGATTAACCGGTTCTTCCATGAGGAATACGAGCTTCTGGATCCCGTCTATATGAGCTATGAAGACTCACTGGAATTCGTCCGTATGGCAGCAGAGAATATTAAGAACAGGCTGTCCGCGGGGGGAAGCCTGCCCAGAATGTTCTGATTCTATAAGATTACACTACCCGGTCAGCCTCTAAAATCAAGCCGTTATTTCGATAAAATTACCATCCGGGTCGAGAATAACACTTTCATAATAACCGTCACCGGTAGTCCTTGGTCTGTCGGTGATTACATAGCCGGCGTTCTCCAGATCGTGAGTGAGCCGGTCCACATTCTCACGGCTGCCCACGCTAAAGGCCAGGTGGGTATAGCCGGTCATGTATTTTGTCTTATTATTTTGAACAAGTACCTCGGGACGGGACATGATTTCCAATCGTGATCCACAGTCAAAGGTAAGAAAATAAGTCCGTAAACCGGTCTTATCATTATAATAGCCCTGATTACAGCCGGCATTAAAATAAGTCATGTAGAACTGTCTCAGCCGTTCCAGATCTGTTGTATATATCGCAAAATGTTCTATACGCATCGTACATCTCCTTCCTAAGGTTAATATATAAGGTGGGGGTTCCCTAACCGATTTGCCTTATATGGTCCGGAAGAAGCTTCCAGGTCTGCCGGTGCCGCCTTGATGATATTCATTTCTATCTCTTCCTTCTGTTTGATATAATTCCCGGTATACAGATATTCTGTCTACCCTGGCTGTTCTGCTCTTCGGCATAGGCAGTGGGTCTGGATAATTATAACATAATATGACAAAGAGTGTATAGAAGGAGAATGAGTTTGGATGAATATTTTCATCTTCTTTTTTATTATTATCTTTTGATATAAGAAGAGTTTATGACACCTATAATCAATATTGATTTTACTTATGCATAAAGAAACCTTATACTTGTAATGTAATTGGGAATACTAATTTTGATTGCAGATTAAGACTGCATAGGTTTGGGAACGGGATTAGGTTATCTGCAACTTCCAAGGAGGATATTATTATGGTTAAAGCAATAGTAGGGGCTAATTGGGGTGACGAAGGTAAGGGGAAAATTACAGATATGCTTGGAAAGGATTCGGATATCATCGTTCGTTTCCAGGGAGGAAGCAACGCCGGTCATACAATTATTAATGATTACGGTAAGTTTGCACTTCATCTGCTGCCCTCCGGAGTATTTTATAAGCACACTACCAGCGTGATCGGCAACGGTGTAGCATTAAACATCCCATATCTGTTTAAAGAGATTACAGCACTGGTAGACCGCGGAGTACCGATGCCGAATATCAAGGTTTCCGACCGGGCACAGATTATGATGCCATACCATATATTATTTGATCAGTATGAGGAAGAAAGATTGGGCGGCAAGTCCTTTGGCTCTACGAAATCAGGGATTGCACCGTTCTATTCAGATAAATATGCTAAGATTGGTTTTCAGGTATCCGAATTATTTGATGAAGAAATATTAAGGGAAAAGATTGACAGAGTTTGTGAATATAAGAATATCCTTCTCGAGCATCTGTATCATAAGCCGGCAATTAATCCGGATGAGTTATTTGATACAATGCTGGAATATAGAAAAATGGTAGAGCCTTATGTTTGTGATGTATCCGCATTCCTGCACGAAGCCCTCAAGGAAGGCAAGAATATTCTGCTGGAGGGTCAGCTGGGTGCACTAAAGGACCCGGATTTCGGCATTTATCCGATGGTAACCTCCTCCTCAACCCTGGCAGCCTATGGTGCAATCGGTGCGGGTATTCCTCCCTATGAGATTAAGGAAGTGGTTACCGTTGTTAAGGCTTATTCCAGTGCGGTAGGTGCCGGAGAGTTTGTCAGTGAGATCTTCGGAGACGAAGCAGATGAGCTCAGAAGAAGAGGCGGAGATGCCGGAGAATTTGGTGCTACAACCGGAAGGCCGAGACGTATGGGGTGGTTTGATGCGGTGGCTTCCCGTTATGGCTGCAGGATGCAGGGTGCAACGGAGGTGGCCTTAACCGTTCTGGATGTGCTGGGCTATCTGGATGTTCTACCGGTCTGCGTCGGCTATGAGATAGACGGAGTGGTAACGAGGGACTTCCCGACCACGGCTAAGCTTGCGAAGGCAAAGCCGGTATATGAATATCTGCCGGGCTGGAAGCAGGAGATCAGAGGTATCAGAAACTATAAGGAGCTGCCGGAAAACTGCAGAAATTACATCGAGTTCATAGAGAAGGAGATCGAAGTACCGATTACTCTGATATCGAATGGACCGGGAAGAGATGAGATTATAAGGAAATAGCATATATCATGTTATAACAGAGTTTTATTCGTCCATAGGAGGCTGCAGACAATTTGGTGCTGCAGCCTCCTGTGTATTTAGAATATGAAGCGAGAAGCTTCGGCAATCCCATTATCGAGTAGTACACAGAAACGATGATTAAGATCTTTATCTATTAGTGGTTAACTCTCACTTCGATGATATGATAGGGTAATGCATTACTATAATAAAATATTAGCTATACAAATCACTAATTATGTATTACAATTAATGTTACTACAACTAAAAAAAGCTATATTCAGAGGAGGATACTTTATGGACGCAGGTCATATTCAGATTCTGGTCGCGATGACACTCTATATCGCAGCAGTTATCGGTATCGGAGTGTACTATGCAAAACGTGCCAGTGAAAGCAGCGGAAATTACCTGATTGGGGGAAGGTCCTTAGGGCCTTGGGTTACGGCAATGTCTGCCGAAGCTTCTGACATGAGCGGATGGCTTTTAATGGGTCTTCCGGGAGTTGCATACTGGTGCGGTCTCAGTGATGCGATCTGGACTGCGATTGGTTTATTTATCGGTACATATCTTAATTGGCTGATTACGGCTAAGAGACTTCGGACATATTCTCATGTGGCCGGAGATGCGATTACAATTCCGGATTTTATCAGCAACCGCTTTAAGGAGAAGAAGAAGGTAATTTTAACAATTGCAGCTTTATTTATTCTGGTATTCTTCAGTGTCTATGCTGCAAGCTGCTTTGTTGCGGTAGGTAAGCTCTTCAGTGCATTGTTCGGTACTAAGTATATCTATATGATGCTGATAGGAGCCGGCTTCGTTGTGCTGTATACCTTTATCGGCGGTTTCCTGGCAGAGAGTGCATCGGATTTCATGCAGGGCGTTGTTATGTTCTGTGCACTGACAATCGTCCTGATCATAGGTGTTATCAAAACCGGAGGAGTAGGAGCTGTTATTGATAATGCTAAAGCAATTCCGGGCTTTTTTGATTTCTTTAAGATAGCAAACCCTACCGTTGTGGACGGTGTCCAGCAGCTGGATGCAGCAGGTAAGCCCATATTTGGCGAAGCCAGTAAATACGGCTGGCTGACCATTATATCTACGATGTCCTGGGGTCTGGGCTATTTCGGTATGCCGCAGGTACTGCTTAAATTCATGGCGATTAAGAACCCAAATGAGCTTAAGAGATCAAGAAGAATAGCAACGATATGGTGTGCCATTTCCTTGATGGCTGCCGTAGCGATCGGAATTATCGGAAGAGCTTCCTTCCCCAGTGAGCTTCTTACAAAAAGTACAAGAGAGAACATCTTTATCCTGATGTCCAACAGCTACTTTATACCAATCTTCGCAGGATTTGTTATGGCGGGAATCCTTGCGGCGACCATCAGCTCCTCAGATTCCTATCTGCTGATTGCAGCTTCGGCATTCTCTAAGAACATCTACCACGGTATTTTAAAGAAGGATGCAACGGACAAGCAGGTTTTGAAATACTCCCGTATCACATTGATAATCATTGCGATCATCGCAGCCATCATTGCTTTGGATGAGGACAGTGTTATCTTCACGGTGGTTTCCTTCGCCTGGGCGGGCTTCGGAGCAACCTTCGGTCCGGTTATCCTGTTCTCCCTGTTCTGGAAGAGAATGACCAGAGCCGGAGCAATAGCCGGTATGCTTACCGGTGGTATCACAGTATTCGTATGGAACCTTATCATCAGGGACTTTGGAGGATATTTCGATATCTACGAGCTGTTCCCGGCTTTCATTCTTTCCTGTGTAGCAATAGTGATTGTATCCCTGCTTTCCAAGGAGCCCTCCAAGGAGATTTTAGAGGAATTCGAACAGGTAAGAACCTTCCGGCATGCGGAGTAATAATCGAAACAGGATATTAAGCTTGCAGCTGTGTAGAAAATAATAATCAGTTATAACCATAACCAGGCAGGTTTGGATATGCTCCTTAACGGGAGATGATCTGATCTGCCTGATTTTAATTGCTGACAAGTGAAACGATATATCTTTTCTCCTATCGAATAGGAGGAGCTATTCCTCGTCCCCTGACCGGCCTGTCTGGGAATTACCATATGGACTTTTTATTTTGGTTATGATACGATAAACAGGCAGTTTCTGACTTATGCTACAGAAAGGTTCAGGTCGTAATGAATTTATTAACAATAGATAATATGAGTAAAAGCTATACGGAGCGTATGCTTTTTCAAAACGTCAGTCTGGGTATTAATGAGGGAGATAGGATCGGTGTCATCGGCATCAACGGTACCGGGAAATCCACTCTATTAAAGATAATCGCCGGGCTGGAGGAGCCGGATACCGGCAGCTTAACCAAAGGAAAGAAGGTTAGGATATCCTACCTTCCCCAGACACCGGTTTTTGACGATACCCTATCTGTACTACAGAATGTGGTTCTTAACCAGAAGGCAGAGGAGGAATACCGTAATCTGGAGGGTGAGGCCAATGCCATGCTGAATAAGCTGGGGCTTATGGATACCGGAGTTTCTCCGGGAATTCTGTCCGGTGGACAGAGGAAGAGGGCAGCCCTTGTCCGGACGCTGCTAACTCCGGCTGAGCTTCTGGTATTGGATGAGCCTACGAACCATCTGGATAGTGAAATGACGGAATGGCTTGAAGAATACTTAAGAAAATACCGTGGGGCATACATTATGATTACCCATGACCGCTATTTTTTAGACAAGGTGACCAATAAGATTCTCGAGATCGACAGGGGAAGCATCTACATCTATACTGCGAATTATTCGAAGTTCCTGGAGCTTAAGGCAGAGCGGGAGGAGATGACTGCCGCTACAGAGCGAAAGGCAAGGAGTTTATATCGAGTTGAACTGGAATGGATGCAGAGAGGAGCCCGGGCAAGATCCACGAAGCAGAAGGCCCATATCCAGAGATTCGAGGAGCTCAGAGACCGGAAGATAACGGAAGAGGAATCCAGGGTTGAGATCAGCTCCGTTTCCTCGCGGCTTGGCAA
This sequence comes from Bacillota bacterium, assembly GCA_023409835.1. GTDB lineage: Bacteria > Bacillota > Clostridia > Lachnospirales > Lachnospiraceae > Mobilitalea. The sequence goes on from JAEYQV010000114.1 coordinate 20,619, forward strand.
GAAAACCATTGAAATCAATCAAATCACTAAGGCTTATGATAATCGAATATTAATCAAGGATTTTTCTTATATCTTACTACCGGGAGACCGGATCGGGATTATCGGCCCCAACGGCTGCGGGAAATCCACTCTGCTTAATATTCTTACAGGGAAGCTTACTGCGGATTCCGGTTCGGTGGATACGGGAACCACGATTAAGCTCGGCTATTTCTCTCAGGAGAATGAATATATGGATGTGAGCCTTAAAGTCATTGACTATATCCGTGATACTGCCGAATATATCCAGACCTCGGAGGGAACGGTTACCGCTTCCCAGATGTGTGAGAAATTCCTGTTTACCGGTTCCATGCAGTATTCCCTGATCTCAAAGCTCTCCGGGGGAGAGAAGCGCAGGCTGTATCTGCTTAAGGTTTTAATGGAAGCCCCCAATGTCTTAGTCCTTGATGAGCCGACCAATGATCTGGATATTCAGACCCTGACGATACTGGAGGATTATCTGGAGGAATTTGCCGGGATTGTGGTTACAGTATCCCATGACCGTTATTTCCTGGATAAAATCGCAACAAGGATCTTTGCATTTGAGGACGAAGGGAAGGTCAGGCAATACGAAGGAAACTACTCAGATTATAAGGCTGCGATCAGTGAGAGAGAGGATACCGGCTTAAAGACGGAGAAGGCTAATACGGATGAGCAGGCAAAGACACCGGCCAGTGCAGCCACCTGGAAGCAGAAGAGTAATAAACTGAAATTCACATATCAGGAACAGAAAGAATATGACAGCATTGATGAGGTGATCGCCGGACTGGAACATGAGATAGAAGAGGTTGAGCTGCAGATCGAGAAGTCGGCAACAGATTATACAAAGCTGAATGAGCTTATGCTACAGAAGGGCAGGCTGACACAGCTTCTGGAAGAGAAGATGGAACGCTGGGTATATCTGAATGACCTGGCAGAGCAGATTGAAGCGGCAAAGAACGCATCAATATAAGAATAAGGAAAAGGTTCCGTGAATTACCTGTATCATACATATGGCTAGTATAGTTTGCTTGTATGAGGTAATATCATGGAACCTTTTTGTTTTGTAGAGATAGCATCTGTATAAAGAAGATTAACCTAACTGCGCATCACCAGTGTTACCTTTATCATATCACCGGAACACGACCCTTACCGAATTCTGCTTTCACATCGAAAGGAATCTACGCAGTCTGTTCAAACTGTGAATTGTAGAGCTTCGCATAGAAGCCGCCCTTTGCCAGTAATTCTTCATGATTCCCCTGTTCGACGATATCTCCTTCATTCATGACCAGTATCAAATCGGCATCACGGATGGTAGAGAGCCGATGAGCGATGATAAAGCTGGTTCTTCCCTTCATCAGGTTATCCATCGCCTTCTGAATCTGAATCTCGGTTCTGGTATCAACGGAGCTGGTTGCTTCGTCTAAGATCAGGATCTTAGGATCCGCCAAGATGGCACGGGCAATCGTTAACAGCTGTTTCTGACCCTGGGATACATTATTCGCTTCTTCATTCAATACCATGTTATAGCCGTCCGGCAGGGTCAGGATAAAATGATGGACATGGGCAGCCTTGGCAGCGCGGATTACCTCTTCATCGGTAGCCTCCAGCTTACTGTAACGGATATTCTCCATAATAGTACCGTTAAATAACCAGGCGTCCTGAAGCACCATACCGAACATCTTCCGCAGCTCACTGCGGTCAAAGTGGTTGACATTATGACCGTCAACGAGGATTTCACCGCTGTTGACGTCGTAGAATCTCATTAAAAGCTTCACCATCGTGGTTTTCCCGGCACCGGTAGGACCTACAATTGCTATTTTCTGTCCGTCCGCAATCTTCGCACTGAAATCATTGATGATGATCTTATCCGGGGTATAGCCGAAGTGAACGTTTTTAAATTCTACATTTCCCCGCAGGCCATCAATTGACATCGGTTCCACTGCGGTAGGCAGCTCCTCCTCCGAGCTTAAGAATTCAAATACCCTCTCAGCCGCAGCGGCGGTGGACTGGAACATATTTGCTACCTGGGCCAGCTGGGTAATCGGATTGGTAAATAACCTGATATACTGGAAGAAGGACTGGATCTGGCCGATTTTTATCTTACCCTTGACGGTCAGATAACCTCCGAGTATCGCAACACCGACATAGCCGATATTTCCTACAAACTGCATGATTGGGTGCATCATACCGGAGAGAAATTGTGACTTCCAGGCGGATTCATATAGCTTCTCGTTGCTGGCATCAAATTCCTTGATGGCATCCTCCTCCTTGTTGAAGGCCTTTACAATATTGTGGCCACCATAGACCTCCTCTACCTGACCGTTCACATGACCTAGATATTCCTGTTGCTGGCGGAAGTATTTCTGTGACTTCTTAATGACAATACCCATGATTGCCAGGGACAGGGGTACAATCAGGAGGGCAAGGAACGTCATCGAGAGGCTGATCCGAAGCATCATAATTAACACACCGATGATGGTGACTATGGAGGTGATGAACTGTGTCAGACTTTGATTCATACTCTGGCTCAGGGTATCCACATCGTTTGTAACCCTGGACAGAATCTCACCATGAGTCATCTGATCAAAATAATTCATCGGCATCCGATGGATCTTTTCCGAGATTTCTTTTCTGAATTTATAGGTTACCTTCTGTGAGATGTCTGTAGTAATCCATCCCATGACATAGGATAGTATCGAGGAGATAAAATACAGTGTAATCAACAGGAGAAGGATTTTACCTAAGGCAGTAAAATCAATTCCGCTTCCGCCCCCAATCTTGCTGATCAAGCCATTCGCTATCTCAGTCGTGGCATTACCCATGATAGTGGGGCCTATGATGGTGAAGATTGTACTGCCGACGGCAAAGATTAAAATTAACATAAAACCTATTTTGTATTTTGACAGATACTTCGACAGCTTCTTCATGGTGCCCTTAAAATCCTTAGCCTTTTCAACGGGGCGACCCATACCGCCGGGACCCATCCCTTTGCCTGATCCCATACCTTTGCCGGGACCGGCTTTCTTAGCAGATGTTGAAGACATTTCCATTACTTTTCTATTTGCTTTTTTCTCTCTATTCATAAGCCAACTCCTCCTTTGATAATTGGGAAGATGCAATCTGCTTGTATACTTCGCAGTCCTTCAGAAGCTCCTTATGGGTTCCTTTTCCAATGATGCGACCTTCGTCTAATACAAGAATCTGCTCTGCATGCAGGATCGTACTAATTCTCTGTGCTACGATAATCACCGTGCTTTCGGATAATTCCTCCTTGAGAGCTTTTCGTAAAGCAACATCCGTCTTATAATCAAGAGCAGAGAAGCTGTCATCGAAGAGATAGATCTCGGGGTCCTTAGCAATGGCACGGGCAATGGATAATCTCTGCTTCTGACCTCCGGATACGTTGGTTCCGCCCTGGGAGATCGGTGTCTCATAGCCCTCCGGCATTGCCTTTATAAATTCCTCTGCCTGTGCTATTCTGGCAGCGGCGGCAACGGATTCCTTTAGCGAGTTGGGCTTGCCGAAGGTAATGTTGGATTCAATGGTTCCGGAGAAAAGAACACCCTTCTGCGGTACCAGACCAAGCTTATTTCGCAGGGTATGAAGCTTGAAGCTTCGTATATCAAGGCCGTCAATCTCAATGGAGCCGGAGGTGACATCATAAAACCTGGGGATCAGATTAATGAGAGTGGTCTTGCCGCTGCCGGTACTTCCGATGATGGCAGTGGTCTCACCGGGCTTTGCTGTGAAGCTGATATCAGACAGGACATCCTCCTCTGCATTCGGATAACGGAAGTGTACATTCTTAAACTCCAGAACACCTCTCTTGTTGATATCGGACAGTTCTTCCTGTTCCGGTTCTTGAATTACTTCCTGGACCGTCAGCACTTCGTCAATACGCTTTGCTGCCACACCGGCACGGGGAAGGACAATGGATATCATGGTCAGCATAAGGAAGGACATGATGATCTGCATGGTATATTGGATAAATGCAATCATATCGCCAACCTGCATGGTACCGGTGTTGATCCTGTCGGCACCTGCCCATATAATCAGGATAGATACAAGATTCATAATCAGGAACAGTGTAGGCATCAGCAGAGTCATGACGCGATTAATAAACAGACTGTTTTTCGTAAGGTCAACATTTGCTTTATCAAAACGCTTTTTTTCATGCTCTTGTGTACTGAAGGCCCGGATTACCGGCAGACCGGTCAGGATTTCTCTCATGACCAGATTGATTCGATCAATCAGCTTCTGCATCTGCTTGAACTTGGGCATAGTAATAATAAGTAGAGTAAGAATGACGAATAATACGGTACCTACACCTACCCCTAAGGTCCAGGTCATGGAAGTGTTCGTCTGAAGGATCCGAAAGATACCGCCCATCGCCAGAATAGGAGCGTAAATCACGATACGGATCATTAATACGGTCAGTGTCTGCACCTGCTGGATGTCATTTGTACTTCTCGTAATCAGGGAAGCTGTCGAGAACCGGTCCATTTCCGAATTGGAGAAGGATAATACCTTACGGAACACCCTTCTTCTGAATTCGCGGCCCATTCTGGCGGCAATCCTGGAGGCAAATAGGGTAACCAGTACGGAGGCAACCATTGCTGCTAAAGCCAGGCCGATCATTTTGGCGCCCACAAGAAGAATGTAATTCGTCTGTATACGGCTGACACTGACACCGATTGCTTCATATTCTGCTTTTATATAGGTTGTTGCTGCCGATTGAAGGAAGGTAGCAGGAAATTGCCCGGCCTTTTCCTTCATCTGACTGATGGCAGCCGACATTTGCTCCGGCGTCATGGTGCTAAAGGATGCTGCGGCATCCGCACCGCCGTTTGCCATACCTTCCGGCAGGAGAGAGCTCATGGAGAAGCCTGAGTTACTGGAGGAGGTGCTGCCACTTTCCAGACCGTATAACAAAGCCATGGGGAAAGCAAAGATATCTTCCAGGGATGCCTCTTCCGTCTTATCCCACAGATAAAGGTTTTCCGCTTCAAGTAAGGGATAGCTTTTCCGATAGGAAGCCAGCTGCTGCGCCTCCATCGTAGCTTTATCCAGTAGAGTATAATGCTTTAATATGGTTTCCTTTCCGGCTTCGTCACTGAAGAGAAGGATTTTCTGCATTTCAGAGGCACGAATCACATCAGGAACCGCATTCGGGATACCGCTCCTCATAATACCGGTATTTATGATCTCTGAAGTATAAGTAGGCAATGACAAATCGCAATATGCCTGTAGAATCAGCAGGACCGTGACAATCACGAGGGCAACTGCCGATTTTTTGAGATATTTAAGTATTTTTAACATATTGATTTCCTTTCTGACGGTTTTAGCTTTTATATCAGATTGTATTGAATAACATTTTATGTTTTCCCATTCCCGGGTATTTGAACAGAAAAATCATTACGCTTCCTCTTATTGCAGGTTACTTTTTATTTTATGTGTAAGTTCTATGAAGCTCTTTATCTCTTCCTCAGTAAAGTCCGTAAACATCTTCTCGGCCAGACCAATCAGGAATCTCTTGCCAAGTAAAGCAGCGTCACGGCCCTCCGGAGTTAGATATACCCGAAGGTTACGTCGGTCAGCTTCATCAGGGACCCGGTAGACATAGCCGTTAGCCTCCAGCTTATTTAGCATTCCGGTTATGGATGCCGGTTTCACGCAATTCTTATCTGCCAGCTCCTTCTGGGTTAGTCCCTCATGATCATAGATGACAGCGAGAAGCTTCGGCTGTCCAGGATACAATTTTACATGGTCCATCTGCTGATAGGAGCATAGATGGACCGATCGTATAATCTCTGAGAAAGTATCGATCAGATATTTTAGATCACTTCGTTCCATAATCATCCTTTCCTTGATATTAATTTAGTTAGGTTCCTAATGAATGAGTATTATAGCATATGTGGATAGTATGTCAATAGGAATATAAAAATTCACCATATTTAACCAATATAAAAACTTACCATATTTATCTAACATAAAAATTACCATACGAAACATAAATCATATAGAGTATACCCGGGGAAATTGCAAACATGACAGAATAACAGAAAAGGCGGGTTCCAATTCTTTTACGAATGACGTAAATAAGAGAAGGAAGACCCACCTATAGAATTCTTTATATAGAAATTACTTTAAAACCTCCATAAGTACGGACAGCAGCTGATCATTAAGCTCCGGTGTCATGAAGCAGAACCGGATAAACTTATTATTAAGGAACGGGAAGGTGGAGCAATCCCGGATCATGAAGCCCTTTCGAATCGCGGCTTCAAACAGATCCATCGAGGTGACCTCCTCCTTTAATATTTTAATCAGGATGAAGTTGGCAGTCGGTGTAAAAAACTGAAGGTTCTGATTGGTACTTAAGACAGAGCAGATACGGCTCCGTTCCCCCGCGATCAGGGCTCTGGTTTCCTTTATATATTCCTCATCCGTAAACATGAGTTCTCCTGCAATCGCAGCCAGGCTATTGATGGTCCACGGATTCTTGCGCTGGTTCATTTCCTTTAAGAGGTCTTCGTTACCGCAGACGGCATATCCGAGCCGGAGACCGGGTGCAGCAAAGAATTTTGATATACCACGGAGTATGATGATATTATTGTAATAGCCGGTCAGCGGTATACAGGTAATCTTTGCGATATCCTCCGCAAATTCCACATAGGTCTCATCCACCATAACAAAGATACCCTTCCTCTTGCAGATATCAAGTATCTTCCTCATGTCATTTCTGGTTATGGCAGAGGAGGTGGGGTTGTTTGGATTACAGATCACCAGCAGCTCAACATCGGGAGTTAGCTCCTTCTCCAGGGACGGGATATCCAGCTGGAAGCCGTTCTCCTCCTCCAGCCTGTAGTAAAGGGTACTTCCTCCGCCGAGAGCGACCTCCCGCTCATATTCCGAATAGGTGGGGCCGACAATTAATGCTTTCTTGGGATGCTTAATCTGGATAAACAGGGATATCAGCTCCGTGGAACCGTTTCCTACGATGATATTCGCGAAATCTGCCTTCACGTAATCCCCAATACATTTCCGTAAGGAGGTGTATTCCCGGTCCGGATAACTCATGATTGCATCAATGCGTCCCGACAGAGTAGCCTTTAATTTCGGTGAGATTCCCAGAGGGTTCACATTCGCCGAGAAGCTTACAATCTCCTCCTTTTTAATCCCATATAGCTTTTCTATCGTTTCCAAATCACTTCCATGAAAATGATCGGTATGTCTGATCATGCTAGGGTGCTCCTTTCCATCTGCCGAACCTCATCCTACCTAGTGAAATACTCCTATGGATTTCGACATGTACTAGATTTTTTTTCCTGTATGCATTATAATTATGATACATATTATATCTGATTTTAGACAAAAAGCAATTACCATGAGGTGATATTTTGAAGGAAAAGATCGAGCGTTTTTCAAGAGGAGATTTTGAATACGACCTGCCAATCCTTTGCTTATCTGAGGATATAATCAAGATAACTGTTGAAGCGGGTAAAACCATTACCGGTAGTTTCGTGGTCAGCAACAGCGCCGGAAGACGGATGAAGGGAATCCTTTATTCTTCTCACCGGCTGTTTACGGTGGAGAACAGCACCTTCTGCGGAACCGAGGTCAAGTTGAATTACTGCTTTCATGCAACCTTTCTCAGTGCGGGTGACTCCCTTCAGGGAGAACTCACCATTGTAAGTGATTGTGGGGAACAGTCGTTGCCCTTTACCGTCCAGGTCGAAGCCCCTTATTGCAGCACCTCTTTAGGTAAAATTAAGGATTTATTTCAATTTGCAAATCTAGCCAGAATGGATTGGACCGAAGCGAAGAAGGTCTTTCGATCTGAGGATTTTGAGCGTGTCATTTTACGGAATGATGAGAAATACAGCATCATTTACCATAATCTTTTAAAGAATATATCCACCAGCCAAGCTCTGGAAGAGTTCCTGATTGCAATACATAAAAAATCAAAAATTGAGTTGAGCATAGATAAAACGAGTCTTTCTTATACAGTATCGGAGTATGAGTTCATGGACAAGCTGATTCTTACGAAGAATCACTGGGGCTATGCAGAGATCAGGGTCAGCACGGATGCCCCCTTCATCCGCCTGGAGCAGAAATTCGTATGGGCCGACCGCTTCATCGGGAATACACATCAGATATCCTTTCTTATCGTTCCAAAACAAATGAAACCTGGGAATAACTATGGCAGAATACTGATTAAGACAGTCTATCAGACCATAATAGTTGAGGTTGTCTGCAAATATCATAAGCAGAGCGAGGGAAGCCATCAGAGATCCCTTCCGGACAGAAGGCGGCCTTATCTAATAACCCGTAATTATCTTGATTTACGGATGAATAAAAGCACACTGAATCAGTATGTGGAAGCTTCGGAAGCCTTGATGAAGGAGACAATGCAGAAGGAGGCTAATCTATCCAGGCTGATGAATATCCATCTGGCTCTGGTAACAGGAAAGAACAAGGCAGCAGGACTGCTGCTTGGAGAGCTTCAAAAAGAAGAAGTAAGCATAAGAAAACAGTCCGTGGTAGAATACTGCGCATATCTATACCTGAATACCCTATACCGTAAAGAGGAGGAAACCATTCAAAATGCTACGGATATTATCCGCCGTTATTATACCAGCGGACATTTTGATTGGAGGCTGCTATGGTTTTTACTGTATACGGACAAGCGTTATGAGCGGAATAAGAATTTGAAGCTGAATGATATTCGGGAGCAGTTTGATTCAGGCTGTCATAGTCCGATCTTATATCTTGAGGCAGTGCTTGTATATGAGGAAGAACCCTATCAACTGCGAGAGCTGACGGATTTTGAAATTCAGGTTTTTCAGTTTGGTATTAGAAATGGCATTATATCTAAGGATACGGCACTACAGTATACTTATCTGGCGGGCCGAAGGAAGAATTTTCACCCGGTCATATACCGTTGTCTTGTAGCCCTGTATCAGAAATTCGGAAGTGTAGAGATACTGACGGCAATCTGCTGTATGCTGATCAAGGGCTTTAAGAAATCAACGAATTATTTTGAATGGTACCGCCTCGGAGTCGAAGCACAGCTACGTATCACGGAGCTTTATGAGTATTATATGTATTCCGTGGATGATACAATGGAGACTCCTATTGCCCAACCGGTACTGTTGTATTTCATATATAACAGCAGCCTTAATGACAGGAAGAGAGCCTTTCTGTATGCCAATATTATTAAAAACAAAGAAAAGCTTAGCTCCATATACAGGACCTACTATAAAAAGATGGAGGTGTTTGCTCTAAAGCAGTTGGAGGCTCATAATATCAGCCCGAATCTTGCTGTTTTATACCGTGAATTTATGGACGCAAGCTCCATCCGTACGGAGATGGCACTGCACCTTCCCTACATAATATTTACTCATGAGCTGATATGCAGTAATCCAAACATGGTGAGTGTGAGCGTGAACCACCGGGAGCTTGAGGCAGAGGAGAATCAGCCTCTGGTAGAGGGCAGGGCATATATTCAGCACTATAGCCAGAATACGGATATTTTCCTGATTGATACTTTTGGTAACAGGTATTGTGTCTCCGTAGAATATGAGCTGAAGCCCTTATTTCCCATGGAGGAGCAGGAATATAACAGTCTTGATTACCTCCTCCATCCGATGCTGCAGCTTCATATCTATGAGAGGTATCAAAGCTACCGGATAGAAAATGAGCAGGCGATCAGCTTAAGAAGACAGCTTTTGCAGATCTCAGGACTGAAGGAAGAGTACCGTACAGCCTGTTTAATGACGCTAATCGACTATTATTATGAAAACTATAATGAGGAGCTGTTGGAACAATTTCTGACCCAGTTGGATTTAAGCAGGGTGAAGGATACGGAGCGGATTCGGTATTTGGAGTATATGGTTATCCGCAGACATTATGACCGGGCCATGGAAGCATTAAGCAACTTTGGTTTTGAAGGGATTTCTGTGAAGCGTCTGGTCAGAATGTGCTCCGGCTGGATTACTTTTATCGGTTTCGAGGTACAGAACGATTTACTGATAGCCCTATGCTTTTATATTTTTAATCAGGGCAAATACGACGAAGCAATCCTTAAGTATCTGACGAAGCATTATCAAGGGCCAACCGAGAGCCTGCTGAAGCTTTGGAAAGCAGCGGAGGGCTTTGAGATAGAGAACCATGAGCTAATGGAACGGCTGCTGGTGCAGCTGCTGTTCACAGAAGGCCATATGGGAGACAGTCTTCCGGTATTTATGGAGTATTATCATAATATAACAAACCGCTTGATGGTGAGAGCCTTTCTTACCTTCCAGGCCTATCAATATCTGGTTCATGACAGGATGGTCGGTGACGAGCTGTTTTCCATCATGCGAAGAGAACTGAATTATGAGGAGAATGATATCTGTCTTTTGGCCTGGATGAAATATAGTTCCGGTTCCCATGAAATATCGGACGGAGATTGTGAATTTATTTCCTATCATATCAGCCGGATGGAAAAGAAGGGAATTATACTGCCCTTCTTCCTGGAATACCATAATAAGCTGAAGCTGCCGGTACGCATGTCGGACAAATTCTATATTGAACATAAGACGAACCCGAGATATCAGGTTTATCTACATTACCGTTTACTAAAGAATAATTATGAACCTGAATTCATCGTGGAGAGGATGCCGGATTCCTTTCTGGGAATTCATGTTAAAGAACTGATTCTGTTCTGCCATGAGATACTGGAGTATTATATTACCGAAGAAGACGACGGCTATGTCAATACCACCGATTTGATCCGTGTTCAAAATGACAGGGATGCTTCCGGGGAGGAAGAAACGAAGTATAATCAGCTGAATCTGATATTGGCGGCACGGAATATGCAGGATGAGAAAACGTTAATGGATATGATGGAGCACTATGTCAAATCAGAATATATCATATCAAAAATCTTTAAACCAATGATATGATTGATTTCCAGAGGGGGTGAAGAAGTTGGAGAACCAGCGTAAATTGATTGTAGGCTATGATCTTTGTGAGGATTTCTCCCAAATCAGCTGCTTCAGCTATAAAACCTATGAACCTATTCCAATCGGTCCAAAGGACGAGGAGGACAACTTTCTGATCCCTACTGTATTATGTATTCACCATGAAACGAAGCTATGGAGTTACGGGAGTGAAGCATCAGCCTGTGCCGGAGCGGGAAACGGTATTCTGGTGGATAACCTGATCGGAAGGTTGAAAACAAGTGAGAAAACCGAAATCTATGGGCAAAGCTTTGACGGTATTGCCCTGATGGAGAAATTCCTGCGGAAATCCCTTACCTTAATTAAAAATTATTTTCCCACAGAACCGATCTCAAAGCTTGTGGTAACCCTGCGTGAGACAGAGCCGAAGGTTGTAGCGGGTATCTACGAGGCCCTCTACCAGCTAGGGATCGAGAGGGACAGGGCAGTTGTTATCAATCATACAGGAGCCTATCTGTATTATGCCCTAAGTCAGGATCGATCTCTATGGGTCAATGACGTCGGACTATTCGACTTTAATGAGTATGGTTTAAATTATTACCGGATCAGTGTGAATCGCAGATCGGTGCCCATGATTGCCGGTATGGATATGAGGGATTTTACGGATACGTTAAATTACCGGATGATAAATAGTAAGGAGATCGATCCCGGCTATACCTTTGAAAATATCGCCAATACCGTTTTACATAAGCAGATTGTATCCACTCTGTATTTTACCGGAAAGGGCTTTGAGGGAGGCTGGGCTGACGAGGCGATCCGGGGACTCTGTGCGGGGAGAAGGGTTTTCATCGGACAGAATCTCTACTCGAAGGGAGCCTGTTATGCAGCGAAGGAGTTATCCGGAGATAAGAAATTAGGGGATATCATCCTACTGAATAATGAGATGCTGATAAGCTCCGTCTCGATTAAGGTATATTCCGATGCAGTGGTTAAGGAGCTGTTGCTTACCGATGCCGCTGTGCCCTGGTATGAGGTTGAGAAGGAAATTGAGGTGATTCCGGAGGGAGAACCGGAGCTTGAGATTATATTACGGAATATTATGACCAGAGAGCTTACCCGGGAAAGACTGCATTTGAGCCTGCCCCCCGGGCGTCCGGACCGGATGACCAGACTTGGGATCAGGTTAACCTTCCAGTCCAGGACAATGGCACAGCTTACAGTAACGGACCTCGGATTCGGTGAAATCCATCCGGGAACCGGAAGTACCTGGGAGTTTATGATAGAAGATTAGGAAACGGGGTTGAAACGCATGGGTAAACTGATCTTATGCAACGGTTCCAGAACGAAGAGACCATATATTTTTCAGAATAGTGGTTGCAGGGTATACTCAATAGAAGAGTTATGCTATTATATCAACAGCCACATATATTTTATCGACGAAGCTGCTATCTCATATGAATTGATCGATTGGATCAAAACGGAGCTGGGGCTTGTTTCCCGTGCAGAGAAGCTAAAGCTGCTAAAGGACCGGAAGGCCGACTTAAAAACACTTGTTGCTGCAGTATTATGCAGTGCCGATTATTATACGGAGTCGGAGATTAAGAAGCTGATTCAAGTGATTGATGAAATGGATGGCTTGCCGCCAATTAAGAAGAGCTGTATCCGGGCAAACAGCTATCTTGGGAATCATTGGTACAATGAAGCTTCAGGAGAATTTGAACGGATTCTGAATTCTGAGGAGGCTGACAGTATGACTCCGGAGGACTATGGTGATATCCTTCATAATCTGGCAATCGCCCGGCTTCATAGCAAGGGTTTGGCAGAGGCGTCGGAGACCTTCCGGCAGGCTTACGAGAGAAATCGCAGGGAAGAAAGCTTAAGGCAATATCTCTATACCCTTCGTTTGTGTAATCATATGGAGCTGTTCCACGATAAAGTGGAGGAATATCAGGTGAAGCAGGAGCTCGTGGAGGATATACTGGCTACAATGGACCAGCTTAGTATCCAGGCACAGGAATGCGAGGGTATGTCAGAGTTAAGACAACTGAAAATGCTGCGTGGAGAAGGAAGAATAACCGAGTATTATGATAAGATGGATGAGCTGATAGAGGATTGGATCTCTGATATACGCCAAAAGCAATAATCGATATCGCTGTGAAGAAGGCTGAAAGCCCTTCTGGCTGTGAATCGGAAGGTAGCTCTGGCGGATGAGGCATCAGCGCAGACAGGAGAGGTAGCTTATGGGATGGTTTTCGAAGGTTACAGCAGGTAGAAGAGAGAAGGAAACTCCGGATATTGCTAAGGATACGGAGGAATTCCCCGGCACAGCCCCTGAGGTGAAAAAGATAAGTAATGGTATTACAAAGAAGGAACGTTTGGCGCTGGTTCAGGAAAACTGTGAGCAGATTACGGAGAACCTTCGTCAGATGGAAGAAGCCAAGGCAGAATATCAGGCAGTCACCTCATATCTGTTGGATATGCAGAAAATCGACCTGATTCCGAGGGAACAGAGGGAGAATTTAGAGGATGCGGCCCGTAGGATTCTAAATCTGAATAAGGAGAGAGAGAAATTCAGGGAAAAGAATACGAGCATTACGGATGGGCAATACCGGTTATTTGAACGCTATGAGATACAGCTACCCAGGGAAATAGAAGCCATCAAGGAAAGTGAACGGTATCAGGCAGTAATACAGAAGGATCTGGACCAGCTGGAGAAGGAGAAACAGAAGCTTCTGGCGGAGGAAGATGAAATTATTAAGAAGCATTCCTTCCTGAAGGGAATTGCCATAACCACTTTTATTATTGTTGTCCTTCTTTTTGGTATATTCGCAGCCCTGGCAAGAGTTACCGGAGCTAATCTTATCCTGCCGTTTTTGCTGACGGTATTGATGGGAATGATATCTGCCCTGTATATTTTCATGGAAGCCAGAAGGAATCTTTATGATATTAAGGTAGTAGAGCTGAAGCAGAAACGACAGGTCGTACTGACCAATAAGGTGAAGCTAAAGTCGGTAAATAATCGTAATTACCTGGAATATACCTACAACAAATACATGGTGAACAACTGTGATGAGCTAAAGACTTGTTGGGAAGAATATGTGAAAATAAAGGATGAGACCAGCAGATACAAGAATAATACGGAACTACTGGAATTCTATAACAAAGAATTAATTCACGAGCTGAAGAAGTTCGGAATTGCAGATTCTGAGATATGGATTTATCAGCCGACAGCAATACTTGATAACCGGGAAATGGTTGAGGTAAGGCACCGACTGAATATCCGCCGTCAGAAGCTTAGAGAGCGGATTGCATTGAACACGAAACAGAAGGAAGAAGCAGTTGAGGCAATATCCTCCATCGTGGAGAGCTACCCGGATTGCAAAGTGGAAGCAGCCAATATCCTGAGACAGTATAGAATACAATAGAGAGGGAAGAAAACTGCATGGAAGTGGAAGTGAAGGTCTGTAAGAATTGCAGGAGGTTATTTAAATATATCTATGGTCCGGATTTATGTCCGGATTGTTCGAAGCTATTATCGAAAGAGGAAAGCCATATTGCAGATAAGGAACCTATAGAAAGCTTAAATCCAATGGTGAAAGAGGAAGTAACCCTTTATGAACAGGTAAGTGATTATATCATGTCACATCCAAAGGCAACACTGGTTCATATCGCTGAAGCGAATAACACAACACCGATGAAGCTGTTACAGTGGATCAGGGAAGAACGGCTGGAATTCACCGATGAATCAAAGTCTGTTTGGTTTGAATGTGAAAAATGTGGTACCAGGATCAGATGTGGAAGACTCTGCAACCGTTGTAAGCTTTAATATATAATTTGACTCTCGGAGGAAATACAGTCGTAGATGAAGCGTTGACACAGAAGCTCTACGATATCATCGTGGTTAGGAAGGCATTGAAATGACTGTTAAGGTTACGAAACGAACAATACGAATTGTCCTCTTCATTATTCTTGCAGGCTGCATAATAATGCCCTTGACATTATTGCTAATCAACCTGCAGGTTAAGAATTCGGTTAAGTCAAGGATACTGACACCGGAGGAGGCTGCCGGTCTGAATGCAGACTGCATCCTGGTGCTGGGGGCAGGTGTCTGGGAGAACAGCAGACCCAGCCAGATGCTGGAGGATCGTCTCCTGCAAGGAGTTGAGCTCTATCAGATCGGAGCCTCTGACCGTTTATTGGTGAGTGGGGATCATGGACGCGAGGGCTATGATGAAGTAAATGTGATGAAGAGCTTTGCGATTGGTAAAGGAATATCGTCAGAGCATATCTTTATGGACCATGCGGGCTTCTCCACCTATGATAGTATGTACCGTGCCCGGGATATTTTTAAGGTGAAGAAGGTCATTATCGTTACGCAGAAGTATCACATATATCGTGCTCTGTATGTGGCAGAAGCTCTTGGCTTGGAGGCTTATGGTGTTGCTTCGGATCCCAGACAGTATGCGGGACAGGGTTATCGGGAGCTTAGGGAGATTGCAGCCAGAGTGAAAGACTTCTTCTATGTCATTGTAAAGCCGGAGCCAGCCTATCTTGGTGATTCCATCCCTGTTTACGGAAACGGGGATATCACAAATGATAAATGAACGAATATGATATGATACAGAGGAACGACCGGCGAAGGAATACAAATATATAAAGTAAGGTAATAAATTGAATGGGAGGTGTCAGGAATGAGAGGAAACGTAAATTGCGAAAGCTGTGATAATTATATATTCGACGACGAATATGACTGTTATGTCTGCCAGGCTGACCTGGATGAAGACGAGATGGAACACTTCTTAAAAAACTCCTTTCGTAACTGTCCTTATTACCAATATCATGACGAATATAAGATCGTAAGAAAGCAGATATAGCTTGAAAAATTCCATTATGCTGATTCCTTAATACTGCTGTTCATGATATTTTCTTGATAAACGTTTTCAAATGAGGAATACAGCATTTCGATAAAAAGCGTGAATCCCCGGTAATTAAACTGTGGAGTTGTTTAAATGATAGTCAGTTGTAATTTTTCTATATATTGTATGATTAATATTATTAGAAAAAGAAAAAATACTTGACATAATGAAAAACATTGCATAATATTAAGCTAATATTTATAAAGGCAAATGTAGTGATGGAGAGGGATATTGAGCAGAGCTTATCAGAGAGGACCACTCACCGGCTGAAAGGTGGTCTGAAGCAAGCTTACAATCTGTAGCTCCGGAACAGCAGCTCTGAACCCGTAAGGTGCGTAGGAGATGCCGGGTAGTCCCGTTACAGACATAGAGTTGGTCAAGAGAAATAAAAGTATCCGGGTTAACACCTTGATTCATAATACGGCTTACGACCATAAAAAAAGGTGGTACCACGGTTCTTCGTCCTTTGTGACGAAGGACCTTTTTTTATTTTACCACGGGCAGCCAATCCGGTTTATAAAGTGTATTTGACATGGTGAAAAACAAAACCACAAGAGAACTTTATTGAAAGGTGGTTTCGCGCAGAAAACTATAGTATCTCATTGTAAAGATAGTTAAGAAGAACAGATGTATAAAAGTATTGGAACAGGCGGTTTCGCACCGGTAGTATATTTGACAGACTTTATAATTTTCGTAGTAACACTTACTGAGATTTTGTAACGAATGGTCTGGGGAATGTCCATGGAGGGACATTCTAGGTGTGAGCGGCATGGAAGCCGCTTCACGCCGACAGACCGCAAACGTTACAAAATCGAAGCATAGTGTTACAGAAAATTATAATCGGAAAGAAAATATATTACCGGTACGAAACCGCCGTGAACAGAGGCATAGTAACAAGCTTCCGAAACCGCCGTCAAAAAATAGAAGGAGAGATAACCATGGAAAAGGAACTCGCAAAGACCTATGATCCAAAAGACATTGAAGAAAGGTTATACCAAAAGTGGATGGAGAACAAATACTTCCATGCAGAAGTAGATAGAAGCAAGAAACCCTTCACGATTGTGATCCCCCCGCCGAACATTACCGGACAGCTTCACATGGGGCATGCCCTGGATAATACCATGCAGGATATCCTGATCCGCCTCAAGAGAATGCAGGGCTACAATGCACTGTGGCAGCCGGGAACGGATCACGCCAGCATTGCAACTGAGGTAAAGATCATCGAACAGCTGCGCAAGGAAGGAATTGAAAAGGCAGACCTGGGAAGGGAAGGCTTCCTGGAGAGGGCCTGGCAGTGGAAAGAAGAGTATGGCGGACGAATTATCTCCCAGTTGAAAAAATTAGGCTCCTCCTGTGATTGGGACAGGGAGCGCTTTACAATGGATGAGGGCTGTTCTGAAGCTGTTACGAAGGTATTTGTTAAGCTGTATGAGGAAGGCTATATCTATAAAGGCTCCAGAATTATCAACTGGTGCCCGGTTTGTAAGACCTCCATCTCCGATGCTGAGGTAGAATACGAGGAACAGGCTGGTCATTTCTGGCATATTAAATATCCGATTGTCGGAGAAGAAGGCTATGTTGAGATTGCAACCACCAGACCGGAGACAATGCTTGGTGATACAGCAGTTGCCGTTCATCCGGAGGATGAGAGGTATCAGCATCTGATCGGTAAGAAGGTACTTCTTCCGATTGTAAATAAGGAAATCCCTGTGGTAGCGGATACTTATGTAGATAAAGATTTCGGAACCGGTGTTGTTAAGATTACTCCGGCCCATGATCCAAATGACTTTGAGGTAGGTAAGAGACATAACCTGCCGGAAGTAAATATCATGAATGATGATGCTACCATCAATGGAAACGGCGGCAAATATGCAGGTATGGATCGTTACGAAGCCCGCAAGCTGCTTGTTAAGGAATTAGATGAATTAGGTCTGCTGGTTAAGGTTGCAGATCATACCCATAATGTAGGAACCCATGACCGCTGTAAGACTACAGTTGAGCCCCTGGTTAAACCGCAATGGTTTGTTAAGATGGATGGGCTGATCAAACCGGCGGTAGAAGCTGTGAAGAACGGTGACATTCAGTTCGTACCGGAGCGCTTTGATAAAATCTACTTTAACTGGACCGACAACATCCGCGACTGGTGTATCTCCAGACAGCTCTGGTGGGGTCATCGCATACCGGCCTATTACTGTGACGGCTGCGGTGAGGTCATTGTATCCGCAGAAGAGCCCTCCAGATGCCCGAGATGCGGCAGCACCCATCTGCGTCAGGACGAGGATACCTTGGATACCTGGTTCTCCTCCGCACTGTGGCCGTTCTCCACACTTGGCTGGCCGGAGAAGACAGAGGACCTGGATTATTTCTATCCGACCGACGTGCTTGTAACCGGTTACGATATTATTTTCTTCTGGGTAATCCGAATGGTATTTTCAGGCTACGCTCATATGGGAGAGAAGCCGTTCAGTAAGGTATTAATTCATGGACTGGTAAGGGATTCCCAGGGACGCAAGATGAGTAAATCCCTCGGCAACGGTATTGATCCACTGGAAGTAATTGATAAATACGGTGCAGATGCGCTCCGTTTCTCCCTGATTACCGGTAATGCTCCCGGTAACGATATGAGATTCTACTGGGAGAGAGTGGAGGCCAGCAGAAACTTTGCAAATAAGGTTTGGAATGCTTCCCGTTTCATCATGATGAATCTGGAGAAGGCTGAAATCGGTGAGACGATGGAGGCTGAGAAGCTGACCGCTGCAGACCGCTGGATCTTATCCAAGGCCAATGTTTTAGTGAAAGAGGTAACCGAGAACCTGGACAGCTTTGAACTGGGTATCGCTCTGCAGAAGATTTATGATTTCATCTGGGAGGAATTCTGCGACTGGTATATCGAGATGGTGAAGCCGAGATTGTACAGCGAAACCGATGAGACGAAGGCTGCTGCACTCTGGACCCTAAAGCATGTACTTACAACCTCCTTAAAGCTGCTGCATCCGTATATGCCGTTCGTAACGGAGGAGATCTACTGCACCCTTCAGGAAATGTCCGGACAAAAGGAAGCTGACTCCATTATGATCTCCAATTGGCCGGAATATCACAGCGAATGGGAATTTGAGAAGGAGCTGGAGAGCATCGAGCTGATAAAGGAAGCGGTTAAGGGAATCCGTAACGTACGCAGCAATATGAATGTACCCCCGAGCAGAAAAGCAACGGTTATTGTAGTTTCCGATAACGCTAAGATCCGTAACATCTTCACAGACAGTAAGGTGTTCTTTGCAACTCTGGGCTATGCCAGTGAGGTATTGGTTCAGCAGGATAAAGCAGGAATCAGCGAGGATGCTGTCTCCACCGTTATCCCGGGGGCTGTAATCTATATTCCGTTTGCAGACCTTGTAGATATCGATAAGGAGATCGAGCGTCTGACGAAGGAGAAGGAGAAGCTGGAGGGCGAGTTAAAGCGTGTTAACGGCATGCTGGCTAATCCGAACTTTGTGAATAAGGCACCGGAGAGTAAGCTTGCCGAGGAGAGAGCAAAGCTTGAGAAATACAATGACATGATGAAGCAGGTTATGGAACGTCTGGAGCATCTGAGTAAATAGTACAATAAGCTTCTGTCACTCAATAAAAACAAAATGAGCCTTGGAATTCCGGCATAATATCTGCGGGAAGGCCGGGCTCATTTCCTAAGCCATATTACAGGGGTAGCTGCGTATTTTTGAAGGGAAAGTATAGTTTTCATGATCCGATTATGAAAATCCGTCTTGCATTAATCGACTGTATCCGATATGATACTGTTATAAGGGAAGACAATTAGGACAATAGAGATTGAATACCATTTAATTAATAATATAAGAAAGAGGTAATAGAGATGTTACAAGATGATTATATCAGCTTTGTTATTGAAAAACAGAAGCATATCGCTTTAATTGCCCACGACAGCAAGAAGCAGGAGATCGTGGATTGGGTGGAAGCGAATAAGAACATATTAAAGAACCATTTTCTGTGCGGTACCGGCACAACTGCCAGGCTGATTGCAGAGAAGACGGAATTACCGGTAAGAGCATATAACAGTGGTCCGCTTGGGGGAGATCAGCAGATCGGTTCCAGAATAGTGGAGGGGAATATCGATTTTGTAGTATTCTTCTGGGATCCGCTAGAGTCACAACCCCATGATCCGGATGTGAAGGCTCTGCTTCGAATCGCAGCGGTTTATGATATCCCGGTGGCTAATAACCGGGCAACGGCGGACTTTTTAATAACCTCCAGATATATGAATGAGGAATATGAAAGAAAGGTCCTAAATTATAACAAAGTAATTCAACACAGATTAATAGAGTTAAGTTAATTGAATAAGTATATATTCAGGAGCAGTCTTAAGACCGCTCCTGTTTTATACTGCGGAGGGGAATGGTTATGTAAATAAGCTAAGGGACGGAAAACAGACATTGATAAGAAAGGGGGTAGCTTAACCTATACTACCCCTTTGAATAGGCGGTTGGCTGCCACTGGCAGACCAATCCGGTTTCGATGGAGATTATATACTATGAAAAAACTTCCTGCTGTATCAGACATTTAAGCTGTCAATAAAGAATTTGGCCGCATCAGAGAGAGGAATATCATTATTATAGGCAGCTACCAGCGTTCTGGTCGGGATATCCTGAGTAGTTTGAATGATGTCCAGATTGCCCAGCTCCGTGATACAGAAATCAGGAATAAAAGCAATTCCGAGACCGATCTTAGCCAGATCAATCAGAAGATCATTACTGCTGAGTTCGATGGCAGGGACCAGATCCAACGAATTCTCCAGGAAGAGATTATGCAGGTAGATGCTTGTGGTGGAACGCTTCTCCAGCATTAGGATCGGGTACTGCTGCAGCTCCTGAAGTGTAACCGGTCTGCCAAACAGCGGAAAGGCCTCTTTATTGGCAATGAAGATATCCTTGAACTCCTTCACGGGAAGGATCTTCATCACATTATTCAACGCAGGGTTCGGTGAATTCGTAACGATAACATCCACCTCATTTCGTTCCAGCAGTGTAGCGCATTGGAGTGAGGTGCCATTGGTTACCTTGATGTGGATGTTTGGATATTCTGTGTGAAATTGATTTAGAAATGGAACCAGATAATAACGACAGATTGTATCACTGGCTCCGATCCTCAGCTGGATTCCACTCTTCGGGTCTGCACAGAGCTGGTTTTCTCCCCGACTGATTAAATTAATGGCCGGTTCAATGTGTTTTAAGAGCAGCTCACCCTCCTTAGTCAGGGCAACCCGCTTAGTGGAGCGGATGAAGAGGGTTTGATTCAGACGTTTTTCCAGGGTCTTGATGGACTGACTGACTGCTGACTGTGAGATGAATAGAGTGTCGGCAGCATCGGAAAAGCTTAAGCTTTTCGCAACATGATAGAATACCTTATACAGTTCATAATTGATATCCATAATATTCCTCCATTCTGCGGCTAACCCAAGGATATGGGCTGCAGCACAATATTTATTCCTTTCGATAGTGGCTGAAGCCACCATCACCTATATTGGGGACGCATCTTATCAGGTATCACATCCTACCCTTGCAGGCGGCACCCTTACCCTTGCAGGAGGGTAAACCCTACCCGTACAGGCGGAATGCCCTACTCTTGCAGGAGGGCACGCCCTACTCTAGCAGGCGGACATTATCTTCCGCGATTTTCCGGTCCCGGAGCAGGGCTGGTACCCACGGAGGATATATTAGACTACCTAATAAAAAGATTTACATATATTAATTATTATTATAAGACATGTTATGTTATAATGCAAGAAAATGATAGGAAAACCAGACCTTTTGAAGACAAAAAGGAGTGTTGTTTATGAATAAAGTCAGACGGATCTATGTAGAGAAGAAATCATCATATGCGGTAAGAGCTAAGGAGCTGAAAACTGAGTTAAGAAATTACCTCGGAATGAAAGGCCTTCAGTCAGTGAGGGTTTTGATCCGCTACGATATAGAGAATATCAGTGAGGAGACCTATTGGAAGGCACTGGGTACTGTATTTTCCGAACCTCCGGTGGATATTCTTACGGAAGAGACCTTTGCTTCAGAGGCTGAGGATAGGATATTTTCCGTTGAGTATCTGCCCGGACAGTTCGATCAGAGAGCAGATTCCGCCGAGCAGTGTGTGAAGCTGCTGAATGAGCAGGAAGTACCGGTGATCCGTTCTGCAACTACCTATGTTCTGACCGGAGATATTACAGAGGAGGAGTTTGAGAGGATTAAGGCTTACTGCATTAATCCGGTAGATTCCAGAGAAACCAATGAGGTAAAGCCGATGACTCTGGTTGCCGAATATGATGAGCCGTCGGATGTGGTTGTGTTAGAAGGCTTTCAGGACATGGGAGCAGAGGAATTATTCGAGCTTTACAGCTCCTTAAGCCTGGCGATGACCTTTGAGGACTTTAAGCACATCCGGAATTATTTCCATACGGAAGAGAAGCGGGATCCCTCTATGACGGAGATCCGGGTATTGGATACCTACTGGTCCGATCATTGCCGCCATACAACCTTCTTAACGGAGCTAAAGGATATCCGGTTCGAGGAGGGTTATTATACCGAGCCGATCAAGGCAGCTTATCAAAGCTATATTACAGAACGGGAGAAGCTGTATAAGGGAAGAGACGATAAATACATCTCTCTGATGGACATCGCACTCCTTGGCATGAAGAAATTACGCGCAGACGGAAAGCTCGATGATATGGAGGTATCCGATGAGATCAATGCCTGCTCCATCATCGTACCCGTGGAGATTGACGGGAAGACAGAGGAGTGGCTGGTATTCTTTAAAAACGAAACCCATAACCATCCTACCGAGATTGAACCCTTTGGCGGTGCAGCAACCTGCCTTGGCGGAGCCATCCGTGATCCGCTGTCCGGAAGAGGATATGTATATCAGGCTATGAGAGTTACCGGAGCGGCAGACCCCACCGTATCTGTTAAGGATACCCTGAAGGGAAAGCTTGCCCAGAGAAAGATCTGTACCGGTGCAGCAGCCGGCTACTCCTCCTACGGTAACCAGATCGGTCTTGCAACCGGGCTGGTGGATGAGATATATCATCCGGGCTATGTGGCTAAGAGACTTGAGATCGGAGCTGTCATTGGTGCTGCTCCCAGAAAGAATGTCATCCGTGAGAATTCGGATCCCGGAGACATTATCATATTATTAGGCGGAAGAACCGGTCGTGACGGATTGGGCGGAGCAACCGGCTCCTCGAAGATCCACACAACGGAATCGATTGAAACCTGCGGTGCAGAGGTGCAGAAGGGAAATGCTCCTACCGAACGTAAGCTGCAGAGATTATTCCGCAGGGAAGAGGTTAGCAGACTCATTAAGAAATGTAATGACTTTGGTGCAGGCGGCGTATCCGTTGCTATCGGTGAACTGGCCGCAGGACTCCACATCAATCTGGATCAGGTTCCGAAAAAATATGCGGGTTTGGACGGTACAGAGCTGGCTATTTCTGAATCTCAGGAAAGAATGGCCGTTGTGGTGGATCCGAAGAATGTAGATAAAATGCTGGCATTTGCAGAGGAAGAGAATCTGGAAGCAGTCGTTGTGGCTGAGGTTACCGAAGCACCGAGACTCGTCATGGAGTGGAGGGGGAACGAGATTGTTAATCTGTCCAGAGCCTTCCTAGACACGAACGGTGCTCATCAGGAAGCAACAGCCTTCGTACAGATGCCTGCTAAAGAAGATAATTATTTAGAGACAGGTGCAACCGGTATATTATCGGAAGCTTCTGATCTTAAGACGAAGTGGCTTAAGAATCTGTCCGTTCTGAATGTTTGCTCTAAGAAGGGACTGGTTGAGATGTTTGACAGCTCCATCGGAGCAGCAACTGTTACCATGCCCTATGGCGGTAAATATCAGCTATCCCCGATCCAGACCATGACTGCGAAGCTTCCGGTAACGGAGGGCTCCTGTGATACCGTATCCATGATGAGCTACGGCTTTGATCCTTATCTGTCCAGCTGGTCTCCATTCCACGGCTCTGTATATGCTGTGCTTACTTCCGTGGCTAAGATCGTGGCAGCAGGCGGTGATCATACCAAGATTCGTTTTACCTTCCAGGAATTTTTCCGCAGACTCGGCAATGACCCGAAGCGTTGGGGCGAACCGCTGGTTGCACTGCTGGGAGCTTATGATGCACAGGTTAAACTAGGACTTCCCTCAATCGGAGGCAAGGACAGTATGTCAGGAACCTTCAATGACATCGATGTTCCTCCGACTCTGGTCTCTTTTGCTGTGGATATGGCAAAGACCGGAGATATCGTCACGACAGAGCTGAAAAAACCCGGTAATGTCCTGGTAGAATTTAAGATAAAGAAAGACTCTTATGAGCTTCCTGAGTACGATCAGGCAGGTTCCTTATATTCCAGAATTACAGGACTTATGAGAAGCGGAAGGATTATTTCCGCATTTGCGGAGGGCTTTGGCGGAATTGCAGAAGCAGTCAGCAAGATGGCCTTCGGTAATAAGCTTGGAGTACAGCTCTCTGAAGAGCTTACAGAGAAGGAACTATTTTTACCGGGCTACGGAGCTTTAATCGCAGAGATGACGGAGCAGGAGGCGAAAGCCTTGAATGCTTCCTTTGCTGAGGAAGAGTATGCCCAGATTGGCACCATAACCACAGACGGTGATTTCCGTTATAAGGATACTGTAATTACCATGGAGGAAGCATTGAATTCCTGGACAGGAACGCTGGAGAAGGTATATCCGACCAGACCTCAGACAGAGGAAGGCGTACTGGCTACGAAGCTTTATGATGCGAAGAGAATCTATACCGCCAGAAATAAGGTAGCTAAGCCGAAGGTATTCATTCCGGTATTCCCGGGTACAAATTGTGAATATGACTCATGGAAGGCCTTTAAGAATGCCGGTGCTGATATAGAAACGATAGTTTTCCGCAATTTGACAGCCGAGAACATAAGAGAGTCTGTGGGGGCCTTTGCTGGAGGCATTAAGGGGGCACAGATTCTCATGTTCCCCGGTGGCTTTTCCGCAGGTGACGAGCCGGATGGCTCCGGTAAATTCATTGCAACTGCGTTCCGTAATGAAAGAATCAAGGAAGCGGTCAGTGATCTTTTAAATAACAGGGACGGTCTGGCTCTGGGTATCTGCAACGGTTTCCAGGCACTGATAAAGCTGGGGCTGGTTCCCTACGGAGAGATTACCCCACAGAAGGAGGATTCTCCAACCCTGATTACAAACAGCATCGGACGGCATATCTCAAAAGCCGTGTATACGAAGGTTGTTACTAATAAATCACCCTGGCTGATGAAGGCGGAGCTCGGAGGAATTTATTCGATACCGGCTTCTCATGGAGAGGGCCGCTTCGTAGCAAGCGAGGAATGGATCAAGAAATTATTTGAACAGGGTCAGGTTGCCACCCAATATGTCGACATTAATGGCAATCCTACGATGGATCCGGATTATAATCCGAACGGCTCCTATTATGCGATCGAGGGTATCACCAGTCCTGACGGTAGGGTACTTGGTAAGATGACTCACTCCGAACGTAGAGGAGATGCAGTGGCTATTAATATTTCAGGAAATCAAAATCAGCATATATTCGAAGCTGGTGTAGAATATTTTAGATAGTAAAATCGCTATTATCTTATCATTGGGGACGAAAGAGGCCGGTAAGCACATGACTTATCGGCTTCTTTCATGTACGTAGCGCAAATAAACGAAAGACATATAACATGAACGGAAGGAACACTTCTCCCCAGAATGATCACAGCTTAGCCGGAGGATATAGGTATAGAGTTATAACCTTTATCAATAGATAATTATTAGACGAATTCATTCCATATTACTATAATGTAATTAGTTGGTAACCTACAGTATTTTATAACCTATATCGTACGGAGGAGAGATAATGAAGAGACTTAAAAAGCTGGCAATTGTAATCTGCTTAATGTTAATCGCCTGCATGATTGTTGAATCAGCCTATCTGCCCGGTTTCGCAAGGGCGGCTGTATCGGCACCCACTCTTAAGCAAAATAAACTGAATGTCAGGGTTGGAGCTAAAGTAAAGCTTGATTTGAATAATAAAATTACCAAAGCAACCTACACCTTCCAGAGCAGTAATACGAAGGTGGCATCCGTTACGAAGGCCGGTACGGTTACCGGTGTGAAGGCAGGCACAGCAACGATTACGGTAACACAGACCTATAACAAGAAGAAGACAGAACTTGGCAAGGCTACGATTACAGTACAGCCTAAGCTTGATTATGATAAGATGATAAAAGGCTCTTTGGTCAGCACAGGCAATAACTTCCGTATGAAGAAAGCAATTGAGAAGGCGCAGAAGGGTGAGGATGTAACGCTTGCATTTATCGGCGGCTCCATTACGGAGGGCGCTCTTGCTCGCTCAGTAGAACAGAGCTGGTCCTATCTGGCCTTTGATTACTTTAAGAAGACCTTTGGTAAGGGTGACGGCTCCAACGTTCATTATGTGAATGCGGGTATGTCGGGAACACCTTCCTCCCTCGGCATGATACGTTATCAGAGAGATGTGGTTGACCGGTCCGAGGGTGCTCCGGATATAGTATTCGTAGAATTTGCCGTAAATGATGCGGATGACTACACGAACGGTGATGCCTTCGAGAGTCTTGTACGCAATATTCTGAATGCAGAGAATCAGCCGGCGGTTGTATTGATGTTCAGTGTGTTCCAGAGCGGCAGATGGAATCTTCAGGACAGATTACAGCCGGTGGGAGAACACTATAACCTTCCGATGATCAGCATAAAGAATGCAATTGTTCCTTACTTAAACACAACTGCCCTGCTGGACGGAGAATTCTGGGCGGCGGACGGCTGGCACCCTATGGATTACGGTCATAAAATTATGGGTGACTGCGTTAACTATTACTTTGACGTATTGAATAAGGAAACAAAGGCAGAGTCAGACATCACAATCCCTGATAAAGCCAGGATTGGCAAATCCTTTGAAGGCATTCGGATGATCGATTCGAAAAATATTCCGGAGGGAATAACCATTAAAGCAGGCGACTTCTCCGCAACCGATATGGTTTTAGGAACCTTTATGTATGCACCGTCGACAAAGACCTTCCCGAACAACTGGATGCACTCGGCTAAGGCAGGAAAGAATAGCTTTAAAATGACACTGGAGTGTAAGAATCTGGTTATGGTCTACAAGATGGGATCAATGATAAGCTTTGGTGCGGTGGATATCTATGTAGACGGAGTTAAGGTGAAGACCTTTAACGGCTCAAGCGGCTGGAACAATCCTAAGACAGAGGTAATCCTTAAAAACGAAGCTTCTGCAAAGCACACCATTGAGATTAAGATGGCAGCAGGCAGTGAGGCAAAGGACTTCTCTATCCTTGCCTTTGGTTATACCAAATAATTTACGCTTTTCAATCTTCCTTTTATTAACAGCCCCTTACCGATGAGAGTTGGTAGGGGGCTGCTTATTCTTGGCGGTTGGTGCCACAGGCAGAAAATCCGGCTGTCTAAGTATTTATATTCTGCAGTCCTTTGGATCAACATCATCGCGAAACCCCTTAAATACCGGTTGTCTGAGTGTTCCCTTGTCATTGGGCATATACTGTACGACACAAACCAGATCCGGCTGAAACCATACTGCATCCTCATTACCGGGAGGGGTGACTAAGAAGGGGGAATGCTCCGTTGTCTTCAAGCTGCGTAAGGCACCATACCTTACCCCGAAGGTAACATGGCCCTGGTAGGTCAGCTCTGTTCCGTTATAAAGCCCCAGAATGATACTTGTAACACCTTTTTCTTTATTAATGTAACCACACACTACAAAGTCTTTATCTGCCAGGAGCTTGAACTTGACCCAGTCCTTCGTCCTCTTATCAAAATAATACCTGCTGCTCATTCTCTTGGCAACCACACCCTCCAGCTTTTGGCTTTTCGCCACCTCAAAGAGTTCAATCCCCTTCTCAGGTATAAAACGGCTGATAGCTAGCTTCGGAGTCTCAGTAACTGTACTTTTTAGAATATCCTTACGGTTCAGCAGAGTCAGCTCAGAGAGTTCCCGGTCCTTCAGATACAGAATATCATAAGCCACGAAGCAGGCAGGAAACTGTTCCGAAGACAGCCTTAGCTTGAAGGAATTCGTTGTCAAAGCCCTTTTCTGCAGTTCAAAGAAATCCGGCACACCATTCCTTAGGATGACCAGTTCTCCGTCCAGGATACACCGCTCCTTCACCTGCCGGTGTATATCCGACAATTCCGGAACCTTCGGCAGCAACCGCAGGTTTCTTTTGTTCCTGAGCTCAGTTTCCCGATCCAGATAGGCGATACAACGGATTCCGTCCAGCTTCAGCTCATAGATCCAGTCAGGGTCATTGAAGGGCTCCGTCATCTCGGAAATCAGCATAGGCTTCACATTTTTTTCTATAAATAAATCCATCATGCTGTACCACTAAGCTTCTGGGTCTGTGACATAGCGATTGTCCTCTGAAGAGCTTCCATCAGGTCAATGACATTATTCGGAGCGGAGGTATCAACAGCAACAATATCCTCTCCCCGGATTTTCTGCATAATGGCATCCCGGAGTCTCTCCTGATATTCATCCTTATAGGCTTCTGCCTGAAAGGGCATTGTCATGGAATTAATCAGTGTCTTTGCCATCGTAAGCTCCGCATCATTTAAATCGATCGGAGGAAGCTGCTTCGGAATAGGAACGATTTCGTCCTGATAGAAGAGGGTTTTGGCTATGATACCGTCTTCCGTTGGATAGAGTACAATCAGGTTCTCCTTCGTTCCGATCACTGTTTTCGCCAAGGCCACCTTATTCTCGGAAAACATGGCTGACCTTAGTAGCTCATAGGCCTTCTCCGCACCAGCCTCCGGGAGGGCATAATAATTTCTTTCATAATATATCTGGTTAATTTCCGGAAGGTTTACAAACTGAATTATGTGTATGGTCTTGTCCTTTCTGGTCTTAATCTTCTCAAGCTCCTCCTGAGTCATTACGATATATTTATCTGTTTCATACTCATAGCCCTTTATGATCTCCTCATTTTTAACCTCCTTGTTGCAGCTGGGACAATATTTCTTGTATTTTACTCTCTCCTTCGTGTCTTTACAAAGCTGGTTAAATTTCACATCATTATCCCTGGTTGTGGTATATAAGCCGACAGGGATATATAGTAATCCCAAAGAGATGGCACCCTTATGAGAAACACCCATATTAACACCTCGATTCCTATCATTTTATATTTTTATTAGTATTTGTGATAGCCACCCCAAAAATTCTGCGAATCCATACGAATTGTATAATATAAATGCAGAAAAAACATTTTGTGCCTGTTTTATCAGAATGGCAGGCTAGTCCTGCCATTTCCTCCTTACTGATGCATTTATCAAAGCATACACCAAGATCCCCACTACAGACGTTATCAGGAAGCCCCCGATTTATGCACCCCAAGCGTAGACCGGGGGCTCCCTGATGGAAGAAATTACGAATCAGTTTATTGAAATAGCTGCTGTATAATAAAAATGCCATGTAAATGGAACATTTTTATTTCGAACGATTGCTTCCTTCCTATGAATTAGATATCGGTAATCCTGGGCATGCTATTATAAGAATATAGCAAATACAGAGAAACAGGTTGATGAAATCAAATTCAACGATAATTAAGATTCTGATGAGAATATGGAGGTAAAGATATGAATAGGCGGATAGCGTTGTTCCTGATGGTATTAATCATTATTAATCTGTCGGGGTGCGGTACGAAAAAAAATGAAAATAACAATACAAATAACGGAAATAATACAACAAATAACCAAACCGGTGAGGCGCAAAACAATGCGAATACCGGCAATAATGCAGATACGACCCAGAATGCTGCTTCAGGAAACGGATCGTCCGGAGGAAAAGCAACGGCGGTAACAATTGATGAGAAGATATTATATGATCAGAAGGGAATAAAAATTACGGCGACCTCACTGAAGGAGGATACCTTTCTCGGACCGGAAATCAATCTTCTGATTGAAAACAACACAAATACTGACGTAACAGTCCAGGCACGGGATGTATCTGTCAACAATTTAATGATAGAACCTACTTTTTCCAGTGATGTGGCTGCCGGAAAAAAAGCAAATGATTCCATCTCTTTTCTACAGGATGATCTGGAGAGGAATGCGATAGATAAGATTGCTACGGTTGAGCTCCGATTCATCATCTTTAATACGGATACTCTGGATACAATTACTGAGTCAGATATGATAACGATTAATACCTCTGCCAAAGAAAGTTATGTTCAGAGCTATGATGATAGCGGTAAGGTGTTATTTGACAAGGGGAAGGTAAGAATCATTGAGAAAGGGCTTGCTTCGGATGAATTCCTGGGACCTGAAATCAAGGTCTATATTGAGAATAACTCGGATAAGTTTATTACCGTCCAGACGCAGAACGTGTCCGTGAACGGCTATATGGTTGAACCTATCTTCTCCAGTGATCTTGCTCCCGGCAAGAAAGTCAATGATGGAATTACTTTTATGGATCTGGCTGATAACGGAATTGATAAGATTAGTAATGTGGAGCTGACTTTTATCATCTTTGATGCAAATACCCTGGATACAATTACAGAATCGGATGTCATTAAATTATCCTATCAATGAGCCATAAACAAGGAGTTGTTGTACGAAATGTGCGGCGCTCTTTCACGCTGGAGATGTTTATCACATATGATATCTGCAAATATAGCGTGTTACTATTAATTCATCAGAGACACGAAAACGATCTCTTTATGGATTGATAGCAACACGCTATTCCTATATCCTCATCTTACGCTGAAAATTAACGGATACATAGTTCGGCATGTCGGAGGGCATAATCAAGGCTAACGTCTGCGATTGCAAGACCCATCGCAAAGAAGGTCAGCAGGATGATCAGGGCAAAAGCCACCTTATCATAAACCAGGTTATCCTGTTCTTTCCGACTAAAGTTCGTAATTAAAATTTCGCCTCCCAGGGAGATGAAGATGACCGGCCATAGCTTAAATATGATTTCGTATGAGAGCTCAGGGAAAAGAATCCTCGCCAGGAACAGGATACCGAATATAATCAGCATACAGCCCAGGGTTACTGTACCTATTTTATGTTGTTTCATAGGAGCTTACCTCCTTTATCCTCGTTAAGAGTAAGTGCTTCCTTCTGATCAAGCTCCTTCTTCTTTCCAAGAATTAGCCAGAAGCCAAGGGCAATGATAGCACAGCCGACTAACATCTGAGGGAAATAGTGACCAATGGAATAGATAATATCTCTTACGTAATCCGGCAGTAAATCCTCCACAATACCATACATATTATTCCATAGAATAGAGGCTCCGATTAGAATTAAAACCAAAGCAAATACATTGCGGTACTTATGCTGCAGTAGCTTCAGTTTCTCTGACTGAATTCCTGTAAAGTTAATATGGCTGTCCTCCATGGCAGCAAACTCCGCATCCGGCAGGGCTCTCAGGTTATGCACCTCGAAGAAGCTGTAGAACCAGATAATCGGAATCGCAAATAACAAAGAACTTAAATTTAACCAGACAGAAACAAAAATGATACCCCAGAAGATCAGCATAATACTTAAACCTCTCTTCATAAAACCAATATACATTTCACCTGCTCCGGGTACAAGGGAGCAAATAAAAGCTAAAAAACTACTTTTCCTTCTCTTCATCATCATTGACCTCCGTATTCATAATGTTATCGGAAAATTTTAAAAGACTATTGTTTAAAGAGTCCATATTATCCCGGATGGAAGCAGTAAGAGAGACAGTAATTCCGGGCTTATTCTGCCTTAAATCCGACTGGGGAACGGTGTGCTTATTGCCCAGGGTGATTGTCAGGAACAGAATCAACAGAGCACCTGCCATCGCAGTGCCTACCTTTAGGCTGTACAGAAAGAGCTGCATCCGCTTGGAGACCTCCCGGGCGTGTTTCGCCAGCCGTGCCTCGGGCTGCCGTACAGCCCTTAACAGATTTGCCTTCAGATCTATTGGTGCTTTGATCAGATTCTCCTTCATGCTGTCAGCAAATACTTCGGAACAGAAGTTACAGGAGCAGATATGTTCCAGGAAAGCTTCCTTTTCTCCTGCAGACATTTGGTTATTATGAAATGCGGTCAAAGCTTCCTTTGAAATATGGTTATGTTCACTCATTTTCTGCCTCCTTCCTGTATTTCTTCTGTAGCATAGCCTTTGCTCGGTATATCTGGGTTTGAATTGTTTTCAGATTCCTACCCGTTCTAGCTGCGATCTCAGTCGGGGATAGCTCCTCATAGAAAAAATTCAATGCCACCTCCCGATAGGGGGATTTCAACAGACTGCAGCGTTCGTACAGCTGATGTTTCACTTCGGTTTCCAGTAAGTTCTCTTCCGGGGTAGGCTCCCGATCCTTCTGCAGGTTAAAATATTCCTCCTCGGTAGGTATACTCTGCCGGTCTGACCGTTTCAGATAATCCAGGCATTTATTTGTGGCAATCCGGCAGAGCCAGGCTTTTTCATGCTGCCGGTCAAAGGTGGATAGGTGCTGAAAGGCGGATAGAAAGGTGTCTTGGGCGAGATCTTCTGCATCAAAATAATCGTTTACTATCTTGAAACATACCGAGAATATCAGATTCTGATATGTATCAATCAGGTGCTCATAATATTGTTCCGTATTGATTTTATCCGCCTCCCTTCGCCTTTCAATATCTATAACGATATTCCATTGTATTTATCTTCAAAATTAATATCATATATTTGAATTATGATGTATAATTATCTTAGCATACGGAGGTAAAGTCTGGAGCAAAAGCAAAAAGCGATATAGAAATGAGGATGAATATGCTTGAGTTATTCGGCGAGGATAGAATTTGTGCGAAGGATTTATGTATCGGCAGAGAAGAAGAGGTGTCCCTCCGCTCTGCGTTGGAAGGAAAGATGGGGAGACTCTGGGTTGATAATAGACAGCGGCCGGGTTGCACCTTAAGTATTGCCGGAGACTTTTGCTATCTGCTGGGCAGTTATATTCCGAAAGAGGTGAATGCTCTTAGCGGACTCATATCACAGCTGTGTCCCGGAAAGATTATTGATGCGGGAAAGCAATGGAAGCCCTTACTGCAAAACCTTGAGAAACGTTATCCGGACAGCTTTAAAAGCTTCAGCCGTTATGCACTGGATGGAAATTTGGAGTGGTTTGACCGTCAGAAGCTTAAGGAGTATGCAGCTGCGGTAGAACCTGATTTTCATGTTGTACGGATCGATGAAGACATCTACCGGTTAACCATGAAGAATGCATGGACTCTGGACTACTGTTCTAATTTTAGTTCCTTGCAGGATTTCATCGACCATGGTATCGGTTATGTCATCCTCGATAAGGGTGAGATTATTTCTGGAGCCTCCTCCTACGCCTACTGCGACGGAAGGATAGAGATAACGATCGAGACCAGGGAGGACTATCGTAAGAGGGGTCTTGCCATGGCTTGTGCTGCCAGACTGATTCTCGAATGCCTGGAGCGCAATATTTATCCCCGCTGGGATGCCGCTAATATAGCATCCGTTACCCTGGCTGAGAAATTGGGTTACCGTTTTAGCAGAGAATACGGAGTATACAGTATATAATAGAGAAACGATCTATGGGAAGGAACAGGAAACAATGGAATGCATAGTAAAAACAATGGATTACATCATAAAGACAATTGAAACACTGGTGAACATCCCCAGCCCCTCCGGCTTTACGGAGGAGGTTATGGAGTTTGTAAGGAAGGAAGCCGAGAGCTTCGGATATTCCTGCAGCTACAGTAAAAAGGGAGGGTTGATCATCTCTGTGGAGGGGAAAAGCAAGGAGACTTTAGGGTTGTCAGCCCATGTGGATACCCTGGGCGCCATGATCCGCTCCATCGACAGGGATGGAACTCTTAAATTCACCCTGGTAGGAGGCTATACGATGCACAGCATCGAAGGTAGCTATTGTAAAATTCATACCAGAGACGGCCGTGTCTATACAGGTACAATACTAATAAAGAGTCCCTCCGTCCACAGCTATGATGATGCAAGAACTCTTGAGCGTACGGACAGAAATATGCTGATCCGGATTGATGAACTCGTAGAGAGTAAAGAGGATGTATTGCAGCTGGGGATTAGCAGTGGGGATTATGTGAGCTTTGATGCCAAATATCAGCTTACAGAAAGTGGTTTCCTTAAATCCAGACATCTGGATGATAAAGCCTCCGTTGCTGTCTTACTGGGACTTCTTAAGGAGATGTCAGAAGCGGGTCTGGTTCCGACAAGGAGCCTGAAGCTTTTAATCAGTAATTATGAAGAGGTTGGGTTCGGCGCCAGCTGGTTGCCGGAGGACATTACGGAATTCATTGCTGTGGACATGGGGGTTATCGGAGATGACTTAAACGGTTCTGAATACAAGGTATCCATCTGTGCGAAGGACTCCAGTGGTCCCTACGATTATGAGCTGACAACCAGATTGATTAATTTGGCTAAAGAGAGACAGCTCGACTATGTGGTAGATATCTTTCCTCACTATGCCTCCGATGTATCCTCTGCACTCAGGGGTGGTAATGACATCCGGGGAGCTCTGATCGGTCAGGGAGTCCATGCCTCCCATGGAATGGAGAGGACACATCGAAAGGGACTGGAGAACACCCTGAAGCTGTTGAAGGCATATATATTAGATTAACTTCATATTATGAAAGGCAGGCGAAGAGCCTGCCTTTTTTATGTCATGTGTCCAGTGAAGCCGGATCACACTTGCCGGTTAAACGTAGAGCTCTCTTCCAATACCGGTAGGTGAAGGAAGCTTACAATGATACATAGTTGCATATTATATGTTATTCTGCATACTTTTATACTATAAAAAAATATTTACATTATTTAAATATATACCTTGACAGGCGAGGTATCTAATGATATATTGTAACTACGATAGAAAACATTTCGTAAAGGAGTTGATTCATTGTCAATTGCAGCTGATTTAATCAGGGGGCATACGGATACGATCATACTGGCTCAATTAATCGCCGGTGACAGCTATGGTTATGAAATTAATAAAGCTATTCAACAGAAGACGGGAGGACGCTACGAACTAAAAGAAGCTACCCTATATTCGGCTTTCCGAAGACTGGAGGAAGCCGGGTATATTCTTTCCTATTGGGGGGATGAGACAACCGGTGCACGAAGAAGATACTACAAAATTACAGAAGCAGGAAGAGAAACCTATTTGAAGCTCATGAAGGACTGGAAGAGCGCGAAGGAAATGATTGATAGTTTAATTGAATCGGAGGAAAGTAGGAATGGATGATAAGCTTCGCAGGTATATTGATGGTTTATTTGGTGATGTACCGCAGACAAAAAATGTAGTGGAATTAAAGGAAGAGATGCTTCAGAACTTGAGAGAGAAATTTGAGGATCTGATCCGTGAAGGCAAAACAGAGGAGGCAGCCTTTAACATAGCAGTTGCCGGCATCGGTGACATCAATGAGCTGGTTAATGATATGAAGGCAAAGAAAACGGTTGTGACAGCGGCAGATAAGCAGAAATCCGCCATGCTTACCTCCATTGCCGTAGTGATCTATGTTCTGTCACTGGTTCCGATCCTTTATTTCCTTGAGAATCCATGGCATTTCTTTAAGGGGGTCATTGGCTTCTTCATCATGATTGCAATCGGAACCGGAATTCTTATTTATAATTGCATGACGAAGCCAAAATATTCGAGGGAGGATGACACTGTGGTAGAAGAATTTAAGGAATGGAAAACGAACAGGGCGGAGAAAAGAGCGACCAGAATATCAGTATCGGTTGCTTTATGGAGTATTTTACTGGCATTATATTTTATCATCAGCTTTACAACCTATGCCTGGTACCTGACCTGGATTATCTTCGTACTAGGTGTTGCAATTGAGGCACTGATCAACATCTATTTGGCAGTTAAGAAATGAGGGCAGTATGAACAAATATAAAACGATTCAAATCGTATGCTGGTTGATTGTTTTCTTCGTATTTGTAGGGCTGGCAATCTGGTTTGCCTTCGGACCTAAGGCTAGAATATCAAATGTATTCGAATTGGAGAGCCTTGGAGGTCCCTATGAGGAAGAGGGAAGATACAGCATTGACGGGGCTGATATAAGGAATCTTACTGTGGACTGGACGGCAGGAGAGGTTACCGTGATTCCCTCAGAGGGAAATAAAATTGAGCTTGTGGAATATGCACGTCGTGAGCTTAAGGAGGAGGAAAAGCTGGTTTACGCCGCGAAAGGTAATAGCTTATCCGTCAACTACTGCGAGAGGCATATACAGCATATGCCCGCCAAAAAGCTGGAGATATTCATACCGAAGAAGCTGACGACAGAATTTAAGGATTTTATTTTGGAGGGAGTATCCGCTGAACTTATTGTAAGCGATATTACAGCAGACTTATTCCGTGCCGAGACGGTATCGGGAGAAGTACAGCTCACCGGGATTAAGGCAGAGGAGATGGAGTTAGAATCCACCTCCGGCTCTATGAGGATTAAGGATTCCGGAGCCCCGGTGATAACCATTTCGACAGTTTCCGGTAGCATTATCGCAAAGAGTGTAACTGCGGAGGAGGTAACCGCCGAATCCACCTCGGGTGAAATATCCTTTGATGAGGTTCAGCTTAAGAAGCTTGAGGCTGATACACAATCCGGAGAGATAACCTTTGTCGGAAGTTTTGAGAAATTAACAGCCGATAGTGCTTCCGGTGAGATTAATATTACGGAACAGACTGCTCCACAGGCCTTTGATATTAAGACCATATCAGGTGAGGTATCTGTGAAAATGCCAGCCGTGGATGGCCTTAGCCTTTATAACAATACGATTTCCGGCAGCTTCCATAGTGAGATTCCGGTACGCTCCGCGAATGAGAGCGAGGCATCCTTCCGGATCGAAACGACGAGCGGCAGTATTAAGATTAAGGAGCTGAAATAAACAATAAATGATTGATTACTATCGATCGGTGATATGAAAGTATATGTATTAAAAGAAATAGCCTGCTGCACAATAGCTGTAGCGGGCTTTTTTTGTTTGGGCCAAGGGATTATCTAATACTAGAAAAAGGCCCTTGACAAAGTCGTACTATGGGTTTATAGTGTGCATATAAGGTATATACACTATAACAACAGGAGGGGATGAAATGAATATCCTGATCAGTAACTCCAGTGATAAGCCGATTTATGAACAAATAACTTCCCAGATTAAGCAGATGATCATCAGCGGAGAGCTGGAAGGAGGAAGTCTGCTTCCGTCCATGCGCATGCTGGCGAAGGAGCTCCGCATCAGTGTGATTACGACTAAGAGGGCTTATGAGGATCTGGAGCGGGATGGCTTCATCTATACTGTGGTTGGTAAGGGGAGCTTTATTGCAGAGAAGAACCTGGAATTTGTCCGGGAGGAACAATTAAGAATTGTAGAGGAGCATCTTGGAAAGGCCGTCAAGGGTGCGAAAGCCGGAGGTATCCGAATGGAAGAATTGCAGGAAATTATTCGAATGTTATATGAGGAGGAATAGCTATGGATAATATAGCATCAAACAATGCCATTGAGATAAAAAATCTGACGAAGAAATACCAGAATTTCTCCATCAACCAAATCAGCTTCACTGTTCCGAAGGGATCCATTATGGGCTTCGTTGGTGAGAACGGAGCAGGAAAGACTACGACAATTAAGTCGATACTTAATCTGATCCGCCCGGACAATGGAGAGATTAGTGTTCTCGGTGAGTCCTCAAGGAATCTGTCGAAGGAATTGAAATCCCGGATAGGGGTGGTTTTTGACGGCAGCAATCTTCATGATAACCTGACGGTAAAAGAGATCAATATTATCATGAATCATATTTATACCAACTGGGATACGAAATGCTATTATGACTACATGCAGCGCTTCGAGCTGCCCTCGGATAAGCGCCTGAAGGAGTTCTCCCGTGGAATGAAGATGAAGCTATCCATCGGGATTGCTTTATCCCATCATTCCAAGCTACTGATTCTGGATGAAGCCACCAGCGGTCTGGATCCGATGGTACGGGATGAGATTCTGGATATTTTCCTGGAATTCATCCAGGACGAGGATCATTCGATTCTGTTATCCTCCCACATCATCAGCGACATTGAGAAGATTGCAGACTATGTTACCTTCATCCATAAGGGGAATATTGTATTCAGCGAGAGTAAGGATGATCTGATCTACCAATACGGAATTATCCACTGTCGCAGGGAGGATGTCTCCTTCATTGACAGCAGTTATATTGTGGGAATCCGGGAGAACAGCTTCGGAGCAGAGGTAATGATAAAGAATAAGGATGCTTTTCAGAGATATCACCACGGATTTCCTGTGGAGAAGACCTCGATCGAAGAGATTATGCTGTTTATCAGTAAGGGAAAGGAGAAAATCTGATATGATGGGCTTAATATTAAAGGACGTAATTAATCTGAAGAAGAATTTTAAAATACTCGGTGCACTTACCGTGTTCTACATCTTACTGTCCTTCTCCATGAATAGTGCCAGCTTTTTTGGTACAATGTTCACGTTTGTATTCGCCATGCTGACCCTGAGTACTTATTCCTTTGATGAGCAGGCTAAATGGGATGGATATGCCCTGACGCTTCCGATTACAAAGGAGCAGATCGTTCGGAGCAAATATCTCATCATGTTTCTCCTGACCGTGTGCAGTATGATCTTCAGCTTCGGGGTATTGCTGCTGCTGAATAAGGTAATGAAGACAGAGGAGCTGTTTGAAGGTATTCTGAGCAGCACCCTGGGAGCGGCGATTGTTATTATCTTTTACTGTATCACGATACCCCTTATCACTAAGCTAGGGGTGGAGAAATCCCGATATATCCTTACTG
Source organism: Bacillota bacterium (assembly GCA_023409835.1). Lineage (GTDB taxonomy): Bacteria > Bacillota > Clostridia > Lachnospirales > Lachnospiraceae > Mobilitalea. Next base: position 59,374 of record JAEYQV010000114.1, read on the forward strand.
CCATCTACTTGATACCCTTTGTTGCCGGCAGCTTTATTATTAAGGTATTGAGAGAGCGCATGGGAGAGGTGCCCCAGAGCTTCATCCAAATCGGCAGCTTCTTATTGGAGTATGCATATTTGTTGATACCTGCGGTAATTCTTCTGGCCGTCTATCTTTCCTATTCCGTTTCAATCAGGATTTACAGCAGGAAGGAGTTCTAGTCGACAGGACTGCTGGGACGGTGATAACAGCAAGAAGGTTTATGTATTTGAGATATGGATTCCGGTAAAGAAGAAAGCATAACCATAAAAGGAATAGCCTTAAAAGAACCTCAGGTGAAAACGTGCAAGCGGGCGTTTATTTCACCTGAGGTTCTTTTTTATTGACTGCCTGTATCAGCCGGTCCAGCCTTAGCTGAGACGTTCTAATACATACTTTTCATTTAATATTACACCTTTATACCGTTCCAGGCCGAATCGGTTAACGAACCAGTCGCATTTACAGAGGAACAAATAATATATATTTAAGCCGCAGCCATGCAGGGTTTCGAAATTACCCTGGCCCTTGGATATGATAACATCAGCCTCCTCCAATGCCTTCCCGGCCTGATCACTAATTCGGTCCAGTTGTGTACCGGCTATCTGAGTCCCGTTCCCAATCACCCGGGCAATCTCTGTGAGTCCGGTCATCTCTGCATCCTCCAGGGTTGCATCGTTTACCACCGGCTGGCCGCGTACGATCACGGTTACGTCAAGGTGTGGATATTGCTCCTTTATCACCTGGATTAGTAGCTTGTCAAGTACGATTTCGCCACAGTTATCCGTCAGATAGACCAGACGGGAGGCCTTATTAAGATCCTCCAGTAATTCTTGATATTGTGTTGGCTCCAGATACTCATCCCCGGCTTGATTTAGCAGATCCTGCAGCTTTTCCTTATCAACCGAGTCCATAGCACCAAAGTCAATGTAATTTCCTGCTCTGGCAATCTTGAGAGCTGTAAGGAGCGGATCCGCAGAAGAGAGGATATCCTTATATATATTGGGCTCTTTAGCCAGCATATGTTGATTGTATTCCTTCTTTAGACGTTCGAAGCTGTAGGAGCTTCCGAAGTATTTCTGATGCAGACAGTTTATGTCTGCAATCACCACCGGAGCAGTCGCTTCCTCGGCAGAATCTGCAATTATTTTCAGAACCTCACGCATATACTCAGATTTTAATTTCTCGTCCTTGATATCTCTAATATTCTCCTCCTGCCTCTTTACAAGACAGTACATACAATATGCACTAAGCTTCATGGTATTCTCCTTTTCTGCTGTGAATGGAACACCATTTCATTATGCTGCCGGAAAAGGATTATGTCAAATGCTTTTACTGTTATTATCTGTTAGGACAATACAGGAGATTTTTTTCACCATTCAATACTATTATCATAAAATGGTATGTGAACAATTATATGCAGAAAGAGGTATCAGCTTGAGAAACGAATATTATAACCGCTATAATAAAGATACGGATAAAGAGGCTACAGTGAAAGAACAACAAGTATTCCCGGGCCCGCCCTTCCAACCGGGTGGCCCACCGCAAATGGGCAGACCGGGAGCAGGCAGACAACCACAACCCTTCACCCCGCCGGGAATGGGTGGTCAGGGGCCGTCATCGCCCCCTCCGAATTTTACTCCTCAGCTACCGGGAATGGAAGGCCAGCCTCTTGGCGGACCCGGGCCGGCAGTGCAGTTTGGCGGCGAAAGAGGTGGGAGACCGGGGTTCTTCCGTCCTCCGATGGATTTCAGAAGATGCTTAAATAGATTTACGTTTGTGTGGCTGTTTAACGGAAATAGCTTTTGGTTCTATCCAGTCAATATCAGGAGAAATTCTGTTGAAGGCTTCCGCTGGAGAAGGAATCGCTGGGAGTTTGAAAGAATTAACGTAAATAGAATCTTATTTTTCCGTTGCTTCTAAACCGGATTGTCTGCCGGTGGCATCCAACCGCTAATAGAAGGCCTGGGATTTCCCCCAAGGGAAATCCCAGGCCTCCATTTATTATTATATTAGAATACTATTCGATAGCGATATATTTCTTCTGCTCAAGCTTTGCTTCGTTCTTATCCTTTGGGAAAACCAACTTCAGTATTCCGTTATCAAAGGTTGCACGGAAATCCTCTTCCTTCAGATAATCACCGACATAGAAGCTTCTCTTGCAGCTTCCTACAAAGCGCTCACGGTGAATATATTTGCCTTTCTCATCGTTTTCTTCCTTTGATTCCAGCTTGTCAGCAGAGATTGTAAGATAACCGTTTTCCAGCTGTGCTTGAATATCCTTCTTTTCGAAGCCGGGAAGCTCGATCTCTAGCTGGTAATCATCTCCGAGATCCTTAACGTTAGTATTCATCCACTTTTCAGTAGGCTTCGTATAAGAGAGAGGGAATGAGAATACATCATTAAAAAAGCTGTCTACAAAATTGTTTTCAAAAATTCTTGGTAATAACATATTAATTCCTCCTTATTTTATTATATAAACTACGGCTTTGTTTGTTACCTTTGTTCTACATGTAATATAACACACAGTATTAGCACTGTCAAGAGGAGAGTGCTAATTTCACAAAATCTTCATAATTAAAAAAATAATAGAGTATTGTCATATTATGCCTAAATATTGACAAATTTGGGAAAAAAAGGTATACTGGTATCAAAGAATGATTTTAGAAAAAGGAGCCCCCATAATGTCGCTGCCGGTAATATTTTCGCTGGTTTTTTTCCTGGCCTTTTCGGTTTACTTTATACTAATGATGTATATATTGCAGATCAGCAGAAAATCCACGATTCACTGGGTTTTCGTGCTGTGCTGTATTGCATTGTGCATATGGGCATTTGCCTTCTCTATAGCAAATTCTGCTCCAGATATTGAGACCAGTGTGTTTTGGCGGAGGGTAGCTACCTTCGGTTGGGGAACGTTCTTCAGTTTTTTGCTGCATTTTATTCTACTGCTGACCGGTCATAGAACATTAATGGGTAAGAAGTGGATATATCTGGTGCTCTATCTTCCGGCAGTATTAAACATATCTGTTTTCTTTATTTTCAAAGATTTAACTCAATATCATATGATAAAAACCTATGCCGGATGGATTAATAACACCCGGCAAAGCCTCTGGGATTGGCTATATGATTTATATTATTCAAGCTTTTCTCTTACCATAGCCGTACTACTCGGACGGTGGGGGATTACTTCCAAGGAAAAATCAGAAAGAAAGCAGGGGAAGATCCTATTTATCTCGTTTCTGGTTGCTATCATAGTTGGAACCTTAACAGAATTTGTAATCAACTATATCGGCAGTGTCAAGGTACCTCAGATTGCACCGGTCCTCGCTATGTTACCGATATCCTGTATGTGTTATTGCATCAGACACTATGGTTTGATCCGGACGGACCAATGCCCGGCAAAGGAAGGACAGATTCTAAATGATGCAACACGCAATCAGATATTTGGATACTTGGCACAGCTATATGTTCTGGGAGCCTTTATCAGCTTTTTGGCGCTGTATTTCTTCATGGAAAAGCCGATGAGAGAGGTTATTTTGTTCAGTGGTACAGTTCTGTGCGGAGGTATTTTGCTGCAACAGACCCAGAACCTGAAGACAGGATTTAAGTTAAAAAACGTACTTTCCTATTCTATTCTGATACTATCCGTCCCCTATATTCTGCTCCGGTATATTGACCAGTCGCCATTTTATGCCTGGGTCATTCCGGTTATACTAATTATATTTTCCATTGCCTTTAATCATAAGCAGCTACTTAGTATGATAGGGTTATCAGCACTGGTTACATACGTATTGATCATGGTTATGAGACCTGCAGTCATCGTTAGCTTTCAGACATCAGATCACATAATCAGGATTTTTTTTATGGTAGCTATCGTAGGGATTGCTCATTATATTAATCGTATTTATCTTGCCAGGTTGGCGGAGAATGAGGAACAGATGAAGCTGCAGAAGCTGTTATCCGATATATCTGCATTATTAATAACGGTGAATGATAGTAATATTTATGTTAAGTCAACTAGGGTGTTACAAATGTGCGGCGAGCATTTTGATGTGGACAGGACGTACCTGTATCTAGTTGCTAAAGAAGACAGGACAACGCCAGCTTGCTGTGAATGGGTTAACAGCGATATTGATACATCCGGAGCATCCACGAATGGAAGCGATTATAACGGGCTTCCTAACTTTCTCAATCCCGAAGAGCTTCTGCTGAACGGAAGCTTATGGATACAGGAGGTCACAGAGCTACCGGAGCATTGTATGGAGAGAAAATGGATGGAGGACAGACAGGTGAAGTCCCTTCTGATTCTTCCATTAAGAAATAAGGAATCACTTTGGGGTATCTGGAGCTTCGAAAGAGTTAAGACGGTCCAGGGATTTTCCGGGGAGCAGTTGGAAGCTCTTAAGATCATAGCTAATCTTCTGTCGGATATTTACTACAAGATTGAAGTAGAGAAGGAGATAAGCTACAGAGCTTATTACGACAGCCTGACAGGTCTTCCAAACCGTGAGCTGTTCAAAAACAGGCTGAGTAAGTCGCTTCTGGAGGCAGGAAAAGCGGGTCGTAGGCTGGGAGTGGTTTTTATTGATATTGACTCCTTTAAGCTAATTAATGATACCATTGGCCATGAGGGGGGAGACTCTCTTCTGATACAGTTAGGTAGGAGAATCTCTCGGGTTATTAAGCCGGAGGATACCATTTCGCGTTATGGCGGTGATGAATTCCTGCTATTAATATCACAGGCTCAGCAGGTTGAGGAGATCATCTCAGAGGCCAATCGAATCATTGAAACCATAAAACAGCCGATTATGATTAAGAATCAGGAGTTCTTCGTTACAGTCAGTGCGGGGATAGCGATATATCCCTATGACGGAGATAACGTAACAGATCTGATTAAGCATTCAGACCTGGCAATGTACGTTTCGAAGCAGAAAGGTAAGAATAATTATACCCTCTGTTCGGAGGAAATGAAGAATCAGGTTGATACCAGCTTGGAAATGACCAGCAGCCTACACCGGGCATTGGAAAGAAATGAGATACTAGTTTATTATCAGCCTCAGATTCGTATCGATACAGGGGAAATAACCGGATTCGAGGTTATGGTACGCTGGCAGCACCCCGAGAAGGGGCTATTACATCCGAAGGAATTTTATAAGATTGCTGAAAAATCAGGGCTAATTCATCCGATCGGTCAATTGGTTTTAGAGACAGCCTGTCGTCAAAATATGTTGTGGCAGGAGCAGGGAATGAAGCCATTGAAAATAGCGGTTAATCTGTCAGCGGTACAGTTTCGCAATCCTAATCTGGTTGATATCATCCATCGGATTCTAAAGGAAACGAAGCTCCCTTCGTCCTGCCTGGAGTTCGAGGTAAGTGAAGGTATAGCGGTCAATGAAGCGGAGGCAACCATTACAACCCTCCAGAGGGTGAGGGAACTGGGAATTGGTATCTGTGTGGATGCTTTCGGAACCGAGTATTCCTCCTTAAATAAAATCATGAAGCTACCTGTTGACAGGATCAAGCTAGAGGAACAATTCCTCCGGGGGATAGGTCATTCAGACAAGGAAGAGGGAGTCATTAAGGTCATTATACAGCTCGGAAGGACCCTGGGAATGGACATCATTGCGGAAGGAGTAGAGACAGAAGAACAGCTGGTATTTCTTAAGACGAATCAGTGTGAGCTGGCTCAGGGCAATTATTATTATGATCCGATGCTATCCCATGAACTGGAAGAATTACTCCGGAAGCTGCATTGTTTTGAGTAAGCTGGAATTCTCATTGATAATTTGATTATATTGCCGTATTATGGTAAGGTAAAGAAGCGGACTCTATTACACTGCTAATTTTATTTGAACATAAAAACAGGTTATGATAATCTATATGGTATATATACCTTGACATCATCTCAAATCTGAGTATTCATAGAATGGAAGATTAGCAGTCAGAGAGGATGGATGCGAGGTACTTTTGATGGGGGGACGATTCTGTGGCCAACGAGTTTGAATCAGATAATAACAAAATTGGTTCTGCCATTTACTATTTTCGTGAGAATAATTATATCTCTCAGAGCAAGCTGTGCAAGGGATTATGCTCTGTATCTACATTATCCAGAATTGAGGCCGGAGAACGTGATGTGGACTCCTTGTTGCTGGAGGCTTTATTAGAGAGGCTTGGGAAGACACCGAACCAGTTTGAGCTTATTCTTACTGATCTCGATTATGAGTCATATCAAAACAGAGAAGAGATTAAAAAACTGATTGAGAAGAAAAACATCACAGTGGCAGAGAGTCGCTTAAATATGTATGAAAGGATTTCGGGCTCCAAGGGCTCCGTACATAAACAGTTTATCGTAACCTGTCGGGCTTTATTAAACGAGCTTAAGGGAGGACCGATGGAACAGACAATCGATCTGTTCATGGATGCAATCAGCTATACCGTTCCTGATTTTAAAGCCAATAAAATTAATGAATATCATTTAAGTAATACGGAGTTGAATATCATTATAGATATCATTCAGCGGATGATCTCAGCAGATATGGTAGACAGAGCGAAGAAAATACTCCTCCAGGTACTGGATTATCTGGATTCCCATAAATCTATGGCTGAGAATGATAGGCAGTACCCCAAGGTTGCAGTAATTGCCTGTAATATTTACTTGAAGGAAAAGAATCTAAAGAAAGCACTGGAATTATCAAGTAAAGGCTTGGATAAGCTGAAGAGCAGCCGGAAATTAGAGTATCGAGGCGAATTGTATCTAATACAAGCCCAGACGGCAGAGGCTTTAAATAAAACAAAGGAAGAATGGAACTCAATTCGAGGAGAGTGCTTAAGACTTTACCTGCAGGCATATTATTTATATGAATTTAGTGAAGAATATGCTGTTGCTGAGTCCATCAAGAAACACTTACAGGAGGAATTACTATGGGAAGGTATCGATTAGGGGACATCATCAGGATGACCAGAAGATCCCTATCCATAACTCAAGAGCAGTTAAGTGACGGAATTTGCTCCGTTGAGAGTCTTTCCAGGATGGAGACAGGGAAGCAGACTCCAAGCCGTGAAACCTATGAGCTATTGATGGAACGTATGGGACGGATTAGGGATCGAGCTTACTCTATGCTCTCCATATCGGATTTTAAGGTATTGGAGAAGATGGAGTTATTCGAAGACTGTCTTAAGCGTTATGATTATCAGCAAGCGGATATGATACTAGCGGAGATTAAAAAGAGTATCGGAAATACCTTATTAGACAAGCAGTTCCTGATTAGGGCTGAGTGTCTGGTAGATTACCGCCAAAATAGAATAGGTGTTGATGAATATCTGGAAGGCTTAATAAGAGCAATTTCACTTACGATCCCCAAATACGGAAATATTATATTGTCCAACTGGCCGCTGAGCTTCTATGAGGAAGTCTTGCTATTGAACATTTCAACTGCCTATGCAGAGAAGAATGATTATCAAAAAGCAATCGAGATATTAGATCAAATGAATAATGCTGTAAAACAGAGCTATATGGATGAACAACAAAGGGCAATTATGCTGATAGCTAATTCGTATAATTTGGCCAAATGGCTGGGATTAGTAGGGGAATATGAAAGATCCAATGAGATTGCCAACGAAGGAATAAGACTTTGCAGAAAATATAAATTGGGAAATGTACTCCCGCTTCTACTATTCTGTGTTGCCTGGAATAAGGAACAGCTAATAGAAGCAGGAGCAATGTCACCAGAACTTAGGAGAGAATGCTTAGCAGAACGTAAAAGAGCTTATTATATCGCTGTTGCTATGCAAAACAACTTTATTGCCAAAACGATTGATGAAAATACGTTGACAGAATATCAGGTCTCATTTGAAGATGATGTTTAGATAGTGTCGATTGGTGGTAGTATATTAAAGAGAACCGGTCCGTTATTCGCAGGTTTTGTAGGAGGAACTGCACCATTTCCATTCGAATTTGTAGTCACGCTTAAGAGCATAAGAAGTGTTAATACAGCAAATACTTTTTTGAATTTTTTCATTATAAAGCCTCCTTAAGAAAATAAATTAATGAATAAGTAGTTACAAGCTCATTATAATATGCTCATTTTTAAAAGAACATGTCGTATTTGGAAAATTTTTATATAAAATTTTCCAAATACGACATGTTCTTTTTCATTTATATCAATTAAAATAATATTGACTGGAACAGATGACCTAACAACGAGAGAGAATTCATATGGGAAAAACTAATGAGGGAATCACAGCTTACGATACGCTAACAGGATTACCTAAGGTGAATTTATTTAAGAGCAGGATTAATGAGCTGATACAGGAACTATCCGGTAAGGATTTTACCGGAACGGATCAATTTGCGGTTGTTTTCTTGAATATAGATAATTATAGATATTTAAAGGAGATATTTGGTACTAAAATAAGTAATGAAGTAATAAAGCATGTTGCTGATTATCTGATGGAGGTTGCAGATGACACCTGCTTCGTCTCAAGAACAGCAGATGATAAATTTGCATTAATATGTTCGGACATCAGGACAAAGATAGAGCTGGTTGATACCGTTGAGAAGATCATCCATAATGTTTGCTATTCGAGTCCATCCAAATACATCTACTACGTGACCTTAAATGCAGGAATTGCAATGTATCCGAATAGTGGAAGGGATACAAGCTCCCTGATGCAATGCGCCGAGACGGCAACCTATTCTGCGAAATTAACAGGGAAGGACATCAAGGTTTACAGTGACGAGTTACAGGAGGCTATCACGTCACAGATTCAGATGGTGAATCGGCTTCGGGCAGGAATTGAGAGAGAAGAATTCACATTATACTACCAGCCGGAATATAAATTAGATACCATTGAAATTATTGGTGTTGAAGCACTGGTAAGATGGCCTCAGTCATCTAAGGGCTTCATATCACCTGAGAAATTCATTCCGGTTGCAGAGAAATCCAAGCAGATTTATGCTTTGGAGAGATGGATTGTAAATACCGCACTGCAGCAGAAGCTGGCATGGGAAAGACAAGGTCTTAACCACATTGATTTATCAATCAATCTGTCAAGTGAGACGTTGGAAAGCGAAAGTAACTTTCGAATCATTGAAGAGATTATTAGCTCCTACCAGGTTGATTATACTAAGATTACCTTCGAGATAACCGAGACAGCCATCATTACCAATGTGGAGAAGGCAATCAAGAGATTAAGCAGGCTGAGACGCTTTGGAATTAAGATAGCCTTGGATGATTTCGGAACAGGTTATTATTCCCTAACTCATCTACTAAAGTTTCCGATTGATATCATAAAGATTGACAAAAGCTTTATTAAGTCCATTCCGGACGCGAATGAAGAGACTGTGATTACGAAGAATATATTAGCTATGGCCCAAGGATTAAATTATAGGGTAGTTGCAGAAGGAATTGAAACACAGGAGCAGCTGGAATATCTGAGACAGAGTTCCTGCGAGAGAGGCCAGGGATATCTGTTGTGCACTCCGCTTCCCGCCGAGAAGATCAGTGAATTACTAAGACATAAGGGGAGTATTTAAATTGATAATTTCATAATGCATTTGCTATAGTAGATATAGCAACAGGTGTATGGGGAAAAAAGGATGACGCATCGAAAGATGGGTCATTCTTTTGTTGGTGCAGAGTTTTGGGCACAAAAAAATGGAGTCAATGGGGCTCGAACCCATGGCCTCTCGCGTGTCAGGCGAACGCTCATCCCAGCTGAGCTATGACTCCATGGAACGATTATAACATAACTGCAGGGGAAAAATCCAGATGTATCGATAAGATAACATATAATTTTTGTATTTTAATAACCGGCTTCTCTTATCCAACAGGCTTTACAACGATGGCTCCGGTACCCAATACACCGGACCCGGTTGTTATTTTCGTTCCATTACAAAACGTAATACCTCAACATTACCGTCCAGCTCAGAGCCGTCTATTCTAAAACCGCACTTCTTGGTGTAGAAGTTAATGTTTTGAAGTTTATCTGCCGGTGTAACCAGAGTGACTTTATTCCAGTCCGAATAATAATCCAGCATGTACCTGATTGTCTGTGACCCGATACCCCGTCCTTGATATTCCGGTATCACACATAGGCATCCGAGATAATACTCGCCGTTTCCTTTCTTAGCAACGGAAAATGCCCCGATCGGTATTGCATCATAATAAATGATTAGCTTTGGAAAGTTTTCAATGGATGCTTCCATTTCTTCTCTTGACCTGCCGTATGCGGGACATTCCCCGTACTTCACATAATCCTCATAAAAGGATAAATCATACAGCTTGATTAACAGATCTGCATCTTCTTTCTTGGCTTGAATATAAGATAGGCTCATAATCCTCCTAAAAATGGTATTCCTTTTCATAAGCAAATAAGTAGACATAAGAATGCGTTAAATGTCAAACGAAGCTTCCATCTACTTAAATGACGGGTGATTTACTGATATCTGTAAACATGAAATCTGCAATATTCTTCGAAGCCGATTTTGCGATAAACGGGCTCACCGGGGACGCTGGCCTGTAAAACCCCTATTTTATAGCCGATTTCCCTTGCATGCAGCAGGGGAACGATAGTCATGGCAGTACCTAATCCCAATCTTCGGCACGTTGGCATCGTAGAAACCATGTTGATTTCGGCTACACCCTTCGTTAATATTAGCATGGAAGAGGCAACGGGCTCCTCATTAAGAAAGGCTAGATAGAATTTATAGTTCGGATTACTCAACAAGGGTTCAAACAGACAGGCTTCAAAGGGTTGACCATTCCATAAAGCATTAGAAACAATATCTGCCCATACCTCCAGCATTGCTTTCGAATCTACTAGTTCAACACGAGTATGATCAGGCATTGCTACAGCTGTATCCAACTTTGCGATGTCAATTGCCATTCCTGCCATGGAATATTGTTTTTTGATATTATATTTCTCCAGATATTCGCCTAGGTCCGGGGGATAGGATTTTGGTCCCACCACCCAGTCCGTAGGGAGTTCTCCATTCTTCATCTTAGATGCTATTTGGAGTATATGCTGATCTATATTGCTATCGTCAAGATTGGCATAAAATATGTAATTTGACCAGGCGGTAGGGAAGGTTTTTACCCATCCCAGATGATGATCTAAGTAAAATGGCCTGTTGCCGTTTTTGGAAATGGTCTCCAGATAGTCAACTAAACTATCTTCAATTGCATAAGGGATATTTTCAATAGGTATCAATTCTAATCTCCTTCGTAATCAGTAGGATAGAGGAACCTCTGTGCGGCTTTCCTTTGCCACCAACATTGGTTTCACACCCCTTTGAATCATCGAGCATACCCATATGGATGGCTACCTTCATATCATATCATAGGATACAAAATTAGAAAAGAATTTCCAGAAACATCTTCCGGATAAATGTTAAAGTTATCGAGAAGATATTGATTTTACCGGCAACCGTATATACAGAGGGCTTTTATCCGAAGCGGTATGGGTATCCAAACTGTATGAGATATTACACCTCTTTGGCATAGTCTTTATCATAGGATTCCTTTTCCCAGGAAATAAAAACTTCCAGCTCCCAGTGATACAATGGTACATACGCTACCTTCTCATAACCGATTTTCTTATAAAAGGTCTGATCTCCTCCTAACATACCCTTACAGTTGGGGTACATTGACTTAATCCGGTTAGTAGCTTCGTTCAAAATGGCGGTAGCAATTCCCTTTCTTCTTTCCCACCAAACAACAGCGAGGGGTTCCAGCTCGCAATAGGGCATTTTTTCATCATACCAAAGGATAGCGATTGCTACAGGTCTCTTTTGTTCATCCAGTACGCAGAGATCCAGGTCCTTACTATAATGCTTCATCTGACGCAGATCATGGAAGGCCTGTTCTCCATGTTCGCAAGCAAAGGATTCATTACCGTAACCGAACGATAGCCGATGCGTATTGGAAAGGTAAAAGTCCGGAACGGTATGGCCGTCTGCTATGGTGTAGCCCTCAGGAAGCTTTACATCAAGAGGCTTTTCTTTAAAAGGTATTATGTTTCTTTCCTCGCCCCATTCTATTTCTTTAAAGCCGGACTGCAGAACCATTTCCTTTAGTACAGTATTCCACATAGGTACCGATAGGTTCAAAGACTTGGTCCTTCTGTCTTCTTTAACATTAGCAACATGGGTCTTAGCAAACTTAATCATTTCCTTAAGAAGCTCTCTATCTTCTCCGCGTTCTTTTGTATCAAACAGGAAAAAAGCTTCTCCGTTGTAATTCCCTTCGTTGATAACACAGGCTACCAGCTTCCCATTTTCTCTGTAGACACCAACGGTATGATACCAGGCACGATAATGTCCGGTATGAGCCGGATGCAGTCCTCTTATGAATTCATGCCTGCTCAGACTCCAGACAGGATATTCCCATTGATAGGATGCAAGTATAATCTGTTCGATTTCATCAAAATCATCATCCTTATAGAAACTAAATTCGTAACGCATATATTCTTCCTCTCTTTCTTCTTATAAACAATACAGGTTTACCACCTGTTCCATATCAGAGTACTCCTTAACTGGATTTTACCATCCCGACCATTTAGTGGAAATGCCATGAACAATTATACTTATTTATGACACTAAAAACAGGATCCCATTAGAATCCTGTTTTCCTTTAACTATAAATAATTTTCCGAACCGTATCAAATGCCAGCCCATATAAATCTGATATTTGTGATATGGATTTTCCGGCCTGATACGTCTTTTTAATTTCACTGTTTCTCTTCAAATAGTAGATCCGGGAGCCACTTTTTTCTCCCCATCTTATTGGTGTACTATCACTGGGAATATAAAGTAAATTTCCTTGGACATATATTTGAAGCTCCTTTAATAAATCCTCCGGTAATACATCTGCTGCGTTTATATATTTCATTATGATCCGCTCCTTATTTTTTGTTGATAAAATAAAGGCAGAATAAGCAGATAATGTTACCTATTCATCCCATGCAGATATAGTTCACATTATCGTTATTCTGCATGGGATAATGCTTTGTTATGATGTTTTCTGAAAAAGGTCTTTTTCATTGCTTCACCTCCTTGTTTTCTCTTCATTGTTTACATGGTGGGCTTAAGCCTTTGCTTCAGAAAATCAGACCACGCCCGGCTTTTAAAATTCGAACATAAACCACAATCCTGAAGATAAGCGATAAAACTTTGAAACCTTGAATAATCCGGGTTCCTCTTACTATGTTCCATCGCAGTCATAATTTGAATGGTTTTTTCAATATTATTAGATTTAATATAGCAATACAAAGCCTCCCAAAGGAGGTTATCCTCAGTTATGGACGCATTCTCCAGATACTCACCCCATTCCAACCATTCAGCATAAGATAAATCTGTTATATTCTCAATTGGCGGATAGGAGGAAAATGCATAATAACTATTGTTATAGGTAAAACCCAATCGTTCGGCTAAGGCGATGGACCCCTTATTTGTAGCTACACAAAGCCAGTTTATGATCTCGTAACCTTTATGAAAGCATTCCTTAACAACTGCAGAAACAACTGTTTTCCCCAAGCCCTGCTTCCGATATCTTTCATCTGATTGAATTCCAATTGTGATCTTATTGTTATAACAACAGTCGCTTAATGACCAACTTACAATTGCTTTGTCATTACGTATATAATAGCCAACTCCATGTTCTTTAAAGTTATCATCGTCTCCCCAGTCGTCTATCCATTCGAGCAGCTTGTTCGAGTTTTCATAATCGCTTTTCCTTAGGAGATCAATATTTACTTTCTCAATCATTAAGCCATCAGCGAGGGGCTTATTAGATTCTTTAAAGCTATCAATGGATAATATATAGTGCCTTCTTTCATATCTTCTAACAAAAGGATTCTTATGAAGTGTTGGTATGAAATCAATCCACTCTTCAGAATCGGGTGTTAGCTGATCCCAAAAATCTATCACCTCAGAAATCTCGGAGTTAAATATAGCATCAGCTGTGCTGCCTGCAATTAAGTTACATTCACAGGTTTTTATCAATGCAGCGGTTGGGTTATCGAATCTGTTTACATATATTTCTCCGGGCATCCTACCCGTTATAACAGCCTGTACGGATATTTCGTTTTGAGATTTGATGATAGGAAATACTTTACTAAAATCATCATTCGCTAATTTGAACATATATTTTCTCCCTTTTTATGTACAAAAAACATGCCCGTTAGCAAGCCTGCAGCCCCCTTCGTATGTATATGGAGGTATTATACTAACTTAGTAATTATAGGATATAAACGCTCCCAAATCAAGTATTTAATTTACAAATATAATCAAATTATAATCGATTGATATTGTAAATATGAAGTGCTTGGCAGCAGGATAACAGGATACAAGGATTAGAGATGTATACAAAAAAAGGCATAATATACATAAGTTATGGTAATTCCGACGTTATTATTGACAATACTTTAAAGGAAGATTATAGTGGAATCAGCAATTTGACAGTAGATTGACAGTAGATTGACAGGAGATTGACAGGAGGATGAGGCATGAAGAAGTACAAGAATTTACCGATACGTATAAGATTATTTTTAAGTATGGGATTTATGGTGTTTTTATTGTTACTTACCATTACATTTATTGATCTTAACAAGACAAAAAAAGCGTTAAAATCCGGTGAAGACGAGAATTTTATCTTAATGGAGAATGTAATACAATCAAGTATGCAGCAGCAGCTGGAAGCTGCTAAGATGTCAGTTCTGAGCATTGCCAATAATCAGGAGATTGCAAGACTATTTGCAGAAAGAGACAGGCAAGGACTTTTGAACATGCTTCTTCCTGCCTATGAAGCAGTGGCAGATATGGTGCCACAATTCCAGTTCCATTTGCCGAATTCTACTTCTTTCTTAAGACTTCATAAGCCGGAAGAGTATGGAGATGATCTTTCGTCCTTTCGATTTACCGTTAATGAAGCGAATGAGAAGAAACAATTGGTTATGGGATTGGAAAACGGTAAGGGGGGATATGGTTTTCGTGTCGTTGCCCCAATGTACTATAAAGGTATACATACAGGATCGGTGGAATACGCAAGTAATTTTGATGAGGCATTCTTAGAAACCCTGAAAGCGAGCTATCAGGGAGAGTATTTTATCTACGAATTTGGTGAAACTGAGCCCACACTCCTTGCCGGGACAGTAGAAGACCTATGGATGATAGAGCAGGACGAGCAAAAAGAACTTCAAACTGCCGATCATATGATTTTATATACGGATGATGATAAGTATGGAGTAGCATATGTTCCTTTCAGAGACTTTAGCGGTGAGACGAGGGGCTATGTAAAATATGTTGAAGAAAGGCAAGATATACTGGCAAGTATTCATAGCATAACATTTTTTATGTTTTCAGCATCATTTATTGGAGCATTATCGGTTGCCATCCTACTCTTTCTATTGCTAACGAAGATGTTTCAGCCCTTGACTAAACTGGTCAAGCTAACGGACCGCGTAGCAAAAGGGGATCTGACGGTAGAGGTAGAGGCAGGTAGCAAGGATGAGATTGGAAGACTCAACGATGCATTTAAATCTATGGTAGAGAACCTAAGACAATTGGTTGGAAGGGTTCAGGATTCGGTTAATGTAACAAGTACCTCTACCTTTGAGCTTTCTGCGAATATAGAGGAAGTAACGGCACAACAGGAGCAGATTAGCAGCGCGATAACCCAGATAGCGGCAGCAATGGAAGAAATCAGCGCGTCGGTAGAACAGGTGACAGCGACTACCCAGGAGATTAGTGGCGATGCCAGACTTCTTGAGACAAAAGCAGAAGCAGGCAGTGATAAAGCATTAGAGATTGAAGAAAGAGCAGATAGGATGAAAGAAACTGCGAAGAACTCTAAGGCGGCAGCAGCAGATATCTATAAGATAAAGCATGCTGAAATTAAAGAGGCCATGGAACAGGCTAAAATCGTAGATGAGATTGCTACTATGGCTGAGGTTATCTCTAATATCGCAGGAAAGACGAACCTGTTATCCTTAAATGCGGCGATTGAAGCGGCCAGGGCAGGGGAGGAAGGAAGAGGATTTGCCGTCGTTGCGGATGAAGTGAAGCATTTAGCTCAGTACTCAGATGAAACTGCCAAGCAGATAAAAACTGTAATCAGTAAAGTACAGGATGCAGTTAATGCCCTTACTACTCATTCGAAGGACATTCTTTCATTTATTGAGAACACGGTAACCAATGATTATATAATGCTTGAAAAAACGGGCATTCAATACTCGGAGGATGCTGATTTTGTTAAGCAGATTGTTGATGAATTTGCATCCAAGGCACAGTTTATTGCAAAATCCGTCAATGAAGTGAGTTTAGCTGTCAGTGATATAGCAGCAGGGGTAGAGGAAGCTACAATTACTGCACAGGATATCAGTGAAAACACGAAGGAAACTACCAAAGCCTTAGAAGAAGTAGCAAATACCACAGAAGAGCAGGCAGCCATGGGAGAAAAGCTATCCAAGCTTGTAGGAGAATTTAGAGTTCAATAAGAGCCTTTTATCAGCATAGACTATGTGGCATCCATATTTGGATACTACATAGTCTATGATAAATTATACCTTATGATTGATAAAGCTAGTGCAGTGGTAACTGTCGTCTATATTTCTGCTGATAACTCTTCTAGAATTTTTACAGTACCGTTTAACTCTGTTATGGAAGCAGTAATCTCTTCTAATGCAGCAATTTGATCAAGAAATAGACCATTGGATTCTTTCATTTCTTTTGAAATATGATTGATTGACATTACCATCTGAGATAATGTATCGTCTATCTTTTTGATAGAGCTCGTAGTGTTTGAAGACATATTTCTAATCTCTTGTGCTACCACTTGAAAGCCTCTTCCTGCATCTCCGGCCCTAGCGGCTTCAATGGCTGCATTGAGTCCTAATAAATTAGATCGTGATGCAATACTCTGAATAAATGACAATACATCTTTTGTTCCGTGTGAATATTCCGCTGTTTTTTCAGAGACATTCAATATGTCATTATTTACTTGTGCTAGATTTTGCACATCCTCCAGCAACTCATTAATAGCATTCATTATTTCTTCATATGCCGCAGCAAGGTTCCTTGAAATACTGAATAGCTTCTTACTTCGCTGTAGATTTCTTGCCACTAATACAGCTCCCACGATCTCCATCTTATCGTTTTTTAGCGGAACAGCATAAGATTTAAAAGGAACTCCATATACCTCTTTTGGAACTTCATTTATGCATATTTGACCGTTATGTATGGCATTATAGGCGGCACCACCTTCAGGAATGATATCTCCGGGACCACCTTTAATTCTCAAGCTATCACTTACCTGGTTTATCAGAAATCTCTCTGTATCAGTTAGTGCAACAGACACGTCATCGTCAAAAAAATATGGAAGATACGGTAACACCTTTTCAAATGCCTCCAATATATCTTCCTTTACATCATCCTTCTCCACATCGTTTCCTCGCTTTCCTTTTATCCAAACTTCATATCTTACTAAGCTATGACATCTAAACTTACATTTTCCATAAGTATCAAAGTAAATAGATCTATGTACTTCTACTGTAATTAATGCATCACTAAAGAATTGAAAATACTAGATATTGAGGATCTTGATGTTACTTTATTTAATTGAGATTATGATATAATTATACAATAAATATTAATTTTTTACAATACATCTTGGATAATTATAGTAATAATAGATTCTTAGGTTGATAATTCATAGGATGGAAGGACTGCTCCATCACCTTCCTATTTATATGAACATTTTTTACGCAGAATCTGACAATATCTTAATCGTTGAATGGGGAACGTTGTCTATTTTGGGTGCCAACATATTTTAAAAGTGACGTACTCATGGGTGTTCAAAGCTCCAGAAATGAAAAACTGTCAGAAGCTTCTTAAATTGAACTTCTGACGATTTAGGCTAAACGTGAGACGGGATACGAGCCATAATTATTAAGCTTATTTTACAATTAATAACTCTAGTGCTCTTTTGTATAGTGGATCAAATTCACAGCCACAACTACCACATTCCTTGTCGGCTTGTTCAACTGCTTTTATTAATTCAGCAGCTGTATTTGACGACTTGTCGTCTGCCAACCATTTCTTTGATGGCAGGTCAATCAAGTCCCACCCAGATTCTGATAATTTCTCAATGATTTTAGTTAATTCTACATCTGCCATTTACATTTCTCCATTATATATGTTTATTGTTTTGCTCATTCAATCGCTTAATCAAAGTGTTTATCCTGTTTATTTTTGTTTCTTCTTTTTTTGCAAGTTCAATGTGATTTACTTGCTCGCGCTTTTCATAATCAGGACGTTCAAGAAATATGCTCAGAACGCCTGCACTTTGTAAATAAGCTTCTATATACGCGGGTATTATAAACTCACGCTTTCTATTATCTTTTTCAAGTGTCACATAAACACTTTCTCCAAGCTTTTTACCAACCGCTCGTTTGATAAATTCATTATAAACTAAATAATGCCCATTTTTCGATGGTAGAAGCATATGCTCAAATTCATGTCCGTCTACTGTGATTAAAACAGGAATATTTCCTTTTGAACCGAAATGCTCGGTAGCTGAATATGGAAAGTAAAAAACGCTCCATTTTATTTTTCCCTCCAGCTGTCTTATTTCACTATTAAATTCAAATCGCATTTCAGAACCTCCTATGAACATTACTATGTTACTAATTGTGAAAAGCACGATTTCACACAATAGCAACTGGACTTGCGTATTCATTGTTAATAACAATTATAGCATTTGCTTCTATTGATTACAACATATTCCAATAATGGTTACACATCTATGGGTATAGAAGTAGCTAATTTAGTAGCTTTCTGATATTGATATCTTTTACAAAGCCCATTACATTATATAATAGCAGTACATCTGTAATTCCGTTCTCATCAACAAAATAATCTATATCTCCGGTATAATAACGTAAATCAATCATATAGGTCATCTCATAATGATTCAACGCAAAAGGAACAAAGGAATGAGCAAAAGAATCTTTAATTACCAAAAGCTTTCTTGCATTCTTATTATTGGTTTGAACTTCAACCAATGCATTATTGCCACCCATATAAACCGAATATTTATCCTTTACTTCTAGTTTTTTCAAGTCATATAAGGTATTTGTCTTATCTTCCAGGTTATATGTTAACTGATAATTCATATCTTTCATAACTTCATATAAATAAATAATATCGGGTTTCACATTAGTATTAACCTTAGAATATATGGTTCCATAGAATTGATTAGAGGCTAAGATAATATTAAATTGATCCATAGGTAATGGATTAAACCCTGATGCTTTAGCCCATTGGTCATATGCATAATATGCTCCTAAGGTTGTCCAATGATGATCTGTTCGATAGTATATATATTCATCCTTATGCTCTGTAAGGATATCACTGACATCAATAAAGGAATCCTTTAAAATGTCGGAAGACATATGATCCATATAAGCATTCTGATCATAGCCTAAGCCTACAGCAAAAGGTGGTAATTTATCTGTCAAAACTTCAGAGGCTGTAGGTACTAGCATAACCTTAATCCGATCATTACCAAGCTTTGTACTATACTTTTTAACAAATTCCAATAAGTATTCGCTGTTCATATTCGCCAGTTCTTCCGAGACATCACCATAATTATGTTTTTCAATTAAATAGTCCTCCTTTGCAAAATAGACAGAATTAATCTCCGGCTTAAGTATTGCTCTCTCAAGAATAACCTTAATTTCAATCCACTTATCTCTTATTACGAACTGATCATTGATATATTCATCGATACCATTCATATATTTGCCATTTATGAACTTTTCAATTGTAAACTTAGGTATCTCAGCCAAGTATCTATTTTCATTTTCAGAAAAAACCTTTGGAGGTATTGCAATATTCCATAGTATAAAGCCGGCCCATAGGAAGGAGAATATAATGAAAAAAATTTTATTATATGTATTTTTCATTCTTTCACCTCATTAAAATCTAAAATACAAAAACGGGTTGTAAGTGCTATCGACCAGATAGGCAACGCTTCCAAAGAATACACCAACATAAGCGAAGGTGGCAAAGACAAATACATATCTTTTGGTTGAAATCTCTGCGAAGTTTAGCACCTTCTTAAAATGTGGAGTAGAAAAGTAAGCTGCCAAAATGAATATGATACCATATCCCAATAGATCATATAAGGCTTGATTATTATACAATGGCATATTATTAAGTCCGAACATTCCCTTTAGATAATGCACAACCGTAGAAAGATCCTCAAAGTAGAAGATTACCCAGCTAATCATAACAAGGAGAAGGGTATATAAGTGTCTGAAAACGACGGGCATTTTTTCTAGCAGCTTTAGTAAAAAGTATTTCTCCGCAATTAGTATCAATGAATAATACAGTCCCCAGATAATAAAATTCCAGGAGGCGCCGTGCCAAAAACCTGTCAGTACCCATACAATAAGTAAGTTTCTCAGATGCTTAAGCGTTGAGCATCTATTTCCACCCAGCGGTATATAAACATAATCACGAAACCATGATCCAAGTGTTATATGCCAACGGCGCCAGAACTCGGTTATACTTTTGGATATATAAGGATAATTGAAATTCTCGTCAAAGCTAAGTCCGAATATCCTTGCAAGGCCGATTGCCATATCAGAATAACCGGAAAAGTCAAAATAAATCTGAAATGAATAGGCTATTATTCCTATCCAATATAAAAGTACAGACACTTCCCCGGCAGTTCCTTCTGATATTTGGCTCCATATAAGTCCTACATTGTTGGCTATCAAGACCTTTTTTCCTAAGCCTATAATAAAGCGACGCATTCCAATAGAAAAACTGTTGTAAGTAAGCTTATGATCGTCTAAATCATTTTCCACTGTCACATATCTAACAATTGGTCCTGCGATAATCTGAGGAAACAATGTGGTATAGGCTAGGTAATTGTAATATTTTTTTTCACAGCTTGTTGTGCCTCGATATACATCAATGGCATATGATATGGACTGAAAGGAATTAAAGGATACACCAATCGGCAGTAGGATTTGAGTAAAAGGAGATTCCAAGCCAAATAAACCAAATAAGTTGTTCATAAGGAAATTGGAGTACTTAAAAAATATAAGCACTCCTAAATTACTACATACTGATATTAACATATAAATACGTCGCTTATTTTTATTGTTACGATGCTTTTCCATAAGTTTTGCACATACAAAATCTTCAACAGAAAGCAAAAACATAATAGGAATAAATCTGATCTCACCCCATGCATAAAACACAAAGCTGGCGATGATCATAACCAAATTCTTAAGTTTGTCTGGCACTAAAAAATATATAACTATCATTGCCGGTAAAAAATAGAACAAAAAAGTTAAGCTGCTAAATACCATTTCAAGCCCTCATTTATTTGAAGAGGTCATGAAAAGCATTGACTGCCTTTTCTACTTCATTTTCTGCGAATTGCTTCAATTCCTCTTCGGTAGAATCCATATTCTCATTAATAGAACCTAACAGAAGGAAACATACAAAGTCCTCGTTGCGAACTATCTTAGTTGCATTTATCTTGGGTATATTCATAGGATACTGTAAAGTATCTTTCATTTTATTTTCCCTGGCAGTATTCAAAGCGGCTTCTACATCATCTGTTCTTCCTTCTGCGGCTTTTACGATAACTACTCTGTCAGCATGAGTGCCTATCATAGGTTGTTCGGCTTTTACCGCTTCATACATATCAGGAGTAAGTCCAAATTCTGCTTCTAAGAATTCGGGTGTAATCTCTATATTAGGAAGGTAACTTTCCCCATAAGCAGATTTAATTGCATTTAGTATATCATCAACGGTGATATCCGCGCTATTAGTACTATCTTCATTCTCGGCTGGCTCGGATTTATCATTCTCTGTAGGATTAGTACTACTATTTGCAGGGGGATTCGTATCCTCCTTAGAACATCCGGTTATAAATGCGAAAGTTAATGTCATAGTTAATATAAAAATAATTGATTTTTTCATAATATTAGTCCTTCTTTCTTTTGTTAATTTGAATTGTTCAAGATTTCTTCAGTTAATATTTCACCATAGGGGTTAATAAAGCTTTTGCTATCAGGCTCCCATACAAAGATGTCCATAACCGGGGCCTCCTTAGAGTCAGCATCAATAAAGACAATAGCTGATTGATCAGCGGTTAAGCCAATTACATCATTGTCTAAATAGTTTAAAGCTTTTGACTCATTTCCAGAAGCTTTATAGCTCTTAGTTATGCTTAAAGCTATAACATTGTTTTTGGTGCTTGCTTTAATTGCTACTATATCGGTTGCTTGTTCCATTAGACCATCTGTATATCCCAACATTCTAAAACTCCTTGGTATAGGTTGGGTATCAATCTGATCATTCTTTTCTATATAATTGTTAATATATAGAGCAGAAGATATCAGCAATAAAAAACCTGCAGCCATGCCAGCATATTTTACATACTTGGTAGAAGATAAATGTTGTTTTTGAGTTTGTTTATTGTAGTGCCCATTAAGTTTTAAATTATTATCAAGGGTAGAAAAGGACTCTATTTCCTCTACCTTTGCGTAGATACCGTCCAAGAACTCACGATCAGATTTCATGGGAAAAACCCCCTCTCTCCATAATCTGTTTTAAACGTTTTTTAGCTCTGTGTGACAGCACTTTTGTTGCTGATGTTGATTTGTTCATAATTTTTGCTGTTTCGGTCAAGGATAATCCGTTTAAATCAATCAATATAATTACTTGACGGTATTCCGGCTTAAGCTCATTTATATATTCTCTCAAAATGGCTAAATCTTCTCTTTTAAAAATAATATCCTCCAGAGAATTGGTATCCCATAGGTCTACCTCATCCAAGGGAACAGATTGAATTTTGGATTCCTTCCTGATAAAATCAATCGCGCGTCTTTTACCCAGCATAAATACAAATGTTTTAAAATTATAGTCTGTAGAGTATCGCCCGGGATTTATATATATATAAGCAAAAACTTCCTGTGCAATATCTTCAGCTATTTGATAACTTTTGACATATTGCATTATAAAATAAACCAAACTATGACGATGTCGTATTACAAGCTCTTCAAAGGATGCTATATCACCCTCAGAAAAGGAAGAATACAGTGATTTGTCAGAAATCATTGAAGTGCACCTCGTTTGACTTTCTTTTGTTTGATACTAATTATTCGTCAAAAATATTAATAGGTTACATATAAAGATAAATTTAATAATTGCGTTCACTAATAATCGGTCTATATGAGATTGAACTCTTTCCGGCAATGTCATAAAAAAAGAGGTAACAGCTTTACTGATACCTCTATCATTTTTGCAAATTCATCTTACACTCATCTGGTAAACTTTATTGTTCCGATGTACTTAAGCAAAATGGATGACCTTCAGGGTCAAACATCACTGTTGAATCCTCATAAAACTGTATTTCGGATTTTTTTGCACCACATTGTAAAGCATGGCAAACCGCTTCTTCTAAGTTATTTACTTTAAAATCAATATGTGCCATTTGCTGTTGTTCTCCGACTTTCCAGGGCCATACCGGTGGAATATACTCATCTACCTCTTGAAAAGCCAGTATCCAACCTTGTGGAGAGCGCAATCCGGCCCATCCTCCACCAGATAGGATTTTTTCCCAACCAAGAAGATTGACATAAAAATTCGCTAATTCATCTGCATTGTTACAGTCATATGCAAATCCGGATATTGATTCAATCATGATAAAATCACTTCTCTCTCAAATTATTTCCTTAATTATACTTTGGCAAAGTTGGATAGTCAATCATAGTTGAGAAAGTGTAGTATCTACACTAATAAAAAAGTGTACATGATTGATGTCAAGTCTGCCCATGATATCCGGAGGGTTTTACATCAGTCTTGTATCTCGTTAATTAGCGCAACCCATATAGGATATAGTACAGAGTAAATAAGTATTATTATATACGAATTTGTAATTCCCATTTCTGTTCATCAGAATGAAATAAATTGGTTAATAGTTCAACTTGAACCACGCCTTTTGGAGTAAGATTGTGTTTCATAATATACTTCTTAATTTCTTCTTGACATGCGATAGCGTTTTATTTGTCATAGCAAACACAGATATAGCAGCCTTTTGCAATAAGCTTGCAACTTTACCCGCGCCTCCTCGCAGCGCCATTTTTGCCGCACGAATGTCTTTGAAAAAGCAAAGACATTACGTTTCGCAAAAAAGCCGCGGGAAGAATAAGAATGTCGGCGTGAGGGCCTCCATTCTCATTCTTCCTAGTGCTCGGTCTGTGAGAGTTGGAATATCCAATCTTCATACGGTCATAGAAAAAGAGGTATCAGGTTCACTGATACCTCTTTTTCTATGACAGCGCGAGACGGGATTCGAACCCGCGCCTCCTCGCAACGTCTTTGCTCCGTAAAGTACACTTCGCAAAGCCGTCTGAAGAACAAGAATCTCGGCGTGAGAGCCTCCATTCTTGTTCTTCCTAAGTCTCAGTCTGTATGAGTTCGAATCTGGTCCAGTATTTGAATATTAAAAAGGTCCATCCTATCGGATGAACCTCTTTAATATTAAGCGCGAGACGGGATTCGAACCCGCGACCCTCGCCTTGGCAAGGCGATACTCCACCACTGAGCCACTCGCGCATTTTTTGTTTCGTACCGAACTGGCGGGTACAAAAGATATAATAGCGTATGAGAGGTGTCTTTGTCAAGAACAAATTTAAGATCTTCTTAACTTATAATATCTATTTTGAAATAATACAAAATCGGGCAGCATATGCCTTATTTTGGGCATTTCGTTTGTAAGCTATTACAGTATGAAATAAATGTTAATATAATAATTAGGCGTAAGCTTACAGATAAAATTGTTACGTTGAAGCCGAGATATGTTCCCTGCAGAACTGCAATAAGGTTGATCTAATTGGAGGGCTTAATTCTTCCGGCAACCGATCCATATCAAACCATTCCAGGCCAATTACCTCTGTTTCCTGCCGGCGCAGCTCACCCTCGAATTCATTACAGATATATACGATATCAATGATATATGCTTCGTTCCCATCCGGATAGACATGATAATGCTCCGGACCTGAATATACACCGTACAAGGCTATGCTTTTTGCCGTTAGTCCGGTCTCCTCAAATAATTCCCTTCTTGCGGTATCTTCAACCTTCTCGCCCATTTCAACGGCACCGCCATGATACCCCCAACAATGATTATCGACTCTTTGCTGTAGTAAAACCTGATTATTCTTATACAGAATAACACTGGCGCCACAGAGCTGAAATTTCCTGGCCATTTGATGATCCTCCAATTTAATGTACAGTTACTTTGGTAAACTACGGAAATAGATATGATTGCCATCCGGATCGCAGAAATGCATATTCTTGGCGCCCCAGGGCTGCAGCTTGGGAGCATCCAGGATATGTACTCCAAGCTTAATCAACCGCTCATACTCCTGATCAACATCCTCCACAGTAAATGCAAGGCTGATATTCTGATTCCGGTTATTCTTAGGCTTGCCGTCATTATATACAGTCAGGGTAGTTCCTTCTGTCAGAATAAACTGATGGATCTCATCCCTGCAGTCCGATGAGATATTCAGTATATTCCGATAAAAATCAGCCAGCTTTATTACATCATTTGTCTCTATACATACTTCTCCGATTATCATAGCAGCTCTGTCCTTTCCTTGTTAAATCGATTGCACCATGCTAATCCTATGGCATCTACAGAAGGCTTCAGGGGGAATAACAAGATGTATTTATACAAAAGTGGAAACAACGCATATGCGGGCGTTGTTTCCACCAGAGTTACATAACGGTTATTGAATATCGGCAGCCGTCGTCAGCCGGTCATGCCAGTCTGAAATAATTGATAGCACTTTTCATAATACCAGTAATTTGTTGAGCTTTATATGCCCCTTTCGGAGCGGTTGTGTTTTATGATCTATTTTTCTCTCTTCTTAAATACTTTAGCACCTACTGCTGAGGCAACGGCACCGATACCGAATAATAACCCGAAAGATTCAACACCGGTCTTAGGAGCATCGGCTGCTGTATTTGAACTGAACACTAAGGTTTCAAATACGGCGTCATTCTGCCAAGCGTCCTTCAGATCATCGTTGGTATGTAAGGTACAATTTCTCTTACCACCGCTTGCACAGTTAACCTGAAGCGTAAATAATACCTTTCCGCCTTCAGAAGTTGCATAAGGTACCTTGAACTCTACATTGTAGCCAACATCTGTCTTTAAAACTTTTACTTCGGATGCAACCGTTCCGTCGAAGGTCTCGCTTACTGCATAAGCCTGCATCAATGTGTTCTTGTTCTCAAAACGGAATTCGACGCTGTCCTTCTCCCATACATTGGCATTCGCATCATCAAGTTCGCTATCCTGAACCGCAACGAAGACATAAATAGCCTCCGCATCATAGATTGCCCATGCACTTGCAGCAGAACCATCCGCAGATCCATCGGATACTGCTTCCATCTTCATCTCCTGTGCTCCGGCATATGCGTCATCCTTCTGCCCATCAATTGTTGCTGTGCCTTTGCCTGCATTCCAGGATGCATTCGGGTCTGCAAAAGCTGTTGCTGTAAAACCAAAAGTCATAATTACTGATAAAACGAGTACACTAAGCTTTTTGATTCTCATGTGTTAATACTCCTTTCAAATATTTGGTGATACAGTAATATTCTACCACTTAATTGCTCAAAATACAAGACAGGCGTTCCAATAAATACAAATATTACGGAGATTATGGAGAAAATATCATTAATTAGGAAACTAATCTTCGGTATGGCTATTTTAGTCCGGATAGGCTATAATGAATTACAATTAAATGACAGGAAAGCCACTAATATAAATCAAGGAAGGATATGATAGGATGAGAGTAATAATGTACGGAGCTGAAATTTGCAGGGATTGTGTTGAAGCGAAACGCCTGATACGGCAGTATGATGGTATAGAGCTGGATTATAGAAATATTACGGAGAATACTTCGACCCTAAAGGAGTTCTTAGCCTATCGGGATCATGAGGAAATGTTTCAATCCATCAAAGAAAACGGAAAGATTGGTATTCCCTTCTTCCTGCTGGAGGACGGGAC
>JAEYQV010000116.1 GCA_023409835.1 Bacillota bacterium
GCACTGGGGCTAATGGCGGGCTGGATGTTCGGTGATAAGCTCGGGATGCCTGTGAAGAAAATGAAAGCAGATTATTGGATGAAGATGGAGCCGGTGATTAATCAATACTTCAATACGATCATGCCGGAATTCATTGCCTATATTAACCAGTACCAGCTGGCCCTGACCGATCGGTTCCGCCAAAAGGTCTTAAGCTGCAAGGAGAAATATAACAGCCTGATCCAGTCCATCGACCGGCAGGATAATGAACGTCAGCAGAAGCTGAAGAGAGATGAGGAGCAGGTCCATCAGGACATCGATATACTCGAGAGCAGAAAAGAGAATATCAAGTCCACAATCGGACTTGCCCTACGGCTTTAATCCTACCCTGACAGCATAAAATGCAGCGGGGAGTATAAATTATTATGAGAGGAGAATTATTATGGGATTTCGAGTTGATGGCTGTGGTACACATACAGCAGTAAAGAAGTTAAAATATCTGGGGGATATGCATTGTGAGAAGTGCAATGCGGTTCATCCGTTTTATCTTTATCAATTAAAGAACCAAATTACCATCGTATATATACCTATTGCAAAAACATCTACAAAATACGCAATCATGTGTTCTAAGTGCGAAAACGGTTATTATGTAGATGATCAGAAGAAGAATGAACTTCTGGGTATCTGATACGGTAACTAAGAGGGATCGGCAGCCGGTACATATTTTTCTGTAAGGATGAGGAGGTATCATGATAAAGGATTATAAAAACGAATTCAATCAATATTGGGATCGATTTAAGGTGAATGTTAAGGCTAAATTAATGAGTCGCAGTGAAGAAGCTCCTCTTACGGTGGCCGGAGCCAACCTGGCCCTGAAGGATGCAGTATCCGGATGGTTGGATGAATTCGATATTTTGGGAAGCTTACTTGTGAAAATTAAGCATGACCAACCGGATACAGCGGAGGAAATTGAGCGGATTCTGCGATTTGAGCTGGTATTTCAAGAGGAATACAGGGATAAGAGCTTAGCCGAACTGGCTGCTTATGCGGTACCGATTGCAGGAGCAGTTGCCGGCGGGGGAATCAGTATCGTCAGGAAAGCGGGCTTCTTTGTGAAGGTTGCCTCCGTTGTACTTCCTGCTGCGGTTCTTACTCCGGTTATGAAACAGGTGAAGCAGAATAAAGAGCAGGAAATTGATAAGAAGCTGGTGGAACAGTATGTACATCAGCTGGAAGGGTTTAAGGAGAAGATCTTAAAGCTTTTATGATAATATAATTACAATCAAAAACCATGGTGATTTTGCAGCCAATTAGCATAGTTCTTAATACAAATTTGGGCATAATCAGCATGAATTGAAAGTATGTAAGGAGATATACGGATGATTAAACTGGAAATTATGATCAAGGATGTGGACTATGGGGATATTGCAGATAAAGTAATCCCGGTTGTACTTCAAAAGCTGTCGGAGAAGGGGGATAAAACCAGTAAGCTTGCCAAGGTACTGGCAGGGATGAAGGGAATGCCTAATAAAATTGTAAAGGCTGCTTTATCTGTATTGCCACAGCAGACGAAGGATGAGCTGGCGGTATATTTTCTTTCGGAATATAAGGAGGATATTATAAGCTACGTCAATCGTATGGCTGAGGATAAGCAAATTGCCATTGAGATTGAAGAAGTTAACATCGAAAAGGTATAGGAATTATAGGAGCCGGATTGGGAGCATCGTTTATATCCATGCGATGGAGCCAATCCGGCTTTGTTCATGAAAGGTGTAATGATTTATCGTTTCATCTTGTTTCAGGGTCTGGCTGCAACTGGTTGATAATAAGGTTGCGAACTGTTGCTTACTTCCATGAATGACAACCATATTTCCTGTGCATGCTATCCCTATGAAACAATAGGATAGATTGAAAAATCAAGAATATTCAATTGTGTGCTCCGCCCAATTTCACGGGTTAGCACAAGAATGGAGATAGAATGATTCCGCTCAAATTTGTGGGTAATCAGCAGAAGGGAGATAGTATGAACAGAAGAAAGCAGGTTTTACCACCAACCTCCCAACGGGTATACTTAAGGACGGACCCCTTAATCAATGCAGAGATCAGAAATAAGACTCTGCGGAATCTGAAGATGCTCCGGGGCTGCAGTAAGGAAGATATGACGGAACGAATCAGGGAGCTGAATCTGGAATGGGATACAGAACGGGTTTTGGAAGCGAATGCAGCGCTTCTAATCCTACTCAGCTCCGCTCTGGGCTTGAGAACCAATAAGGGTTGGTTTCTCTTATCAGGTATCATCGGAGCCTTTATGCTGCAGCATGCACTGCAGGGCTGGTGTCCTCCGGTTCCCCTCCTTCGGAGATGGGGAGTGCGGACGGAGGATGAGATAAATGCAGAAAAACTGTACTGAAGCTAATCCGTGGAGATTTCGCAGAGGATAACTCCTCCATGGAGGATATTCTAAATATTGCAGAGAAGCAATAAGGCTGTGAGCAGATGCACAGAGCAGAGGATAGATTCGGCTGATGGGAGCAGAGAACGACAGCCCACATTTAAAAAGGGTAGGAGGACCTTCTGAAATAATCAGCTCCCATAAGCTAGAGTTCTGGATCTATCTTGTGGGAGCTGCTCAAAGTCTTGGTCCTTCATACCTTTATTCCTTGGAGTGCCTTCTTTTACCGGTAATATGTTCAACGGTTAATTCCATCACAGTTATGGCATTCAGATATGCTTCCTTATAACTCAGATCAATATCCTTGGTATATTGCTGCATCAGGCAGCTCAGAGCAAAGCTTGTCTGCCCGGGGTCTAGGATTCTTATGGTTCCATTCCCACAGACACTTTCATAATCCATCGAATAATCGCAGGCAGCTTCACCGGTAATGAGACGGTGGGAGCAGTCCATTTCAAAAGCTGCCTTTGGGTTTTTCTCAATCAGGGATAGTTTTGTTCCTTCCTTAGCCCCATGGAAAAACAGCTTTAAAATTCCTTCCTCATAGGAATAGCCGAAATTCATCGGTATGATATAAGGATACTCCTCATCAAACAGTGCGATACGGCAGATATCACATTTCTTAATAATATTCAGGATATCCTCCATTTCGGTTACTTCACGGTCTTTTCTTCTCATCCCAAAACCCCTTCCTTTCGAGCGGATGCAATCGGCTCCTACTTTTGTAATTTTTTTGTATTATAACATATCCTTCCATACAATGCATCCTAATTAACATTAGAATATGAAACGAAAATTATCGGTAATTCAATTGCCAAGCAGTTCACGATAAAGTCCGGATATGTTATGCTAAAAACTGATTTATGCAATATTATCCTGGTCCTGAGTACGTATCATGATATTGTATAAGCCTCTGAGATCAAGAATGATAACACATATAGGAGAGAGGATAATATATTTCTATTTCTGCTTACATTTGATATAATCATGAGGAGAAAACCGGTAAAAGGAAAATGTGGCACTGATTGGTATGGGAGGTATTTATGAAGTTTTCGAATGGCTGTTGGATGAACAGGGAGGGAGTGGAGGTCTTCTCCCCGGCTTTAGTCTATGATTACAGGGAGGAGGACGGACAGGTAGCAATCTGCGCACCTACCCATCGTATTAACCATCGGGGTGATACACTGGGAGGAGTCAACCTGACGATAAGAATCTCTGCACCGATGCCGGAGGTTATCAGAATACGGGCGGATCACTACCTTGGAGTGAGGCGGCAGGGACCGGATTTTGAACTGTCCATTGATCGAAACAGTGCGCTATCCGTTGCAGACAGCGAGGATTATATTATCCTGTCAAGCGGAAGCCTTAGGCTGGAGATTAATAGGAAGGACTGGAAAATGAGCTTCTTCCGGGGCAAGGAGAGAATAACAGAAAGCGGCCTCCGTGACCTTGCCTATGTGAAGACTGATTGGAGAGGCTTAGCCTATGATGACGGCAGTAACCGGAATACCTATATGAGGGACAGGTTATCCTTATCCGTAGGAGAATGTATCTATGGTCTCGGAGAGCGCTTCACACCGTTTGTTAAGAACGGCCAGAGCATAGAGATATGGAATGAGGATGGGGGGACCTCTACGGAGCAGGCCTATAAGAACATTCCCTTCTACCTGTCGAATAAGGGCTATGGGGTATTTGTTAATCATCCCGGAAAGGTTTCCTTTGAAGTTGGATCCGAGCTGGTGAAGAAGGTCCAATTCTCCGTAACGGGAGAGGGGATCGATTATTTCCTGATTAACGGGCCGTCAATGAAGGAGGTACTGACCAGATATACGGAGCTGACCGGAAGACCGGCACTTCCCCCGGCTTGGACCTTCGGGCTATGGCTGTCCACCTCCTTTACTACAGATTATGATGAAGCAACGGTCAACAGCTTCGTGGACGGAATGCTTGAGCGGGGTATTCCGCTGAAGGTATTTCATTTTGACTGCTTCTGGATGAAGGAATTCCACTGGTCGGATTTAATCTGGGATTCCAGGGTATTTCCGGATCCGGAAGGGATGCTGAAGCGGTTGAAGGATAAGGGCTTAAAAATCTGTGTCTGGATTAACAGCTATATCGCCCAGGACTCTGCCCTGTTTCGTGAAGGGGTGGAAGGGGGATACTTTATCAAAAGGCCGAACGGGGATGTATGGCAGTATGATATGTGGCAGCCCGGAATGGCGATCGTTGATTTTACAAACCCGAAGGCATGTGAATGGTTTTCCTCTAAGCTGGAAGCACTGCTGGATATGGGGGTGGACTGTTTCAAAACGGATTTCGGGGAGAGAATACCGACGGAGGCTGTGTACTATGATGGCTCTGATCCGGTGAGAATGCACAATTATTACTCCTATCTCTATAACAAGACTGTTTTCGAGCTGCTGGAGAGAAAGCGAGGCAGAGGAGAAGCTGTGCTGTTTGCCAGGAGTGCAGCCGCAGGGGGTCAGAGGTACCCGGTTCATTGGGGCGGGGATTGCTGGTCTGATTATGAATCTATGGCAGAAAGCCTGCGGGGCGGTTTATCTCTGACTATGTCCGGCTTCGGATATTGGAGCCATGATATCGGTGGCTTTGAACAAACCTCATCACCGGATGTATATAAACGCTGGGCAGCCTTCGGCCTCTTATCCACCCATTCCCGATTGCATGGAAGCAGCTCCTACCGGGTACCCTGGGCATATGACGAAGAGGCTTCGGAGGTAGTGCGATATTTCACCAGGCTGAAAGCCTCACTGATGCCGTATCTGTATCGGAATGCTGTTGAAAACTCCCTGAACGGTATACCGGTCATGAGAAGCATGGTGCTGGAATATTCATCGGATCCGACCTGCGCATATCTGGATAAGCAGTATATGCTGGGGGATTCCCTCCTGGTAGCCCCGATCTTTCAGGAGGACAATACGGTACAGTATTATCTGCCGGAGGGCAGATGGACCGATTACTTCACCGGAGAGGTGAAGGAGGGCGGCAGATGGAGGAAGGAACAGCATGGGTATACCAGCATTCCGCTGCTTGTAAAGGAGAATAGTCTGATTGCTGTCGGCTCCACCGATGGGGATGCGGTATATGATTATGCGGACCGGGTTGTCCTGAAGGCATATGAGCTGAAGGAAAAGGAGCCTGCGGTAACCGTAGTCTATGATAAGGCTGGAATGCTTCAGCTGAGGGCTCTAATTCTACTGGAGGGACTTACAATCCGGATCAGGGTGGAAGCAGATCAGGCTTATACAGTAGTTCTTGTAAATAGGAACAAAGTAGAAGCGGTTGATAACGGAAGCTTTGTAATCGAAGGAAACAATACCAGAATCACTCCGGATGGGAAAGGTGAGCTTCTCTGCCGGTTGAAAAAACACTAGGATTAACTACATAAAACTATATTATTACAAATACATTGAGGAAAAATGGATGAAGAAGGTTGATGAAACAAGAATTGAACAGCTGCTGGCCGAGCTTACCCCGGAGGAAAAGATCGCTATGATTCACGGAGAGGGGTTATTCCAGACAGCCGGAGTAGAGAGGTTGGGAATTCCGCCCCTGAAAATGTCTGACGGACCGATGGGAGTGAGACGGGAGTTTGCTTTGAAGGATTGGTCGTTGGTAGGAACGACGGAGGATTATGTAACCTATCTTCCGAGTAACAGTGCGTTAGCGGCTACCTGGAATAGGGAGCTGGCTTACAATACCGGCAAGGTCCTGGGAGCCGAGGCAAGGGGAAGAGGAAAGGATGTCATCCTGGCTCCGGGTATCAATATCAAGCGAAGCCCCTTATGCGGCAGGAACTTTGAGTATATGAGTGAGGATCCGAAGCTGATTGAGGAGCTGGTGGTTCCGTTAATTAAGGGAATTCAGGAAAATGATGTGGCGGCCTGTGTAAAGCACTTTGCAGCCAATAACCAGGAAACCGAGAGACTCTGGGTAGATACCGATATGGATCAGCGAACCCTACGGGAAATCTATTTTCCCGGCTTTAAGGCAGCGATTGAGAAGGGAGAGAGCCATACTCTGATGGGAGCCTATAATCTTCTATACGGAGAGCATTGCTCCCAGAGCAAATATCTTCTAACAAAGGTTCTTCGGGAGGAATGGGGCTATGACGGAACAATTATCTCCGACTGGGGTGCTGTTCATGATACGAAAGCTGCTGTGGAATCCGGACTGGATATTGAGATGTCAGTAGAGTTGAATT
Source organism: Bacillota bacterium (assembly GCA_023409835.1). Lineage (GTDB taxonomy): Bacteria > Bacillota > Clostridia > Lachnospirales > Lachnospiraceae > Mobilitalea. The sequence continues at coordinate 6,657 of JAEYQV010000116.1, forward strand.
TTGATCACTATTATATGGCTAAGCCACTCCTTAAGGAAGTGAAGAAAGGTAGGATCAGCGAGGAACTGATTGATCGGAAGCTTCGAAATATTCTGAGACTGATGCTCCGTCTGAATATGCTCGGTGAGGAGAGTAAGCACCGTAAGACCGGTACCTATAATGCGCCTTCCCACAGAGAAGCGGTGTTGGAAACTGCCAGAGAATCCATTGTTCTGCTGAAAAATGAGGAGAACCGTCTTCCGATTAATAGAGAGGGTCTAAAAACCATTGCCGTGATCGGACAGAATGCAGAGCTGCTTCATGCAAACGGCGGGGGAAGTGCGGAGATCAAAGCCTTGTACGAGATATCTCCACTGATGGGATTGAAGACTAAGCTTGGTGGAAATGTGGAGGTAAAGTATGCCAAGGGTTATCATATCCCGACCAGTCAGGAGAAGGAGCTGAACTGGCAGGAGCATAGCCTGGATAAGCTGACTCAGAAAGATCAGCAGGAGGAGCATAATAGAATTCGGAAGCTTCAGGAGGAGTCATCGAAGAGAGGAGCCAAGCTTATCAAGGAGGCGGTAGCTTTAGCAAAGACCTGCGATGAGGTTATCGTGATCGGAGGCTTAAACCATGAATATGATACGGAGGGTAAGGACCGAAGTGATATGAGGCTGCCTTACGGACAGGACGAGCTGATGAAAGCAGTTCTGAAGGCAAATCCCAATACCGTCATAGTGATTCTGGCGGGTTCACCGGTGGAGATGACAGCCTGGAACACGAAGGCTAAGGCCATCCTATGGAGCTATTATACAGGTATGGAGGGTGGGAATGCCCTGGCAGATGTTCTGTTCGGTGATGTGAATCCTTCCGGTAAGCTGCCGGAAACCTTACCGAAGAGTTTATCCGATTCTCCTGCACACAGCATCGGTGATTTCGGTAATGAGAAGAAGATAACCTATCGGGAAGGAGTCTTTGTCGGTTACCGTTATTACGATACCCGTAAGGTGGAGCCCTTGTTTAGCTTCGGGCATGGTTTATCCTATACAACCTTTGAATACAGGGAGCTCAAATTATCCACTCAGGAGGCTTGTGCAGAAAGTAATATGAATAAGAGTACCGAGCGGGACCTAAAGGTTACGGTAGAGCTTACCGTTAAGAATACCGGAGACCGGGACGGAGCGGAGACCGTTCAGATCTATGTATCGGATAGACAGGCCTCCCTGGAGCGCCCATATCACGAGTTGAAGGATTTTATGAAGCTATATCTAAAAGCGGGAGAAGAACGGACCTGTCAATTCACCCTGACGAAGGAGGCCTTTGCTTATTTTGATATGGAACAAAAGGTCTTCCGGACAGAACCCGGTGAATTTGAAATTCAGGCAGGAAGCTCCTCCAGGGATATCCGATTGGCCGGAACGATTTGTCTGGAACAGGAATACCGTTATTTCGGTTGAGCATTTAGCCAGATACGAAAGAGATAGGAATAGAAAGCATAGTAGGTGAAAATGGATGAGAATCGTCATCTTTGGATGTGGGGGCAGCGGTAAATCTACATTAGCAAGACAGCTGGGTGCAAAGACCGGTATCCCGGTGGTGCATCTGGATCAGCTTTATTGGAGACCGGGGTGGAAGCATATTACAGAGCAGGAATTCGATGCTCTACTTATGGCTGAGTTGAATAAGGACTGCTGGATTATCGACGGAAACTACAATCGTACGCTGCCGTTGCGGCTGGAACATTCGGATACTGTCATTTATCTGGATTTTTCCCGCTTCACCTGCCTTCGCAGTGCAATCAAGCGTGTGGTTAAAAACCATGGCACTACTCGACCGGATATGGGAATGGACTGCCCGGAAAAGATTGATCTGGAGTTTCTTACCTGGATTTGGAACTTTAATAAAGAGAACAGAAATCGATATTATCAGCTTTTATCCGGGCTTAAGGACAAAGAGATCCATATAGTAAGGAAGCGTAGGGATATCGGAGCATTACTTGAGGAGCTGGTAATAAAAAACAAAGGTATTATCATGTGATGAATAGAAAGAGCGGTATGGGCATAATTTCGGTAAAAGCAGGATAAAATTCCCTATATATAGAGCATAATGTAAATAAATAGACAATATATACAAAATTTGATTGCAATTGAATAATATTCCGCCTATAATTGTCTTATTGATAATAGATGGGGGGAATATTTTTTTGAGTAAAATAAGAAAAATCATTGCCAGTATCCTGATGGCTACGATACTGTCCTTTAGTATGACGGTTGCTTCGGGTATGTCAACATACTCTATTGCAGAGGCTGCAGTGAAGGCTCCGACGGTTGCATCAACCAGTGTGACACTATTTGTCGGTAACAAGGATTATAAGATTAGCATTAAATATAAGGCGGCAAAGGCTTCGGTATCCTTTCAATCCAGCAATAAGAGCATAGCCGCAGTTACTAAGGATGGTACGGTAAAGCCTTTGGCAGCAGGCAAGGCAATTATTACGGCAAACGTAAAGCAAAACGGCAAAACCTATAGCCTGAAGGTTACAGTCACAGTGTCTGAACCTTATATCGAGCTGACAGAGTCGTCAGAATACCTTAATATCGGTGAAACCTTCATCTTTAAAGCGAAAACCTATGGATTAAATGAGAAAGTTACCTGGAGTGTTTCTGATGACACAGTTGCCTCCATCAGTAAGACAGGAAAGCTGACAACAAAGGCAGCCGGTGAAGTGACGGTCACCGCTGTGGCAGGAGATACAGAAGCTGTATGTAATATGACGGTTGGAAGCAATCGTCTCGGGACATTTTCCAGGAATATATCCTGCTATAAGGAGCAGCAGCTCTATATCACCATTTATGATCCGATCGAAGGTGAAAAGCTGCATGCTGATACCATGAGCGGTAACCAGGATATTATCAGCTTCAAATGGAATGAACAAAAAACAGCGAATGTACTTCCAATTACGATTACTCCCCAAAAGGAGGGTGCGGATACTCTGGTCATAGAGTCCAACAAATCCGGGGATAGGCTGTATATTCATGTGACTGCAACAGAAAAGGAGAAAGCCAGAAGAGAACTGTCAGCGAAGGAAATCTATGCATAATGCGGTTCCGCAACCGTGGAGATATCTGCCTTCACGGAATATGGGAATGAATATATCGGTTCCGGCTTCTTTATCGGTAACGGTTTGGTAGTCACGAATTACCATGTAATCGAGGGTACAAATAAGATTGTGGTTAAGACGAAGGACAATAAGGAGTATGTAGTAAAGGAGATAGAAGGATATAATAAAGCGATTGATTTGGCAATCCTGAAGGTTGATTCGGAGAATCCTTATTTAATCATCAGCCAGGATGGCCCTTCTGCCGGCGAAGATGTCTATGCGCTGGGAAGTCCATTGGGATTAACAGGAACCATAACCGGCGGTATGGTCACAACCGCGTCCAGAGTGATAGATGAGGTGAATTACATCCAGATTGATGCACCGGTATCCCAAGGAAACAGCGGTGGCCCCCTGGTCAATACCTTCGGTGAGGTGTTGGGTGTGAATACCATGCATTATGTTGACGGTCAGAATCTCAATTTCTCAGTAAATATTGATCAGCTATATCAAATCAGTACAGCGAGGCCCCTAACAGTTGCTGCATTATATGAATTATATGAAGCAGAAATACAGGCAGAATTCGAGAAGAATAAAATTTTTGAGGATCCAGCCATAAGTCAGGATCCGGAAACCTGTCAGACGATTACTCCATATACCGGAGTAGTAGGTGAGATTGCTTCTACAGAATACAGCGATTGCTATTATTTCACAACAAATAAGCCAATTAATTTAATTGGAATAGCAGAATTCAACAGCATGCAGGAAGCGGATTACGTATATTTCCTATTATACGATTATAGTACATATAATTATGTTACAAGTGGATATTTAAGTAAGACGGAACCGGTACAATTCTTGAATTACCAGTATCTGTTACCGGGACAGTATTTTATCTGTATACAGACGGATGACGGATATGGCGGAGAACCGATCCCCTATATCTTTATGCTTATGTTCGTTTCTGCAGATTAGACATGGTATCATAGCTTAAATAAAGGTCCCTGAAAATCCAGGCATGAACCTTGGATTTCAGGGACCTTAGTATATACGCCCGGAGGGCGAGTTAAAATCTCATCGGAATTAAATCGATATAATCCTGCAGCGGAGCATCTCTTAATAAACACTCAATAATCTGTCTGCCCAGAGGATTCAGCTCCTCGGTATTGAACTTGACAACCTCCTGTTTAAAGAAGTCTATTAATATCTTTGCACCGGCATCGTAGCCTTCGATACCTACCTCCTGCTGGCGTTCCGGCTGAAGAAAGGCTCTGCGGATATACTGACCGTCAACCTTTAAGGATTCCAAGCCGTAGCCTAAGAGCGTACAGCGTGCTTCCTTCAGATGATCCGGTTTAAACTTGGCACTGCCGCGTCTTGCAATATATTCTCTTGCGACCCACTGAGGATTGAAGCTAACCTTATAATTACCGATATGCTGGTTTGGAATTAAAACATATCTGGTACTGGAGGAACGAAGAATCTGCTCCAGCAGAAGATTAGCCTGTTTTACCATCTTACCGGTGGCAAAGGGCCAATAGGAGCCGACACCTTCACTGACCATTCCCTTGGAGCTTACGATACTGGGATTGTTATAGCCTCTGGGTGCAACCAATCTCCATAACCATGCAAGAGCAGGAGGAAGGATATGTAGCATGCCGAGGATACCGTAAGAAGGCTTCTCCTTCGTGCAGGGCGGAGTTCTAACACCGAAGCTTCGTACATCCACCTCAACAGGCTCGGAAACGATATCGGGAACCAGCCGTCTCGGTAGAATGGCTCGTGGGTTCGGGCAGGGCGTACCGTTTGAATCTAAGGTGTGCTCCCAAACCAGGCAGGTTGCCTTTGGAACACCCTGTATATTTAAGAATAATAAGGGCTCCTTCGGCTGGGTGAAGATTTTCTCATATTGGGGAGAAGAACCATAGCTGGTTATGTTATCAAGTCTTAAGAACCAACCACTCTCCGCATCCTGAACGACAAGCTTCTTACTGTTATTCTGTACCTTAGGATGGCAGAGTGCCATGTCGTCGGTGACCGGACGGAGCTCGCAGGATTCAGTCAGCTCCAGATAATATTTTTCACCGGTTGAAAGGTTTTCACCCAGGATAAGCCTTCCGTCCGCAGCCTTGTGGGCAGGTTCAATCATTTCACTCTTACCGCCGCCGGAGGCACCCTCATGCATAATGACAATTTCATTATCATAAGGGGTTATTGCTTTAACCGTGGAAGCATGAGCGGTCAACCAATTCTCCTGCTCACCGATATTTAACAGAACACCGTAGATTCCTTTCTTCGCACTGGGACCGGGATAGAGGTTATAGGAGAAGACCTCATGTACCTCCTTCAACCGGTTGTGGACAACTACCTGCTGCCCATCAAAATCAGTATGACGGAAGGGTGGTGCCAGATATACAATGGCCTTCGGCTTAAAGTTGGCTTTCACCTGATCGATGCTTAAAAAGCCCTGTAGATCAGCTAATGCACAAGCGAAGAAGGCAGCATTCAATGGAGCAATCAGCAGTGATTCATATCCATATTCATAGCTTCCGGACATGAAGGGAAGTGCAATCAGCTCCTGATCCTTCAGCCAATCAAAGGTCCTTTTACGAAGAGGCTCAAATTCCTTATGATACAGGTCGGTGAATTTGGGCTTATCCGTATCCAGTTTATCTCCGATCACAAGGCTTTCGGGATCGCGGCGGCGCATATAGTCCTCCATATAATTGACAACCGCACCGTTACGGCAGCGAGTGACATTCGCTTCCATAATCCTGCCCTTACCCTCAACCTCATAATCAACATCGAAGCTGTCATTACCGTCACTTCCGAAGGAGAGATTAATCAGCTCCTCCCTGGATCTTGGAAATACAAGCTTTTTACTTCCGGTTAAGATTTCCTTTACGTCATCTGCCAGTATAAATTTCTGCAAGAATTCTTTCATAGAAAACTCCTTTACTATTGTTATTCATAAAAATCATTACATTTTCCACCACATCTCAGTTTGAAGCTTTTCGTCTTTTTCAAGTACCTCCTTCGTCATATCAGCCTTCATAGTATCAAGCTTGACGGCCAGCTCTTCATCATAAACTGCTAAAATCTGAACGGCAAGGATACCTGCGTTGTCGGCCCCGTCAATTGCAACGGTTGCAACAGGAATACCCTTGGGCATCTGTACGGTTGCAAGTAACGCATCCATTCCGTCCAGGACAGAAGCCTTGATTGGAATGCCAATAACTGGTAATGTAGTCTGAGCTGCAATAACACCGGCCAGATGTGCGGCCTTGCCTGCTGCACAGATAATCACACCAAAGCCGTTAGCTCTGGCATTCAAAGCGAAATCACTGGCCTGCTTCGGGGTCCGGTGTGCACTTAAGACATGTACCTCAACCGGAATGCCAAATCCCTTTAGTGTATTGATGGCACCCTTAACGATAGGGAGATCGCTGTCACTTCCCATCAGAATAGCAACTTTTTTACTCATAATATACCTCCTTTTAGGTTTTATATTTATATAACTTCCAATAGTATCCATCTGTTGTGTAAAAAAAATCCGATATCTTTAGCTTAATACTCAAGATATCGGCTTACTTACAACTTAGTAAAGCTAGCTTTCCTAATTTGATTGTCTTCCGGTTATTTAGTTGTTAATTCTTCCAGATTACGGTCCGTGGTTATAATAATAATCTTCTCGCCGGTCTTCGTGCTGATATCGGAATGGGTGCTGACGATGGCTACATTTATTATATCTGTAATCAATGTTTCCAAATATCCTCGCCCACCTTCGAATAGAGAAGAACGTACCTTTTTAAACAGTTCAATTCCCTGGGGATTATCAGTCAGCTTCTGCTCGGAAGGGCTTAGAATTCCGGAAAGTCTGACGACAATCAGGTCATTAATTATATAAGTACGAATTGATTTGGGACCCCGTCCCATATATTCCAATTCAAATTTACTGATAGCTTCTGAAAGCTTAGCCTCTAATTGGCCTTTGGTCATTAGATCACCACCCGTTTTGCTTTATTTAATATAACTTATTTATCATATAATGTCAACAATAAATACAAACCATCGATTCCTGCTGTATTCGTATACACAGATAAGTTGGAGCTATATCAGATGTCCTCTGATGAAGTCTGCATTCTACATCATGAAATGGATGAAATCAACTATGATATGAAATAATTGTAAAATTGTATTGACAGAACATAGGGTTCGTTGGTATAATTCGCTTAATATTAAAACCGTTGAGCAAGAAAAGTAAGAATAATTCGATGTATACAGAGAGCCGCCGATGGTGCGAGTGCGGTTACAAAGGTGATTCTGAATGGTCTTGTGAGGGAGGTTTGAAATCTTCGGAGAGTAGACGCTTACGGGAACCCTGTCCGTTATCAGTGGGGTGCATATGATGGTATGCAAAATGAGTGGTCGTATTTTACATACATACGGCAAAAAGGGTGGTACCGCAGAAGCTGAAAGCTTTTGTCCCTGCAGATAAATGCAGAGACAAAGGCTTTTTTTTAACGCAATGAAGACTGCT
>JAEYQV010000012.1 GCA_023409835.1 Bacillota bacterium
GTTTAAATCTGTTGACACCTTATCGTACATTCCAATCCTCCTATTCTTAATAACTAGATATTTTTTATTAATGGTTTGAATAGGAGGATTTCCCTCCTATTCTTAATAACAAAATATTTTAGATTAATGGTTTGAATGGGAGGATTTTCCCTCCCATTCGATCTTTTGTATTACTATAACCTTAATTAACTTTCAGTATGAATACCGTCATAACATATAAAACAAAAAAGCCCCCATCCGAAAAAGGATGAGAGCGAACGCTTTCATTAAACCACCTGTTTCACGTACTCTGCCAACGGCTTCCATACATTATCCTTTTAACGGTGGATACCGGCACGGCCTACTAGACTGGCGATTTGCTTTGTCTTTGGGCTTGCAACTAGGGAGTGATTTTCAGTCATCTGCTACTCATACCGGGCTTACACTCTCCCCGGTTCGCTGCGATTTTGGCTGGATGCTTACTCTCTCCGTCAACGTTTTTATCGATTTTCATATATGATAGTATAAAAATGTAACAATGTCAATAGTTTTCTTAATTACCTTGACTTCTTTCCAAAACTGGTATATGTTTTGTTATGGTATTACCGTTTCGTTCTATATAAGGTAAGCTGTATTCGTTACGATATTATCGTAAGAAATATATATTTTCATATAGTGAAGGATGAATCATTCACTTCGTGGGTTTAGGATGACACCTAAATTCACCTTTTCCGACAGAATGGAGGTTATTATGAGTAAACAAAATCTGACTTTATTAACCGACTTTTATGAGTTAACAATGATGCAGGGCTATTTTAACAATAAAAATAACGATGTTGTGGTTTTTGACGCCTTCTACCGCGAGAATCCCTGCGGAAGCGGATATGCCATCTGCGCAGGTCTGGAGCAGCTGATCGATTATATTAAAAACCTCCGATTTAAAGAGGATGATATTGAATACTTACGAACCCTAAAGATTTTTGATGAAGATTTTCTGGCATATCTTAGGGACTTCCGTTTTACCGGGGATATCTATGCCATTCCTGAGGGAACAGTAGTCTTTCCTATGGAACCCCTGGTAAAGGTTGTAGCCCCGATCATGGAGGCTCAATTAGTAGAAACCGCCCTATTAAATATTATTAACCATCAGAGCCTGATTGCTACAAAAGCCTCCCGTGTGGTATATGCTGCACAGGGACAGCCCGTCATGGAGTTCGGATTACGCCGGGCACAGGGCCCGGATGCCGGTACCCTGGGTGCAAGAGCCGCTGTAATCGGCGGATGCATCGGTACCAGCAACGTTTTATCTGCCAAGCTTTATGATATGCCTGCTTTAGGTACCCATGCGCACAGCTGGATTATGAGCTTTGAAGATGAGCTTACAGCCTTCCGTAAGTATGCGGAGCTATACCCCCAGAATACCACCCTGCTGGTGGATACCTATGACACGCTGCGTTCCGGTGTTCCAAATGCCATTAGGATCTTTGAGGAGCTGCGAGCAAAGGGTAATATGCCGCAGAAATACGGTATCCGTCTGGATAGCGGCGATCTTGCCTATTTATCCAAGAAAGCCCGTAAGCTGTTAGATGCTGCCGGCTTTTATGATGCCACCATCACTGCCTCCAGTGATCTGGATGAATATATTATTGATTCCCTTAAGGCTCAGGGAGCCAAAATTGATTCCTGGGGTGTTGGCACGAAGCTGATCACCTCCAGAGACTGCCCGTCCTTCGGAGGAGTATATAAATTAGCTGCTATAAAGAAGGGAAATCAATTCATTCCGAAGATCAAGCTATCCGAAAATCAATGGAAAATTACAAACCCCGGCGATAAGAAGATCTACCGTATCTACGAGAAGGACAGCGGCAAGATTAAAGCCGATCTGATCACCCTGGTCGCTGAGACCTACACAGAGGATAAGCCCCTGCTTCTCTTTGATCCGATTGCTACCTGGAAGAAGACTTATCTTGAACCGAACTCCTACACCTTAAAGGAGCTTCTGGTTCCTGTTTTCCTGTCCGGAAAATGTGTATATAACTCGCCCTCCGTCATGGATATCCGCGAGTATTGTACGAAAGAGCTGGATACGCTTTGGGATGAAGCAAAGCGTCTCGTCAACCCACATGTTGTATATGTAGATCTGTCTAACAAGCTGTATCAGGTAAAAACACAGCTATTGGATAGCTATAACTAAGGAAGTATGATTTATTTTTCTATCTAATATAAAATATATGACTGGTTTTTTGCCTCCCATATGTTATACTGTTTTCATACTAAGGAGGGATTTTTTTGAAAAAGGGAAAGATACTGATTATTACATCAACCGTCGTTATACTGTCCCTATCAGGCTTCCTCATCTTTAATTTTGTTGTAAAGCCCAATAGTAATAGTAAGAATTCCGGAACTGCTTCCGCCATGGCCGCACCTGAAACCATCATCGGGAACAATCAGGAAGATTCCGGTAAATATACATATATTCCACCTGTCTTTGAATATGATGATAATAAAAGTAATGAGGATGTACCATACATGGATGACTTAAGACCAACCGATGTCCCCTGGACTCCTGCCACAGAAATGGATTTGGACCCCTCTAGCATTACTCTCTTCGTAAACAAAGAATATGCTCTGCCGAAGGATTATGTTCCTGAGAATCTTGTCATTCCTAATGTGCTCTTTGATATTCAAGGTTTTGATGAGAGGAAGCAGCTGCGTGCCCCTGCCGCTTATGCACTGGAGCAGCTGTTTAATGCAGCCCAGCTGGACGGCTATACTCTCTATGGCATCTCCGGCTATCGATCCTATGATCGGCAGAAGAAAATATTTCTTGATAATATTGTAAAAAAGGGAAAGAACCACACCCTTAAATATTCTGCAGTACCTGGTACCAGCGAGCATCAAACCGGTCTCGCTATCGATGTTTCCTCCGCCTCTATGAAGTATAGGCTGGTTACCGGCTTTGCCAAATGTCCGGAGGGAAAATGGCTTGCTGAGAATGCATACCTTTACGGTTTCATCATCCGTTACCCCAAGAACCGTATCGAGGTTACCGGATATGCATATGAGCCCTGGCATATTCGTTATGTCGGAAAGGATCTGGCCAAATATCTTTATGATAATAATATGACTCTGGAGGAGTATTATCATTATACTCCAAGCCCTGATTTTGATTTTGAAGCAACCTATGCGGAGTTAATCAACTATATACCTCCTGTAACCCCGACACCTATACCTACCATATCTCCTACCCCTATTGCGGGCGACCTGGATGGGGATGGTATTGTAGACGATTTAGACGGAGACGGGCTACCGGACAATTCCGATGATGATACTGTAATACCTGACATTTCCGGAGATACCGATCCGAATGATGAGGAGAAGGACGTTACGGGAGAGGATACTCCGACAGACCTTCCTTCACAAGATAATACTCCGGGCGATACCGATTCTAACGGAGATACCGATACAGATAAACCGGAAGATACGGACCCTGAGAATCCCGCGGACGACAGCTTAGAAGCACCTTCCGAGGAAGATCCAACACCCTCAGAGGGTACCCCTGCCCCACAGGAGGGTTCGAACACCCCCTCCGAGGCTCCTATCGTAAATAATAACCGTGAGTAGCTGCAGCCTGTTATTTCCTGTGATGGAACATTTACTATAATAGGGATAATTTCCGGATACTAGGTATGAACAAGATGAAGCGGTAAATTGTTTCATGTCATGAACCGGATTGTCTGCCTGTGGCAGCCAACCGCTAACAAGCTGAAGCGATATATCGTTTCACACTGTCATGAATATGAAAAAAGAGATTTTTATGGATTATTATGGTATACTAGAATAATCATAAAATCTCTTTTTATTATTAACCTTAATTTATTTCTAGAAACTACCGGGAGGATTATTATGCTACGGCTTATACTTGATCTGTTATTTTTAATCATTTTCTTTATTATCAGTATTCCGCTGTTTCTGATCGAATGGATCATCGGCAGATTCAGCCACCGGAAGATGGTGGCCAGTTCCCAATGGATTGTTGTCAGGGCTTTTAAAGTTCTAATGCTCATCTCCGGAATAAAGCGAACCGTAATCGGTCGTGAAAACATCCCGAAGAAGGAAGCGGTTCTCTATGTCTCCAATCATAGGAGCTATTTCGATGTACCGGTTGCATATTCCTATCTACCAAACTTAACCGGCTTTATGGCGAAGAAGGAGATTGCGAGAATTCCATTCCTACGCACCTGGATGCGTTTTCTTCAATGCCTGTTCTTAGACCGTGAGGATATCAAGCAGGGATTAAAAACTGTACTGAAGGGAATAGAACAGATTAAATCCGGTTATTCTGTTTTTATAGCACCGGAAGGAACACGTAATCATGGTAAGGAAATGCTTCCTTTTAAAGAGGGAAGCTTTAAGATGTCTGAGAAGACAGGCTGTGCCATTATTCCCGTCGCTCTGTCGAATACCGATGAGATCTTCGAGAATCATTTTCCGAGGGTGAAGGCAACCCATGTGGTGATTGAATTCGGTAAGCCGATTTATCCGGACAGCTTGGATAAGGAGCAACGGAAATTCCTCGGCACTTATGTCCAGGGCATCATTAAGGATATGCTTGATAAGAATTCTACCTTGGTTTAGCTTGTCGAATTCTTTGTATCAATTTTATTTTTAGCTATTTATTTTTTCCACAAAAGATGATACAATAAACGTTGCCCGGCATAGGGGAACATCGGAATACGTACAAATTTAGGAGGTACATAATTCATGCCAACCGTAATCACCGTATTATTAATCATTGTCTCAGTAGTACTTGTCGCTCTAATCGTTCTGTATTTCTTCGGGAGAAAGCTCCAGAAGAAGCAGGAAGTATCCGAAGCGCAGATGAAGGCTGCTGCCCAGACTGTATCCATCCTGGTAATTGATAAGAAGAAAATGAAGATGAAAGAAGCAAACCTTCCTAAGATTGTACTTGATCAGACTCCGAAGTATATGCGTGCCTCTAAAGTCCCGATTGTGAAAGCTAAAATTGGTCCGAAGGTAATGTCACTGGTCTGTGATGCTAAGGTATTTGATCTGATCCCTGTTAAGAAGGAAGTGAAAGCTGTCATCAGCGGTATCTATATCATGGATGTGAAGGGCTTAAGAAGCGGTCTTGAGGTTAAGCCGGAAAAGAAGGGCATTTTCAAACGGATAACCGGTAGATTTTCAAAGAAATAATAAATAATATTCCTCTTACCTAATTGGCATAATTGAATAAGGTAAGAGGATTTTTTTATATCCGGTAACCCGGTAGAGAGGAGCAGCTTATGAATAAGAAGAATTTATTCGTTTTTACCTTGGCAGCAATACTGTCTTTGATCCTATTATCCGCTGTCGTGGTATATTCCTTCCGTCTGCAGGAACAGACAGATCAATCTGAAATAAATACTAATGTCCCCGAGCCGACGAAAGCCGCTTCGGAAAATGCTTCTGATATCAAAGCCTCCGAGAAGCCGAAGAGCTCCGATAACGGGTTGCCGGATTCCCTCGATGCAGGAACGGAACAGGACCCGGCGACCGAGTCTGATAAAGCTTCTGCTACCGACGGAAATATACCTCCGAAGGGAGCCGAGTCTGACCTCTCCGGTTCTGACGGCTCTCCTGATTCTACAAAGCCTGCCGATACCACAGAGACAGATCCCTCCGATTTCGCTACAGAACCGATTATACTTGCTTTTACAGGTGATATTAATCTGGATGAGAACTCTAAGCCGGTGTCCCGGTACGATCGTGAGGGAAAGGGCATCCTTGGCTGTATCTCGCCGGAGCTGGTCGATGAGATGAATGCGGCAGATATTATGATGCTAAACAACGAATTTTCCTATAGCCTCCGCGGGGAACCGGCAGATAAGTCCTACACCTTCCGGGCCAAACCGGAGAGAGTAAACATCCTGAAGGAAATGGGAGTGGATATCGTTTCCCTCGCCAACAACCATGCCCTGGACTATGGAATGGATGCACTGATGGACACCTTTACTACGCTGGAGGATGCTGAAATTGATTATATCGGAGCGGGTGATAACCTTAACCGGGCGAAGGCTCCGATCTATTATACCCTCGGCGACAAAAAGATTGCTTATCTGGCTGCTTCCCGTGTGGTGTTTGCCATGGACTGGTATGCAACCGATACCCGGCCGGGAATGATAGGAACCTATGATCCCTCCCTGCTTTTGGAACAGATCCGGGAAGCGGATAGCAACAGTGATTATGTAGTGGTATATGTTCACTGGGGAGTGGAACGGACCAATTATCCTGTCGAATATCAAAAGACTCTGGCCAGACAGTACATCGAGGCCGGAGCCGATGCTGTCATCGGCTGTCATCCCCATGTTCTTCAGGGATTAGAATTCTATCAAGGAAAGCCGATTGTCTACAGCCTCGGTAATTACTGGTTTAATAATACAACCCGGGAAGCCGGTCTTTTAAAGATATATCTCAACCCGGATGGAAGTACGCAGGTTCAGCTTCTACCCACTCTGGGGGAGAAAACTTATACCTATCTGCTACAGGATGCCGTTGACCGGAAAGCATATTTTAGCTTCATGAAGGATATCTCCTTTGGTGTTGAAATCGATGAGGACGGCTACATCACAGAAGCGAAAGCAGCAGAATAAGGCCTGTTGAACAAGCTGCTCATACCTTAGCATTCTTAAACTCACCTGATGAAAAAAGGCGGCAGCCTCATGCTCCGGAATACCAATAACCGGTTGGATGAAGCTGCCGCCTATATTTTATTTATACAGAAGAAATCCATATCTTTACTTCATTTTCGGATAGGGCTCCACCCGGATCCGATAGCTTGTAACGGACCAACACCAGGAGCTCATCCTCCCCTTCGTTGATTAGAATTTCAGAGGTTTTTATCTGAAAACTCAGGTTACCATAGGGAGTATGAAATTCGGAATGGGTAAGCTCCTTAAGATCAAACACCATCAAGGTTGAGGCATTCCTGCCCTCTTTCTTGAGAACCATCTGTCCGGGAGCCAGCTTAATGGTATTGTGAATAGGTTCTTTTCCGTCCTCCGTCGTCTCCTCATAACGGATGTAGTGTTTCCCATCCCTTAAGTGGTACACTCCGTTCGCTTGCACCGTAACGGCTTCCTTCTCACCGGTCTGCGTCCCTTCCACCGTAATTCTGATTTCCTTCGTCATGAATGTCTCCTTATGATTTCTCTAACCAATCAGCTCTTCAATATTGACATCCTTAGTCTCTACAACCTCACAGGGTAAAATAGTATCTGCAAAACGGCGGAACTTCTCTGCACCGTCACTGACATAGAATTTGTGATCCTGCTTCAGAAGGTTATCATTTATAATCCCCTGCTCCGTCAATACTTCTCTCAGAGACTTCGCCGTTTCATATGCCGGATTGACCAGCTCTATTCCGTCCCCTGTAATCTTGTGGATTGTTTTTCTCAACAGTGGATAATGGGTGCAGCCAAGCACCAGAGTGTCGATATTCTCTGCCAGTAGCTCGCTGATATATCTGCGGGAGATCTCCAGTGTTACCGGGTCATCAATCAATCCCTCCTCCACCAGCGGCACCAGAAGCGGACAAGCCTTCCCGAATACCTTAACCTGAGGATTCGTATTACTTAGAAAATCCTGATATATCCCGCTGTGGATCGTTCCTTCCGTACCAATTACACCAATTCTGCCGTTTCTCGTTGTCTGCCCCGCCACCTTAGCTCCGGGCTTCACTACTCCGATCATCGGTATCTCTATTTCTGCACTGACCGTCTCCAGAGCGAATGCACTTGCCGTATTACAGGCAATTACAATTGCTTTCACTCCTTTTGCCATCAGGAATTTGACAATCTGTCTCGTATATGTAATAATCGTCTCTTTTGATTTGCTTCCATACGGAAGTCTTGCGGTATCTCCAAAATATATAATTGATTCACCAGGTATCTGGTTCATGATCTCCTTCACAACGGTTAATCCGCCGATTCCGGAATCAAAGACACCGATGGGTGCTTTACTTGACATAGCTTTGCCTCCTGCTGCCATTCTATCGGCTGTTCCTCCCTATGGAACGCCACTACATTGTACTATTAAACCCTGATAAGTTCAAGGACTTTTCAATAAATCAATCTGTTCCTAGAGGAAGGATCGGTTACTGTATAGGCTACCCCTTTTCCGGCAATACTCTTATCAAAACAGGTCATTCCAAATCGTTAGCCGTATTATAACCGCCTCTCCATACATAAAGTGCACAGATAATAAGATGAGACGAGAAATCGCTTCATTTGTCATGAAATTAAGCATGCCCCAGTCTGGATGGCAGACCGCATGCCATGATACCCAAATACAGGCTGACGATCGCGAATAACACAATTAACAAGCTTAATTAAGCTTAATGGAGGGTATTATGTGTCAGAATAATAGTGATAATATGCAGGACAGCGATTTCAGCCGTAAAAGCTTACCGTATCAGACAAATAGCAGCACCCGTGAAACAGATCAGCCTGTTGGACCACGAAAGAATCGAAACCACCGGGAGCCCGGCCCATACTGGCATAAGCCTCCAGAATGCAGGAAGATTCCTTATGATACCGATATGCCGTTCGAGCAGAGGCTTCTCCCGAAAAAAGCAAAGCAAAAGGAAAGGAAAGGGAGTAGGCATATCCGTATTCAGCTGCTCATCGTTATTCTGTTCTTCTCCTGGGCAGGCTCCTGTATCATCCAGGCCAATGCCGCCAAGGGCAAATCGGTTCAGGAAGGAATCGCTCAGGAAATCATCCGCTTCCATGTCATCGCCAACAGTGACAGCACCGAAGATCAGGCCTTGAAGTATAAGGTAAAGGACGCGCTGGTGAAGGAGCTAACCCCCAGATTAAAGACCGTAACTGATATAACCGAGGGACGTAGGATTATCCGGTCCGGGTTAGCCTCCATTCAAACCGTGGCAGAGAAGACTATTTCCGATAACGGCTATTATTACCCCGTAAAGGTTACTCTGGAACCTGTTTATTTTCCTATGAAGGTCTATGGAGACTATACGTTCCCTCCGGGTACTTATGAAGCTCTTCGTGTCCAGATCGGAGAGGCTGCCGGTAAGAACTGGTGGTGTGTTATGTTTCCTCCTCTGTGTTTTGTAGATGAGACCTACAGCATTGTAGACTCCGATACCGATAAGCAGCTGAAGGGCCTGCTTACGGAGGAGGAGTATGATGCCCTGAAGGGTCAGAAGGTCTCTGTAAAATATAAATTTAAGCTGTGGGAATCATTTAAGAAGCTATTCACCTGATCGTTTCCTGAGCTGCTCCGTTTATGACAAAAGCAAACAAACTCCCAAGCTGTCGATTGTAAACCGCTCGAATCTATGATAGAATACCGATAGTAAACCGGTCACAGCACTGGCCGGCTTACCACTATCAAGAAGGAGAACGTAGAGCGGCATGAATACTATTAATATAAGGGCCTATGGGAAAATTAATCTGGGATTGGATGTCATCAGAAAGCGGGAAGATGGTTATCATGAAGTCAGTATGATCATGCAGTCTGTCGATCTGTATGATACCCTAACCATTAGCCGGACAAAGGATCCCTCCATCCGGGTGAGAACAAACCTCTCCTATCTGCCGAATGACCGCCGTAATCTCGTATATAAAGCTGCCGAGCTATTCCGTAACACCTTAAGGCTTAAGGATGGTATCCGGATCACTCTGGAGAAGAGGATACCCGTTGCTGCCGGCATGGCCGGAGGCAGTAGTGATGCCGCAGCCACCCTGAAGGGATTGAATCAGTTATTCCAGGCAGGTTATTCGGAGGAAGCCCTGAAGCAGCTGGGCGTGAAGCTAGGAGCAGATGTTCCTTACTGCATCCAGCTTGGTACAGCATTGTCCGAAGGAATCGGAGAGCTTCTCACTCCATTAAAGCCGATTCCGGATTGTCATATCCTTCTGGTCAAGCCGGATATCAGTGTATCTACAAGATATGTTTATGAGAACCTGAAGCTGACAGAGAATATACTCCATCCTGATATTTCTAGCATGCTCAGCGCAATTGATGAGGGTAACCTCGAGGCACTGACCTCTTGTATGGATAATATTCTGCAGACCGTAACTGTTCCTGAGCATCCGATTATTGATGAGATTAAGACTCGCATGAAAGAAAGGGGAGCTCTGGTGTCTCTGATGAGCGGAAGTGGTCCAACCGTATTTGGTATCTATGACAGCCTTTCCGTCGCACAGACAGCCTACCGTTACTTTCTGGAGGCTTCCTACGGTAAGACCGTACATCTCGTTAAGCCCTATTGGCCTGTAATTAACAAGCAAAAACGATAAACCGATTTACTTATTATAAATAATCATGACCACCGGCTTAGCCGGTGGTTTGTTCTGCCCCTATAAGGGGCTTTTACCTGCAAGCGCCCGGAAGGCGCCTGAGGGATTTGCCAACCGCACTACTTCCTCAGGCCAGCCCTAAAGGGC
>JAEYQV010000015.1 GCA_023409835.1 Bacillota bacterium
GCCCTTTAGGGCTGGCCTGAGGAAGTAGTGCGGTTGGCAAATCCCTCAGGCGCCTTCCGGGCGCTTGCAGGTAAAAGCCCCTTATAGGGGCAGAACAAACCACCGGCTAAGCCGGTGGTCATGATTAGTTAATGGTTTATGTATATTATTGAAATTTTTTACAGGATAGGATAAACTAGTCTTAAAATGGTTGACAAATGGTCATAATATTATAAAATAAAGATTATAGTAAATTGTTCGTGTGAAGTGGAGAAACGATATGAGAGTGATTGCAGGGAAAGCCAGAAGATTGCAGCTTCGGACACCTGAAGGCTTAGAAACCAGGCCGACGACTGACAGGACCAAGGAAACACTATTTAATATATTGAATCCTTACTTGGCAGACGCAGACTTCTTAGATCTTTTTTCCGGTAGCGGAGCGATAGGTATTGAAGCCTTATCAAGAGGTGCTAAGTATGCTGCCTTTGTTGATGATAATAAATCAGCGTTAGAATGCATCCGGTCTAACCTTAAGGCGACCAGACTGGAAGAGCAGGCGGAGGTTTATGCAATGCAGGTACAGGAGGCTATCCGTGCCCTGGAGATCAGAGGTAAGGTGTTTGATGTGATATTCATGGATCCACCTTATAATAAGCTGCTGGAAAGCGATGTACTGATGGCTCTCCAAAGCTCAAACATCATATACTGCGATACGATTATCGTTATAGAAGCTTCATTAAAAACGAATTTTGACTTTCTTGAACATACAAAATTCAGGATTTTTAAGAAAAAAGAATATAAAACAAACCAACATGTATTTATTGAATTAAAGTAAGATAAAGCATGGCAGCGACAGGAGAGGATTATCATGAAAATAGGTATCTATCCCGGTAGTTTTGACCCGATTACTCTTGGACATCTGGATATTATCGTCCGTGCTTCGCGTCTGGTGGACAACCTTACGATAGGTGTATTACGTAACAGTGCAAAAAAACCGTTATTTTCAGCAGAAGAACGGGTTAAGCTGATAGAACGTGTCATCGGAACCAACCCGGCATTAGCCCATGTTAAGGTTGAAGCCTTTGACGGTCTGCTGGTAGACTACGCCAGAGAGAAGGAGGCTTCCATCATTGTCAGAGGCTTCCGTGCGGTAACAGATTTTGAATATGAGCTGCAGATTGCCCAGATGAATCATAAAATGAACCCGAAGATTGATACGGTATTCTTTACCACCAGCGTGGAATATTCCTACTTAAGCTCCAGCGCAGTGAAAGAGATTGCCAGCTATGGAGTAGATATTAAACAATTTGTACCGGAGTGCATTGTACAAGCTGTATATGATAAATATAATTCGATAAGGAGTGTTTGATATGGGAGCAAGCAGGATTGAACAGTTAATTGAGGATATTTATGAATTCGTGGAAAGCTGCAGAATGCAGCCTTTGTCAAGCACTAAGGTAATTGTACCCAAGGATGAGCTCTATGATCTCCTGGATGAGCTTCGTCTCCGTACTCCGGATGAGATCAAGAGATATCAGAAGATCATTGCAAACAGAGATGCCATCATTGCTGATGCCGAGAGTAAGGCAGAAGGAATCCTTGTACAGACCAGAGAGAAAGCGAAAGAGCTTTTGAATGAGCATGAGATTATGCAGCAGGCATATTATGAAGCGAATGAAATGATCATGCAGGCTTCCCAGGAAGCAGAGAAGCTGCGCAGGGAGGCACAGGCGGAAGCAGACCAGATCAGAACAGGAGCACTGGTGTACTCCAATGATGTATTATCTGAGGTGGAGAAGGTTATGGCCAATGCCTATGAGAATGCACTGTCCAAATATGACGGCTTCATTGGTACCTTAAAGAACAGCCTGGAGATCATCAGTCATAATAAGAGAGAGCTGAGTGAGCAGCTTTACCCTCAGGAGAAGGCAGCAGAGAATAACCAGAATGTTGCCTATCGGGATGAGGACTTTGATTTTGACGAGAATACCTTCTTAAACGATGTAAACTAACCCATGATAAGGAATACATAGATAAGGGTTAACAGAAATGTCACGAAGGCATTGAGTACTTTAACAGCAAAATATGTTTTTAGAGATAGTCCCGAGTCTCCCAGTACACTCTTGGTTTGAGCCATACCGGATAAACCGCCAAAGGAGGTTAGTACCGCGGCCAGGACTATTTTTATGCTGAGAGCAGCCTCTATTTTGCATATTTGGTTAATTCCGGTGGTTATCTCCAGAATACCCATAAAGGACGCCTTGAGCATACCCATGGCAGGGATCGTATCATCGACAATCCGGGCAAGAATCGAGAACAGAATAATATAGCCTCCGATTTTGGTTACCACCTCAAAGCCGTTCATAATGGAGCTGTCCATTAGGTCAAAGGTAAACCGTGTTGATTGATTGCCCTTATTATGAGCAGGTGACAGAATACCGATATCCATAAGCGTTTTATCCGAATTGCTGCCCCGGTTCAGGAGAAAGCGAAAAAGTAGAGCACTTAAGATGGCTGAGCTATAGACGATAAAGAATAACGGCAGTCTGATTCGGGGAAGCTTTAACTGATTTACAGCAATATAATTCATGATGAATACCGGGCTGGCATTGTTGCACATGCTTAATAAGAAGCCTCCCTCCTTCCTGCTGATTCTCTTCTCGATCACAAGATCTGCGGAGGACTTAGCGCCCATCGGTATACCAGATAAGAAGCCGAGCAGAATCGGATAACAGCCCTCCGGGCTCAGGCGTAGCAATCTTCCCAGGACGGGATGCAGAATGCGGCTGATCTGGCCGGCAATATTGAGCTTTATCATTAAATTAGAGATAATCACAAAGGGAAGCAGGGTCGGAAGGACATTCAAAAACCATAACAGTAATCCCGAACAGGCTCCCTGATAGGATGCATAAGGAAAGATGAACATAAGGATAAAGAAGAGAAGAATGGACCCTTTGATGATTTTATATTTATAAGCGGTAACAGGCATGGGATGCTCCTTACATTGTTGAAGGACGGTTAGTATAATTTATTTTAGCAGATACAGGTTTATTCAATTATTTACTTTATAAAAATATAACAAATGAATGGAAATGGGTAAAAGGAGATGGTGTAATGGCAGAGAATAAGAAATTACCGAAACGAAATGAAGTAGACAAAGCATTGACCTGGGCAATTGAGGATCTGTATGCCTCGGATGAGCAGTGGCAGCAGGAGTTTGAACAGGTGAAATCCATGCTACCGCAAGTAGCAGAGTATCAGGGCAGACTTTCTAAATCAGGAGAGCTATTGTTAAGCTTCCTGAAGCTGTCCGATGAGGTTGGAAGAATGATGGAGCGGGTCCTTGTATACTCACACCAGAAATATCATGAGGATACGAATAATGCAACCTATCAGGATCTGTCGAATAAGGCTAATATGCTGTCCGTACAGGTGAATTCCGCGATGGCCTTTGCGACACCGGAGATTCTTACGATTCCGGAGGACACTCTGATGCAGTTTAAGGCAGAGAATGAGGAGCTTAAGCTGTATGATTTCCATATTGAGGATATCCTTAGACTGAAGCCTCATATTCTGTCCGCGGAGACGGAAAGCTTACTTGCTGATGCCGGAGAAATTGCAGAAGCTTCAGAAAGTATCTTCTCTATGTTTAATAATGCGGATATCAAGTTCCCGGAGATTAAGGATGAAAATGGGGAAATGGTTAAAATCACCCACGGAAGATATGGACAGCTGCTGGAAAGTAATGACCGCAGAGTCCGGAAGGAAGCCTTTGAAGGAGTTTATGCTGCGTACAGAAGCTTCCGTAATACACTGGCTGCCTCCTTCAGCGCGAATGTGAAACAGGAAGCCTTCTTTGCCAAGACCAGAAAGTATGGCTCTTCTCTTGAGAAAGCATTGGATGGCGGTAATATTCCGGTGGAGGTATATACGAACCTGATTGCTGCCGTTCACGATAATATGGAGCAGATGCACCGTTATGTATCCATCCGCAAGAAGCTGTTAGGACTTGAGGAGCTTCATATGTATGATCTGTATACGCCTTTGGTACAGGACATCAAGATGGAGATACCCTTTGAAGAAGCAAAGGAGATGGTAGCAAAGGGACTGGAGCCCCTGGGTGAGGATTACCTTAAGATTTTACGAGAGGGCTATTCAAACCGCTGGATTGATATTTATGAAAATGAGAATAAAAGGAGCGGAGCCTATTCCTGGGGCGCTTATGGAACCCATCCCTATGTTCTGTTGAATTATAATGATACCTTAAATAATGTATTTACCCTGGCTCATGAAATGGGGCATGCAATCCACAGCTATTATTCGGATAAGACGCAACCCTATGTATATGCCGGTTATAAGATTTTTGTCGCCGAGGTAGCTTCTACCTGCAATGAGGCACTGTTAATCGACCATATGCTGAAGACGACCGAGGATAAGAAGCAGAAGGCATATCTGATTAACCATTTCCTCGAGAAATTTAAGGGCACCCTATATCGCCAGACCATGTTTGCAGAGTTTGAGATGATTACCCATAAGATGGTGGAGGAGGGCCAAAGCCTGACTGCCGATGCACTGTGTAAGATTTACCATGATTTAAATGTCGCTTATTTCGGCGATGATATAGTGATTGATCCCGAGATTGATATGGAATGGGCAAGAATTCCTCATTTCTATACCGCCTTCTATGTGTATCAGTATGCAACCGGCTATTCCGCGGCTATTGCCCTTTCCAGACGGATACTGAAGGAAGGGAAGCCCGCAGTGGATGATTATATCCGGTTCTTAAGCAGCGGCGGCTCCAATTATCCGATTGAGCTGCTTAAGGCAGCAGGTGTCGATATGAGCACCAAGGAGCCGGTGAACCAGGCACTGGCTTTGTTTAAAGAGCTTCTGGATCAAATGGAAGAGCTGATGAGGTAGGGTTTGATAAGTTTCATAAGGTACGCAATGGTTGGAGACTGGTAAGGCTGGCTACTGCCGAGTGTCTGTGGTAGAATATATTTCGGTCTTGTTAAGTTAAGCTTTTACAAGTATAAGGTTATGATTTAACAGGGGGGCGTATCATCATTATCCCCGGAGAAGTTTTCTTATTACGGTCGCGCCAGTGCTCTCTGAATGAGGCAGAGAGCACTGACAGGCGCATACCTTCATGCGAAAACTCACCGGGGACAACGACGACACGCCCCCTGTTTTATGTAGTCTGTGCTGCAACAGCTGATCTATAACTTATTAATATGATACGAAGTATATTCTGCTGAAAGCAATGGAGTAGTATCCCAGCCTTATAGACTGCAACCATTGCGGGATTTAAGCTTACATAAACGGCTCATCAGCCAGGGTAAAAAAGAGATTCTGTATTTCCCTGTTTTATGTAGTCTGTGATGCAACAGATGATCTATAACTTATTTATGTGATACGAAGTATATTCTGCTGAAAGCAATGGAGCAGTATCCCAGCCTTATAGACTATGACCATTGCGGGATTTATGCTTACTACAAACGGCTCATCAGCCAGGGTAAAAAAGAGATTCTGTATTTCCCTGTTTTATGTAGTCTGTGATGCAACAGATGATCTATAACTTATTTATGTGATACGAAGTATAT
>JAEYQV010000031.1 GCA_023409835.1 Bacillota bacterium
CGTACCGTGGTCACGATTCTGACCTGCTCCTCAATGTTATCCTCGGGATAATATAAGGTAATCCGGTCATTTAGGCCTACTTCATCCTCATTCGAATCCTCGGAAATAATATTGGCGGTTTTAATCATTCGTTCCAGGTAGCGAATGCGGCTCTCATTCTGGTTCTTAAACTGCTTGGCAGCCTTATATTCAAAGTTTTCGCTTAGATCCCCATGGGCTCTGGCTGTTTTGACATCCTCAAGTGCTTCCTTCCGGACCACCAGCTTACGATATTCTATTTCCTCTTCCATTCGTTTTACATCTTTTTGAGTGATTTTATCGTACATGATATCCTCCTTATCCAATGACAACTATATTGATTCACCTTTGTATAAGAATATGAAGTTAATGTGAGGCTTTCTTATTACTCTTTGTCCAGTCTTCTGTATCCAAACCAGTCCGGAGCAAGGTTGTATTCCTGTGAGCTTTCCGTTAGCTCAATATAGTAGGTCTCCCCCTCCGGGTTCATGATACAGGTCTCTACATTAACCATATGATCTACATGATTTTGAAGTTCCCCTACCTCAATTTCTTTCAAGGCCTTTACCTTGACCTCCTGCTCCGATTCCCCGGTAAACAGACCAATCTGATGGAGCTCCTGGGTTGAATCCACATTAAAGCCTCCGAGATGGACAAGATAAAGCTTCTTCTTGCTATCGGGTTTCTCCTTCGTAAGCCGAAGCCGGTATCCATCCGCCCCATCTATTATCTTATAGCTATCCATATGAAGCTTCTCTTCTAACCCGTACCATTGATTCTTCAGCAGGCCTATCGTTTCATCTATATGATTGGCCGCTACAAACAGAATATCATGTACCTCTAAATTGCAGCCATTTACTTTGCCCCCAAGACTAATCATAAACAGTTTCATTTTATACCTCCTCTTTTGTTTAATAATTATTATTTCGAACCGAAAATTATAGTGAATTAACCCCAAATAAACATAACTAATATGATTATATCATGAATTAGTAAGGATTTCCATATACATTCGCTATTTTTGTCCTCAAAATCCAATAAAAATTAATATTATTCCAATAATTTATCGGTTTCTCCCAATAATAGTCCTATGTAACGCCTTGTTATGCGGATTATCCTCTTCCGTTATCTTTCCTCCGTCGAAGCTGGTAAGCTGGTCTGTTTTTCTGTGTGACATTGTCACATTGATGAATGTAAATATATGATTCTCCTGCATATGATACAGTATAAAAATTATTTAGGAGGCTCATATATGAGTGACTTATCATCAACATCCTACAACAGAGACAACAACTGCGATAACAAATGCGATAACGGGTTCAGCCCGATGTTATTAATACTTTTATTATTATGCGGAGGAGATAACGGTATCTTAGGCGGCTGCGGCGGAAACGGTAATTGCGGTTTGGGCTGTGGCTCCGGCGGAGGGTTAGGTGGAATACTCCCGCTTCTGTTAATTCTAATGTTATCCGGTGGTTCCTTCTAAAGACACATAAGTTAGAGCTACACACTGGCGGTTGAAAAACCGCCAGTGTGCAGCTCTTTTTCATGACAAGTGAAACTATTTATCCGATCAAATAATGGTAAAATGGATTTTGACATTTCTAATCGATTGGTGTATAAATATTAAAGTAGATGATTAAATTCACAAATATCTCTGTCTAAGGAGCCGCTATGAAGATTGAATTTTCGGAAAGAGCCAACCGTTTTGGTGAAAATATCTTTAATACCCTAAATGATCGCAGAAAGGAACGCCTGTCGTCAGGAAAGGCCGTATATAATTTTACTGTCGGTACTCCCGATTTTAAGCCGGATGCTTTTATCATGGAAGCAGTATCAAGGGCTGCCCTGGAGCCGGATAACTATAAATACTCCCTCGGGGATACCGAGGAGCTTCTCGAGGCCGTGATCAGCTGGTATCAGAGCCGTTATCAGACAGACCTGACAGCCGGTGAGATCACCTCGGTGTCCGGTACTCAAGAAGGAATGACCCATATCGGTCTGGCGCTGCTGAACCCCGGAGATACCGTGCTGGTACCTAACCCGGGTTACCCCATCTTTGAGATTGGGCCCTATCTGTGCGGTGCCAAACTGGAATATTACAATCTGTTACCGGAGAATCATTATCTTCCTGACTTGAAGGCTATCCCGGAAGAGGTAGCTAAGAAAGCCAAGCTGATGATTGTTTCCTACCCTGCCAATCCGGTCTGTGCCATTGCTCCAGCCTCCTTTTATGAGGAATTAATCTCATTTGCAAGGAAATATCAGATCGTAATTATTCATGATAATGCCTATTCGGAGATTATCTATGACGGTGTGAAGGGAACCTCCTTCTTAAGCTTCCCCGGAGCCAAGGAGGTCGGGGTGGAATTCAACTCTCTATCGAAGACCTATAATATAACCGGAATCCGGATATCCTTCCTGCTGGGGAATGCAGAAATCATACATAAATTCAAGACCATTCGCTCTCAGTTTGATTATGGCACCAGCTATCTGGTTCAGAAGGCCGCAATCGCTGCCCTGAAGGGTCCCCAGGATAGTGTGGAGGTTAACTGCAGGGAATACGAGAAGCGTCGGGATGCTCTCTGTCGTGGACTGAATCAGCTCGGTATGGAGGCTCGCAAATCCGCGGGCTCCATGTTTGTATGGGCAAAAATTCCGAAGGGCTATCACAGCTCCAATGAGTATTGCATGAAGCTTTTCGACGAGACCGGTATCCTATGTACTCCGGGAAGCAGCTTCGGCTCCCTGGGAGAAGGCTATGTCAGATTCGCCCTGGTCCTGCCGGTTGATACCATCAACGCGATCTTTGAATAATACAACAAATTAATTTGACGTCTCCGGAAGGATCTCCGGGGGCGTTTTTAATTTATGACAAGTGAAGCGATTTGAAATACTCAGTCAAGTGTACATTATTCGGTTTGAATAACGCAGCTTGATAGCAATCCTACCGGTAGAAATATAGCAAAAGAATCATAATATCACAGCGGTCTACAGATAATAGCAGAAACAAATAAAATTTATACGAAAGCTTGAGGTAATGCTATGTTCCTTCCAAAACGAATTATATTTGAGAAAGCCGCATTAAATTATGAGCTCGGAAAGGCTATCTATCAGCGTTTCCTGCCGAATAAAGAGGTGGAGATCATTGAGCTTCACGGAAACAAAATCATGGAGAATATCCCGGGAGATACACCGCCCAAGGTCTACCAGGAGGGCAAGAACACCCTAGTGGTCGGTGTCAAGAAGGGCTTTCACTTCCAGTCATGTAAGCCTTCCGCCCATTATCAGCTTCCTCTTCTGTCCGGCTGTATCGGTCATTGTCAATACTGTTATCTCAATACGAACCTGGGGGATAAGCCATATCTGAGATTGAATGTAAACGTAGAGGAGCTCCTAAGCCAGGCGGACCAATATACCCGGGAGAGAATTCCCGAAATCACTATATTCGAAGGCTCAGCGACCTCTGATCCGGTTCCGGCAGAACCCTACTCAGGACTTCTGAAGGCAGCGATTGAGCATTTTGCCAAAGCCTCCAACGGTAGATTCCGTTTCGTCACAAAATATACGGATATCGATACCCTGTTGGATATCCGGCATGAGAATCATACGGAGATCCGCTTTACCCTGAATACGGATACGGTTATTCGAGACTACGAGAGCAGAACCCCCTCTCTGGAGAAGAGGCTGGAGGCTTCCATTCGTGTACTTCAGGCAGGCTATCCCATGGGCTATCTGATTGCACCTGTTTTTCTGTATGAGGACTGGCAGGAGGATTACCGTTCCCTGTTACTTAACCTTAAGAACAGGCTGCCAAATGAGCTTAAGCACCCCCTTACCTTTGAGATTATCTCCCACCGCTATACTGCCCGTGCCAAGAAGGTTATCACGGATATCTTTCCCGACAACCATCTGCCGATGGAGGAAGCGGACCGCACCTATAAGCATGGGCAGTTCGGCTATGGTAAATATGTGTATCCGAAGGAACAGCTGGCTGATATCTCCCTGTTCTTCCAGCGAGAAATCACAAACCTATTTCAGGACAGAGAAATCGAGATCAAATATATCATTTAGATTATTGATTGAGAATCCTCGGTAATTCATTTGCCGAGTAGTTTACTAATAGCCATAGGTACCGAAGTAATAATAAATTAGATGCTTTATAAAGTTGTATGCAATATCAACCTTACAATCAGGTAGGTTTATGGTATAATATGAATGGAATATTCTGCACTTAGCTTCCAAATCATATCCTGTCATGACTACCCGGAGGACCTATGGCACTTACAATTATGTTTATGGCTTTTTTCTCTATCATTCTCGCCATTCGGAATCTGAAAAGTAAATACAACCTGTTATTCATTCTGATGGTATTCGGAATGTCTATTTCTATGTTTACCATCGTATCGGAAATATATAAAAGCAGTAATTACCGGGTTCCCTCCTATTATCTTTACAGCGGGATTGAATACCGGTTATTCCTGCTCCTCAGCCAGGTTCTGAGGCTTTCGCTGTCGAGACTGCTGATACTTCGCAATCTCGGCATTATTACCTATCTGATTGCAATTATGTTATTCGCCGTAACCTTCAGTAAAAATGTTAAGGGAAAGCACCAAGGTGTAAAGCAGGCAAGACATGTTATTCGATACACTGTTCTTGCTGCCTATCCACTCTTTTATTTCTTCTTCTACCATCCTGATACAGCTTTCTGGATCTATCTGACAGAGAACAAGCTGAATGGTCAGAGCCGGGATTTATGGGTTGCTTTTATAACTGTACTGGATTACATTATGGTGCTGCTTACTGTGATCTATCTGCTCTATCCCATCGGTTTACTGTACCGTAATTACCGAAAGAACAAAATCTCCTTCTTCTCGGAGCAGCTGCTCGGATTGGCCGTCAGCTTAAGCCTGCTTAATTCCGTCTTCTTTATGGTTTTCTTCACCGGTGCATTTAAGACCTCGGTCCACAATGTTTTTAACTCCGCCTTCTGGCGATATAAGCTGGCTGTAGTAGTTCCTGATTATTATGGAACCCTGATGCCGATGCTGTCCCTGATTATTCTGCTGGTCATTCTGTACATAACCTTTAAATTTAAGACCGACAGCATGATTAACGGAATCAAGGAACGAGCCATCAAGAAGAATCTTAGTATGTTAAATACTAATCTGAAGGATGTCCTACACTCGGATAAGAACATTATGTTCAATATCAAGATACTGTCTCAGGAGGCGTTGAGCAATTACGGCACCCCGGAGGGAGAACAGCAGCTTAGGAAGATTCTATCCATCAGCGAAAGTAATATGGAGGCGATCTCAAAGGCTCTGGATAACATCAAGGAACTTAGAGTCAGTACGATTCGGAACAATCTGATCGATGCGATAGAAAATGCCCTGAATGAAACCACTCTACCGGAGAACATACGACTTACAACAACCTATCATGATAATCCGGTGTATTGTAATTTCGATATGTATCATATGACGCAGGTGATTATAAATCTGATCTCCAATGCGGTGGATGCCATCAACAGCCAGGAGAATCAGACTGCATCGATTCAGATAACCGTCGATTCCAGCAACGAGTATATCTATCTATCCATCCGGGACAGCGGCTGCGGTATCCCGAAGAAGCATCTGAAGAAAATAATCTCCCCCTATTTCTCAACAAAATCTAAGCAAAACAATTGGGGAATGGGACTTTCCTATGTGTTCCGTGTTATCACCGCACACTACGGACACCTCAGAATTAAGAGCAGTCCCGGGGAATTTACCAATGTAGAGATCTTATTACCGATGAGTAAGAAATAATCAAAAGCTATTAACAAGGTTATTCGCATTGAAGTATTACATAGAGAGGAAAAGGTAAATGGATAAGATTAAATTAATGATTGTAGATGATATGATGGATATCCGGGAGTATTTCAACATGATCTTATCAAAGGAACCGGATATTGAAGTGATCGGTCTTGCCTCCTCCGGAATCGAGGCGGTCCAGAAGGCCCGTGATTTAAAACCTGATGTCATACTGATGGACATTCAGATGGAGACCAGAACCGCAGGGATTGATGCTACCACTGTGATAAAAGGTATAAATCCGAATATTAAAATTATTATTCTCACCATCCACCAGGAGGATGAGTACCTTTTCCAGGCATATTGCGCCGGAGTCATGGATTATATCGTGAAGACCGATTCGCTCTCTCAGATCATCAATTCCATTCGTACGGTATATTCGAATAAGCTGATGCTTCGTCCCGGTATCGCCGATAAGATCATCGATGAATTCTCCCGGCTGAAAACCCAGCAAAACAGCCTGATCTATATCCTGAATATTATCTCCAAGCTTACCAACAGCGAGTTTGAGATATTGAAATGCTTCTATGAGGGCTGCAGCTATAAAACCATCTCTGAGACCAGATTCGTATCTCCTGCAACGGTAAAGAGTCAGGTTAACAGTATCCTTAAGAAATTCGAGATGAAGACCATGAAGGAGGTCGTCAAACTGCTAAAGCAGATGAACTTTGATGAGATTCTCAGAGGGAATGCAAAGCTATAAATCGAAAACCGGATTCTCTGCCTGTGGCAGCCAATCGCTAAACATAATAAAAGGGGCTCACAGCCCCTTTTATTATGTTTATAAACAATTTATCATTTCTTCCTTCTGTATTTGAAACAATGATCGTTTCTCATAAGATATCACTATTCTCATAGTATATTTTCTTTTTCTTCCTACAGTACCGTATTGATCTGATTTCCTTCCAACCAGGAATAGATATTATGGAAGGTAATCTCTGCTCTCCGAACCATGGATTCCTTGGTAGCGAAGGCAACATGAGGTGTGAGCAGTGCATGATCTGCGTCAAACAGAACATGATTTGTCGGCAGCGGTGGCTCTATCTCAAAGACATCGATTGCGGCTCCGGCAAATCTCTTCTCCTTCAGGGCCTGTGCAACAGCCTCGATATCGATGACGGGACCTCTGGCACAGTTAATCAATAAGGCATTCGGCTTCAGAAGCTCAATATTTTCCCGATTAATCAACGATCTCGTCTCCTCGGTTAACGGAGTATGAAGGGTGATGATATCACTCTCCCTTAAAAGCTCCTCCAGGCTGACATATTGAATGCCCAGCTTCTGTGCTTCCTCTCTTATACTGCGGTTATATCCCAGCAGCTTACAGCCGAAGACCTTCAGCAGTTCTGCGGTTCTTAAGCCAATGGCTCCGGTTCCTACGATTCCCACTGTCTTACCTGCAAGCTCTGAGCCTACCAGCCCATCCTTCGTCTTTCCCTGTCTGATTACAGTATTGCATTCCACGATATTTCTCAGCTTACTGATAATCATTCCGATTACCAGCTCTGCAACAGCTTCCGTGCTATAACCGGCAGCATTGGAGATCTTAATTCCTCTCTCCATACAGGCCGCTTTATCAACATGATCAACTCCCGTGAAGGCTACGGAGATAAATTTCAGATTCTCTACGGACCTGATTACTTCACCGGGTAGAGGATTATTTGCAATGATCAGAGCCTCTGCGCCCTGAGCACGCTGCTTAAGCTCCTCTATATCCTTTGTCACACTGTCATAGGCAATAAATTCATGGTTTGCATCCGTCAATTGCCGGGATAACTGATCAATAATCTCAGCACTCACACCTAAGGGTTCTAGTAATACAATCTTCATTCTGATAACCTCCATAGTATATGATTAATTTTCTTCGCTTTTTAGAACGGCAACTCCACACCCTGGCTCTTAAGGACGCCCTGGAGCTTAGGAACATCTATCTCCTTCGGTAATAACCCTGCTTCGCAGGCAAGGCCTGCCGCAGCTCCGGCTGCCTGACCGGTCAGCATACAGGCGGATATTCCTCTGATACTGCTCTCCGCCACATGATCTGCACAGATACATCTTCCTGCCACGATCAGGTTATCGATATCTACCGGAAGCAGACTCCGATAAGGAATGGTATAGAACCTGTCATCGGTGATTGGTTCATAGATGTGACCCTGATAGCCTTCCCCTTCCATCCTGCCGTCCCCATCCATGTTACCATCCGGTGACAGCATATCATAGATTCTGGGATATACCGCAATCGCATCCTCGAAAACCCTTTGAGCCTCTATATCCTCTCTGGTCAGCTTGTATCGTCCCTGTATTCTTCTGCTGTCACGGAAACCGATCTCCGGAGCAATGGAGGCGATCTCAATATTCTCAAAGCCGTCATATGTCTTCTTGGCATATTCATAGAATTCCAGGATATATCTCCGGCATTCGATTTCTCCCTGAGTCAGGCCATCGACATCGGTAGGATCTATTTGATAGGCACAGGGATAATTCACATAGGAAACCAATCCGGCAGGGGTCAGCCTGCCAAAGGGCAGATCCTGACGCAGACAGCTGAGTCCGGTTTTACCCGCCTTATAATCCTCATGAAATTTCTTACCGATTACCTTAAGTCCGTCCACATCACCGGTCAGCTTCTCTACATCAACTCCGGCCAGTCTGAAATTCACGGTACCAGGCTGACAGAGTCCATCCAGAGCACGGCCCTGTTCATAAGGAATTCCTGCACTGAAGGCCACATCCCCGTCTCCGGTGGCATCAATGATCACCTCAGCCTTAACTGCCAAGGGTCCCTGCTTACTCTGAATGATCACGCATTGGATTTTATTATTTTCTGTGATAACATCATTGACAAAGGAATGAAACAAGAGCTCCACTCCTTCCTTCTGAAGGAATTCGTCCAGGAATATCTTTAAGTATTCGCTGCTGAAGCGATGAGGTGAATTTCTTCTGATATCATGGGAGCGACCGAAGGCTGCCTTATATTTCTCTTCTATCTCAGCATAGATTCCATTCGCATGAAAGTTCGTTCCGTGTAAGAAATGATTACAGGTCTCAACATATGCTCCTGTGATATTACCTCCGAGAAATCCCCTTTTCTCAAGAAGCAGTACCCTTTTTCCGCTTCTGGCCGCAGCTGTTGCTGCACCGATTCCGGCAGGTCCTCCGCCTACCACCAGAATATCCACTTCCTTCTTTACCTCAACCTGTTTCTCTTTTATGGTATATTTCATTTTTATCCCACCTCTGCGCTGTGTATTTAGTAGTTTAAGCCTGTTTCCTATTTCTTATTAAAATGATTCAGTATCTCCTCTGTCTGCTGATATTCCTTCAGAATCTCCGGGGAAAGCTTGTCCAGGGCAGTATTATACCGTTCATCGAGATCCTTAAGAACCGTCCTCACATCCCGATCATCATATACTCCTGCAAAAATATTGGCAATCGTCATCCGATAGGCATCCCCCTCCACTTCGACCCGGGTATCCGGAGACGGCAGCATAATTACCTTATCCGGGATATCGGCAAAGTCTGCAAAGCCCTTCTGTGCGGGGATTACCTTTGCCATATCAATTGCTTCCTGCCGGAAGGGAATGTATAAGGAATGCTCATACATCTGGGCGGCATTCTCATCAGAATAGAAGAATTTCAGAACCTCCAGTGTTTTCTCAGCTTTATTCTTAGCTGCGATACCGACACCCAATAGGGAGGTCGCATCCGCAAAATCCATATATTGCGAGCCCTCCTTCGTATAAGCAGGAACCGGAATAACGGACCAGCTGCAGTTAGCAGGGAATTGGTCATTATATACACTGGTATCAAAGCTTGCGCCGGGTATCATCCCCACCCTGCCTTCTGCAAATTGTGCTCTGGCGGCATCGGCATCCAGCCCTTCAAAGCCCGGAAAGACGCTGCCGTCTTCTATCATTCCCTTAACTGCCTCAATAACAGGAGCAAAGGCTGAATAATCGAATCTCATCGAATTATGATCGAAGCCGACATGACCGACATTGGTACCGTTGGGCCGGATCAGGTAGGTACTGATCATCCAGTCGGACTGCAGTCCTAAGATCCATCCAAAGGCTTTCCCATCACCTGCTGCCGTAATCTTCTCTGCTGCCACTCTGACCTCCTCCCAGGTCGTGGGATACTTTGTTAATCCCGCCTTCGAGAATAGGTCATCATTGATAATCAGCTTATAGGTAGTCAGGTTATAGGGTAAGGTATATACCTCACTGTTAAAAATATGTTGGTTATTTACCAGACTTCCTTCATAAGCAGCGACTAATTCCTCTCCGCCGGGAAGCTCTGTAATTGGGAGCATATAACCGGAATTAACAAAGTCCACAAGAAAAGCAGAGGTCGGACGGAACAGCTCCGGTGCATTTCCGCTCTGGGCTGCTTCTTTAATCGCCTCCTGATAATGAGAACCGTATACCGTGTATTCTATCTCAATTCCCTTCTCCTTACCGATGGTACTGTTGAACTCTTCGATCTGTCGGAGTCTCAAATCCTTCTCATGGGCATTATCAGACCAGACCCGGATCTTCTCCAGCACGACCTTCTTCGTCTGAGTTGTGTTACTAAGCTCTGCTTCGGGGTTAACCGAAGAATCCAATCCGGACTCCTTCTCCCTGCTACAGCCTGATAATGCAGCTGACATCATCAGGATAGCCAACAGTACAGCAGCTAATTTCCTTGTCATGAATTTCATACATATCCTCCATAGCTACCGACACCCGCGATTTGGGCTTCAGCATTCATTCGTTGTGTACGATCCTCCATGCTGCCGACACTCGCGAATTTGGGCTTCAGCATAATCTAAATCTCAGTTAAAGCTCCTATCTCATTATAGCATGAAGGAAGCATACGGTAAGATAGAATTCCCATCCTACTCGCCCATCCCCTATTGCTATCGGTAATTTCTATAGTTGTATGTTTTATACACCCGTCATTCTACAGGAAATAACCTGCCAGCTTAACCATCAACGGGATTGTTACGGCACTGAGCAGAGTTGTAACCGTGAAGATCTCGGCTGCAAGAACTGAATTCTTTTCGTATTTGATCGAGAATAGAATTCCGGTTGTAGCAGAGGGTGCTGCTGCCATGATTACTGCAACGATAAAAACGGTCTCGCTGAAATGAAATCTGCTGTAGAGTAGCAGCAACAGTCCCGGTATCAGAAGCAGCTTTACGAATGCAACGAGATAAATCCGGTATCTCTTCAACAGCTCCTTAAAGTTTGTTTTTCCAATGGTAACACCGGCTATCAGCATTGCAAAGGGTGTATTGATATTCGCTATATAATCAAAGGCTGTTTTCACGGTCTTTGGTACCATGAGCTGGAACAGAAAGCAGATTAAACCGACGATGATTGCAATGATCGAGGGTGACATTAGCTTCTTCAGCATGGCTTTTAAGCTCCATTCACTGCTTCCGGACATCATAATTACTCCTTGGGTCCACAGGAATATATTGAACATTGTAATGGAGGCCGTTACATAGAAAACTCCTTCGGTTCCGTAGATACCGTTGACCAGGGGAATTCCCATAAAGCCGACATTCGAATAGATAGCAGAAATTCGTTCTACCTCTACATCCCTGTTATCTACATACTTTCTAATTTTGATTCCGTCAATCGTTATAAGCTCTCTCTTCTTCCTTCGTATTACCAGGCAGGCAATGAGGATACTGACAATGTGGGTAACGGCTGACAGTAGCAGGGAGATCAGTAAACCCTCAAGAAGGTCCGGGGAGTACTCCCGTTGATATGCCACGAAGATAACCATCGGATTAACCAGCATTAAAAGGATATTCGACAGCTTACTATTCGTGGCATCATCAATCAGCTTTACCTTATAGCATATGATACCGATTATGATAATGATAAATATGATGATGATTTGGTTAAATGTAATTTGTGATGGTGACATAGTTCTTCCTCAATTCCGCGCTGCTTTTACATATTGCAGGCATGTGAATGCAGCGCAGACACATGCCCTTCTTACTTTCTGTGTACTTCCTTCCCACTTCACTCCTATGACACAGCATGAATAGGTGTCCCTTGTAAAAATGCCTTCCGGTTATCAACCGCAATATCCATCAGACGCTGTCCGGACTCCTCCTAAATGTGATGGTAATCGCCTCATATTCCAGAAGCTGATCCAACTCCAGAAAGATTATGGAGTCCTCATAGGAATAGCTTACCCTTCGATCCTCCCGTAATGCTGCTACACTGACCGGTTTCTTAACGGACGGTAGTTCCAGTCGGCAGCCATACATCGGAACCGGGTCAAAGAAGCTTAAGCCGAAGCAGCCGCTGTTATTCACCAGCTGGATAAACCATTCCCCATTCCTTCGCTCCGACAGGCTAACTTCAACCATCGGATTCAAATCCTTAGCAATGGACGAAATCCCGCACAGTCTCAGAAGAACATCCTGCATGAACAGGAAGGGATTACTGTGTCCTCCCAGATGATAGAAGGTTCCGGGCAGCCAGGGGATATAAACCCCATACCCCTTACCGTATGCATTTCTGGTAACCCCCGGTGTCTGTGTGATCTCTGTAAAATAACATCGCTCCGGAGGTCCGTACCAATGGGGTGGTATTAATCTTAGATATTTTTCCGCCGATGGAATAACCTCAGTATACACCATTTGTTCACCGATTGGAATCAAATCTGTATCCTGAAATGAAGGAAATACTACCTTATCCTTCTCCTCTACGAGGAACATGGAGGATAGCATGTCCGTCCTGAGTCCGATGGTTCGTTCCACCCCGAGGCATTGAAGCATCTGTGTCTCACAACGTCCCTGATAGGGATCATACAACCCGGTTTCCCCGGTTGCAAGGACTTTTCCGCCGCTTTTTACGTACTCATCGATTTTACGCCCTTCCTCCTCTGTCACAAATTTAATATCCGGCAGGATCAGAAGCTTATAACGATGTAAATCTGTCTCCATAAATTCCGTGGGAAGTATTTCTGCAAAAGGAATATGACTTTCTGTCAAGGCTCTGACCCAGCCCTTCTCCTCCGGGCTTATCACCCATCGGTGGGTTCGCCTAAGAAGGACCTCTGCCTTAGATTTTAAATTAAGAAAAGCCTTCTCATGCGCGGCATGAAAAGCGAATACCTTCTTAATTCTTTGAAAGGAGGACCGATCCAGGTGGTTATCAATTCTTCCGATCAGATAATAATCCAATGCTCCCAGATTCGTCAGGTTCTGCCATAACCTGAGCTCCTGCAGAGCCGGACTGACCGACACATGACGAAAGGCATAGCCAATGTATTCTACAGTTGTATTCGAGCATATGATATTGCTCGTTCCGTCTCCGATTATGGCACGACAGTTACTGGAGGCATGGTACTGCCAATGGGGAAGACGAAGCTTATATTCAGTAGCGGCCTCAATCCGGGCATAGGCCTCATCATCAAAGCAGAGCTCCTTGCTGATCCCTTTGAGAAAGGCCACTATCCGCTCCCGGTATTCCTTCAGTATCTTTTCCTGGAATTTCAGATACCTGCCATAGACCGGGTCCTTGTAATCCTCCTGCTCCGGTAGCTCCTCCCCGAACATCTCCCGGAATTTATGCCTGCAGCTGTCACAATGGCAATAACCGTAATCCTTAAAATCATAATCCCTGGTTTGAAATCCGCCCATATTGCAGAATAACCCATCAAAGGGAATCTTGTCAAACATCTCCCGTAAAATTTCAAAGACATATTTCTGCTGATAGTCTCCGTTGATACATACCTGCACGTCTCCGTTGTAATCCATGATTTCTCCGTTCCGTGTACGGAATGCCCATTCCGGGTGCTGCTCATACAGACTCCTTCGTACCTTGGAGAAATCCGTCCTCGCTAAAACCCGGATTCCGTTCTGATGGCACAATTCTACGATGTCCTTCAGACTATCCCCGTGTAGATAGGGACTCTGATAATGAAAAGGCAAATCAGTTGGATAACTGGCAATAATTCCGGCTGCATTGATCAACACTACATTTGCCTTAAAATCCAACAGATCCTTCACGAACTGCTCTGCGCTGATGTCCTCCATATCAATTTCCCGCAGGTTGGTCTGTATCATTCTCCAGGGGTAATTCTCCCACCATGCCATAGGAATCACCTTCTTTTCTCTTCTTTTTCTGTTACCTGTAAGATATCAAGCTCCGCCAGACGGTCAAACCGCTGTAGATCAACCACACCGCATAATCTGGTCAGCTGCTGAGGTTGATACATAACCGATGCTTTGGCAGAATACCTTTTCCAATACTCTGCTGCCTGTCGGATAGACATGGCAGCCTCTGACTGCAGCACTCTGTCTCCGGTCCTTAAGTAAAGCGTTAACGATACGGCTGCACTAAGCTTATCCGCATAATAATATCCCAGGAGACTCAAAGCCTCCATATCATCCAGAGTGTATCCAAGCTCCCTATCCTGCACTCCATTGCTTCGGATTCTTATGAGTGCTTCCATTGCCTGATCCGCATGCCATCGGATGGCTTCTGCCGCTTGTAAGGGTGTAATACGCTTCAGCTCGTTCCCGCTGACAACAGCTTCACAGTATTCGGCAACACTATAATACTCGCCACCCGGTATGCTCCGGCACTCCATAAATTCCTTAATATCGGCAAATACCAGCTGATCCCTCTCAAAATCATACCAACAGCATCCTTCCGGATACCACTGAAAATCATAATCCTGCCAATGGACCTGATTTACCACCTGAAGAATTGCCGAGGAATGCCGCAGACCCTCATACAAGCCGGTAGCCTCCAGACTATAGTGACAGCCAAGCTCCTTGAGAAAGCACTCCTTCGCAAGCTCCGGTTGATAGGACAGCTGTCCCCAGATATAAAACATATACCACATCTTCGCCATAAACAGGGGATGGGAGGTGTCCCGAAGATCCATATAGTCTCTTCCCCAGGTATAGCCGTCAGCCCCCATATAATAGCCTTCCATGACCTCCCGGGGCATTTGCCTAAGATATTCCCTGGCGAATTCCGGATCCCCCCATCGATACATGTAATAATCGTCATTCCGAACCGTCAGCCAGATCTTAATATCCTTCGCCTTCTCCTTCAGGAAGGAATCAATAAAGGACGGCTTCGTAGCGGAATACATATGGGCCTGGGAATATTTAAAGCTGATCTCAAAGGGACAGGGGAAATCACGGAATTCTTCGATGATGCTGTCATACCGGGTGTATTGCATCCGGTGAATGAACCGGAATTGGCGTTCCGGATGAGCTGCCAGATAATCCTCCACCCCTCTGCCATAGGAGTCCCTAAGGAACAAGATATCCGTCTCGTCCCGCAGCATATGCTCTCCGGAGGTAACTCCGATGCCTGCCAGTAAGGGGTAGGTGTCCATCAGGGCCTTGGTTCCGCAATAGATATAGTCCTTGGTTATCGGGTTATTCTGGTCACAGGTAATCCCATAGGGATTATGCTCCGTTCCGTAGACGAACAGATTCCAGGTAAATAGGAAAATCTTAATGCAGCGGCCGGCAGCATATTCCATGACAGACCGCCAGAAGGAGATCTTCTCCTCCATGGTAAGCTTCTTAACCGTAACGAGACTTTTCTCCATCTCCTCCGTATACATTCCCCAACCACTTAAATCCGCCTTCGGAGGCCTTAAGGACTTCTTCACATCCTCCAGCGCGGTAAGCGGATATTCCGGTATACGGACCAGGGAAGGAAACGGTGACAGGGTCCATAAGGATAGGACATTATAATGATTCAGGGCCATTCGATCCAGAAATTCGGTCCAGAAGTCGAACTCCCACATATGCTCGATATTAAAGAAGGCCGAATCGGAGGCGTCGGAATAGCTGGGAGTTCTGGCATCCAATGGAATATTCAGCTTAATCCCTCTGTTCTTAAGATATGGTGTAACTGATACCGAATTGATATTGTGAAGACCATTTTCCTGACGGATATCTCTGGTTAAATCAAGAATTCCGTATAAAAAGCCGGCTTCCTCCGAGGCAGTGATACGGGCTGTCATCCCATCAAGGCTTCTTTGATAGCCCTGGGGTTCCACTGTCTCATCCTTTTGCAGTATGATACGAAGGGTACCCTCAATCCCTCT
>JAEYQV010000034.1 GCA_023409835.1 Bacillota bacterium
TTGCCTGCCTTCAATGGCTAAATGAAGGTTTCCGCTTATATTCAATTTTCTACAAAGAAATCTGCTTATGTACCATGATACAGAGCAGACGCCTCATCGGCGAATTCTATTGCGAAGATTAATCAGAAGTAAGCAGTTCGCCAAATCGTATCTTTAGCATGCCTTGAATCAGACTTCCCTTGATATTTAAATACAAATCAACTCTCAGATATTACATCTTAATACCGGATTGAGCTAAGCTTTCAACAAAGCCCTTCTGTGCTATCAGATAAATGATAATCAAAGGTGCGATTACCATTAACGTACCGGTAGAAATAATAGCCTGCGTGTAGCCGGTTGTGGGCATAGAGGTTCTGTTACTAATCTGCTGTATATAGGATCCCAGTCCTTCTGCCAGTCCTGATAAGGCATTCGCCAACAAACCGAATTTACGCAGGAATAAGGAGGAATAGAAGGTATCCGTCCACTGCCACACATAAGAGAACAGGAAGATTGAGGTCAGCATCGGTTTAGCATCCGGTAACATAATAACGAGGAAGGTTTTAAGTTTCCCGCAGCCATCTACATAAGCAGCTTCCTCCAGCTCCTTTGGAATACCTCTAAAATACTGCCTGAGCATAAAGATATATAAGCCGTTCTTAAGACCCATTGCACCGGCACTGATCATGATATATGGCCAGATGGAATTTAAGAGATTAATTGGCTTCATACCAAATAATTTCAGGATTCCGAATAAATCAAAGTATCTAAAATTCAAATATAATGCCGTTAATATCGTTTGAGGCGGTATAACGATGGATAAGATAACCGCGCCGAACAGCAGCTTTTTACCAGGAAACTTATATCTTGCAAACCCATAGCCAACTAATGTTGTTGACACCAACTGAACTAATGCGATCACAAGGGATACCCATAAGGTATTTCCAAATGCCTTTTTAAAGTTCATTAAGCTATTTACTAACTTATAATTTTCCGAGGTCAAATGCCTTGGAATATTGATTACAGTAGCATCATACAGATCCTGCTCTTCCATTAAACTAACAGATATCTTATTTAAAATCGGCTGTAAAATTAGGAATGCCAAGCCAAACAGCATAACTGCACGACAGATTTTAAATATGGTAATACCGATTCTCTTTCTGAGAAGATAACCATTCGTCTGCTTATTTCTTTCCCTAAAGGGTAACGTAGGTTTCACCATAATAGCTTTTTCTATATTTTTTTTATTGGACATGCTCTTCGCTCTACTCATAATAGTATACCTTCTTTGATATTATCGCTGATACGACAGTAATGATTACAGCTACCACAGCAAAATATGTCCAAGCCATGGCTGAACTTAGTCCGTAATCAATTCTGGTTGTCATGGTTTGCTTTATCAAATTCATAACTTCATTATCACTCTTAACAAAGAAGTCAATGATGGAGTAAATAACATTAACAAGAATCAGGGAACTGATCATAGGGAAGGTAATCTTCCAGAAGGTCTCCCATGCTGTTGCTCCTTCAATTTTCGCTGCTTCAAACATACTGGGTGAGATGGTCTGCAATCCGGATAAGAAGATAATAATCTGAATACCGGAAGCAATCGCTATGTCATAAACCTGGTCTACCGCGTCAAATACGTATGAAATCACTCCGCTTGAAGTTCCCTCGGGGAGGAACATTTTCTTAACCGTATCTGTAACAGTTGTAAGGTTTGAGGACTCTGCAATTACATCCTTGATAGCACTCATAAGAGTATTATTCGTTTCTAATCCAACCAGCACACCGGAGGATAAGATTACCGGCAGGAAGAAGATTGCACGTATCAAACCTCTGCCTTTAAACTCCTGGTTAAGCACAATGGAGATAAAGAAGCTGAATATAATAATGGACGGTACGGAGTATGCCATCCTTACCAACTCTGTGATCATTCTGGGAATAAAATCCGGGTCCGACGTGAAGGCATACTTAAAATTCTTCAGCTTTACAAACGTGTATACGATTCCGTCTTCAAAGCTGATTTGATTGAAGGCCATCCGAAGTGACTGCCCCAGCGGCACCAGCAGGAATAATATAAACCCAATGATAAAAGGTAATACAAACAGGTATCCTGACACCGCATTTTTATATGCCATCGTCTTCGGTTTTCTTTGTTTTTTATCCTTCTTCATTATTGCTTACCTCCTTCCACAATATAATCCTTAGCGGGTATCTCTTTGCCGTTGTGGGTGTAAGCACTTTCGTTATAATTTACGATTACCTGCGTACCATCCTCATACTCGGTCATATAAACACCATTCGCAAGCTCCTGATGATTTACGATGAACTGATTATACAGATGTCCGAAATCCTTCTTCATCTTCTGATACATGTTCTTCGTATCCTCAGACCACTCGTTGAAGTCTGCTGAGAAGTATCTGTTATATCTGCTGTCCTGAAGCTCAAAGCTGCTCGCATCCATGAAGATATAATATAAACCTGCACCCGTCTCAGCCGTCTTAAGTATAGCCTTCTCATAGTCTTGAGCCAGATTCAGTGCAGAACCCGCGTAGGATACAAGACCATGAAGTACAATTTCAAAGAACGGTATTTCCTGATCGATAATATTATAGCCCTTGGTAGACAGATTCACATCGACAATAAAATCCACATAAGGTACAGCATAAATATTACCGGTATTGATCATCATGTGATAGCCTTCCTGCTTAAGCTCGGAAAGCTTAGCAGCCTGAAGATTTTGTGCCTGCTCCCTGCTGGTACCCTTCTTTGTATCATAATCAGCACTTAAGGTCTCTCCGATATCGCCAAAAGCAATATTCTTGACACCGTACTCCGATATTTCCTTCGCA
Source organism: Bacillota bacterium (assembly GCA_023409835.1). Classification (GTDB taxonomy): domain Bacteria; phylum Bacillota; class Clostridia; order Lachnospirales; family Lachnospiraceae; genus Mobilitalea. The sequence continues at coordinate 2,835 of JAEYQV010000034.1, forward strand.
TAGGAATCCATATTATCCAGATAATAGGACGGTTTCGCCAGGTTATAGGTATATAGATAATCTGTCTCACCAAAGTAAATCGGATTATAGGGAACAAGATCAACGATTTTACGGTTGACAAACTTCGCAGAATCTCGGATTCTCATGAAGTTATCCATCATATTGTTGCCATACACAAACTGGAAGGTGGACTCAAGGTATAGCTTAACGTTATTCTCATTGGTATAGGATACGAGCTCCTTAAAATCCTTCTTGCTGCCCAGCTCACTGATCAGATCCACCTTGTTCGGAGCCTCATGGATGATTCCTTCATTAAACCAGCCGTTGTATTTGATATTGAGATCTGTTATTCCATAGCTTAAGAGCTGTTCCACAACACCCTTCGCTTCCTTATAGGAGGTCAGTTCATCCGGCTGTCTGGTCGGAATACCGAACACATGCTTCGTACGGTCAACCGCACCGATTAGCTCAATCGCTACAGGCAAGTCGGATTCCGTCTTCTTCACAAGCTCCGGATGTCTGCTCATCAGATATTCACGGTAGGTTGTCGCCATGGAAGAATAATCGTTCTTATCAATAAAGATATACTTCTGGGAAATCACTTCATCCGGGAGCTTATCCTGGAACATACGGACCGTTTTATCAGATTTTGCCGATAAGTCCATTAGTGCATTATGTACCAGATAATAGTTAGCGGCAGCGAAATTATAGCTATTGTATCTTCCGCTTACATCTGCTTCAAGATATGCGTAGGTACTGCCCTGCTCCATTATACACAGGAAGGAGGAATCACCGCTGCTGATACCGAATACCGGAAGAGTCGCTCTCGTCTCGTCAACAACAGCGTCACGGTAGACGCCATAATCCCAACCGTAAACATCAGCCTTATAGGAACTCTGTGATTGCTTGCCATTATTAAATTTAATTATACCTCCGGAGCCTTCCGGTATCAGTATAAAGCCTTCATCCGTTAATCCGCCTGCTCCGAAAAATGCAAGTGGTCTTAACTCAACGATCGGGTATTCCTTCTTATATTGGATGGAACTCATCGGTATAGAGACTCTTAACCCATCGTCTTCCAGGGTATATTCCATTTCAACGTTGAATATAGGCTTATCATGGGAGGATTCAGTTTCATATCTTGCTACATCGGTATCATATTCTGCCTGGGTATACCCGACAGCAACAAATTGATCTTCCATCCATTGCAGCTGACCTTTATTATCGGTCTCACGGAGAACATAAATCTTCTCATTTGCATAATCAGGATACTGGGCTAATATTTCATCCTTGTTCTCTCCCTTACGGGGTTTATTGATATCAAAAACCTTATAGTTATTAAGAATTCTACTCTGCGTTCCCTTGTCTATCTGGTCGAAGAACTGCTTGAAACGGGATTCCGGAACTGCAGGAGGTATTAAATATTGCTTTTCAAGATCGGCAATCGTATATTGAATCTTAATTCCCTTATCAAGAACTTCATAGGTATAGTTACCTTTTTCAATACTGGACCCAAAATTGTTCATTAAGGTCGGACTTCCGGATTCCGTATTGTATTTCAGAGATATGGTAGCATTAAGGTCCTTCTTATTTACACCCGCTGCTAAAACATCACTCTCCGCATCCTGGGGGTTGGAATACCAGATATGCCCTGTACTCTTCTGTACTACATAGAATTGAGTTGTAATGGGGTTAAAATGGAATTCCAGATTATCATTTTCTAAAACAACCTCTTCCTCTGATATCGTATCATAGGAATAAATCGGTATCTCTTCCTTTACTTCTTCCTTACTACATGCAGACACTACACCTAGTAAGAGGCCGATTAACATAAGTAACAGCAAAACTTTTCTTGTTTTCATATGGTTCAATCTCCCCCTTCCATATTAATAGAGTCTGAATGCGGCTTCTTTATAAAGAGAAACAAAATACCCAAAGCTCTGTGTAATTAAACTGAAAAACATAACCACCAGGAAAATAATTATCATCATTGCAACAATCGTTAGAAGGCTTGTGAATATTGCTTTTCCTATGGTAAAATCGTGGATCATCATCATCGCACAGATGATTAGGATAACGCACCATATGGTTGATAAATAATAAAAAATATCGTAATACGTATCTTCCTCCAAGGTCAACACATAGGTAAGGAAAATCATTGGAATCCGTAGTAAAACATAAGGAGTCAGGGCATAGGCAGTCGCCATATAGATCTGGCCAAGCTTTCCCTTACCATCCATCAATGTTGTCAAGCTCCAGTTGGCAATGCACCAAGTAAAGAACAGGACAACGGATGGAAGAATCTGCATGAACAGATTGAAATACTCCCAGTGTGGGTAATAATAGGGGAAGCTGGAATAAGTCCAGGTCCATACCTGCGTTAATACGACCAGCAGCAATATCACGTTAGCAGCTCCGATGGAACCACGTTTTTCATGGGTCAGGTCCCAAAAACCATCAAACGGTCTGAATATAACATGAAGGCTGAACTTCAAGGTCTTCCCGAGATGAATTAGTTTATCCTTTTGAAATGCTGTCTTTATACTCATTGTTTTCGTGCACCTCCTTTGATCAGCCTTTTCATTGTTCTAATAAACCATGGTAACATCAATAGGACGATACCACCACCGATTAGATAACCAATGTGCTCTTCCACCCATTCCTTACGATATTCTGCAAATGCTTTGGAATAGTTTGAGGTGTCTCGCTTTATTTCAAAATACTTCATCGCTTCTTCGTAATGTCCCTGCCTAAGAAGTGACCGTCCGATACCGATATATGCAAGATCATAGTTACCGTTTAAATGAATTACCTTCCTCCAGTAATCGGAGGACTCTTCATACCGGCCTTCCTTATACAGGGAAAGTCCCTGATTTATCATATTGCCGTAATCAGTTAGGGTAAACCTTGTAACAGAGGCTGCTCTGTTATCCAGTACAAGAAGATCATCTCCCAAATGCTCAATCGCTACCGGATATAGGAAATAACCCTTCTTATTACCGAGACCGCCAAAGGCGTACAGAAGGTTCCCCTGGAAGTCATAACCGAACACTCTTCCTCTGACTCGGTCAATGCAAAAATACGTATCATTATCCATTGCCGTAACATCTTCGAATTTGGAGGAGCCTCTGATATCACCGCCGTTTCCCCAGTAAACATCACCCATGGGAAGGTCATAGCCGTTTCTGATCAGGATATCATCTCCAAGGGAGTTCAGCTTACGGATGGGTGAGATTTTTCCGTTAGCTAAATCTCCGTCGGTAAAGGTGGTTGTGGTAGCATACAGAAAATTTTCCCTGTCGATTGCAACATTACTGTACTCGGTAGGTACAAAGGAGACCATCCTGCTTCTTTGTTCTTTTGTCATAAGTCTCTTACGGAGTACTTCGAATAGGGAAGCCTTTACCGGGTTAGCACCGACATAGGTTGTAAACTCACCGTTTTTGTCAAATTCCATGAAGCCCTTATTAACGTTACCGGCCATCAGGTAGAGTCTTCCTGCCGAATCAACAACACATTTCTTCGGAATAAAGGTAGCATCCTCCATGATTGTTTCATCCTTAGGCTTCGTATAGATCTTGATCAGATTCACATCTTTATCCGTATGTAGAATTCGGTTATTATCCGTATCACAGATATACATATCACCATTATCTGTAACGAAAACATCCTGTGGATTTAATAAAGTGCTTTCCTGTCCATCGATGATTACTTTATCAATGATCCGGACCAGATTAAAATTCTTATCAACAACAACGATTCTGTTGTTTCCGGAATCAACGATATAAACCAGCTCGTTCTTAACAAACAGTCCCGACGGATTAGAGAAGTCGCCAATGCCTAGACTGGAGCCCAGCAGCAGCTTCTCGGCAGTATAGGCATCCGGAGATTCCAGTTCATTACCGAATATGTCAAAGCTGTAGGTATAAAAATTAAATGTTTCTGCAGATGCCTTAGAAGCAGGTGCTAAAATTGTGGTGAATAGTAGAATACATACAAACAATATCCTTATTTTTCTCATCATAGTCACCTCACTCCTTTATACCTGAACTAGCCATGGTTTCAATAATATTACTCTGTGCGAAGATGAAGAATAACAGCGGTACAATCATCAGAACCATGGAAACCGCGGCGCCGACTCCTGCTCTTGCTACAACCCCGCCGCTGATAATCTGGGATAACGCATAAGGCAAGGTCTTTAATTCCTCAGCATAGATAAAGTTTGAAGCTCTTGTATTCCAAAGGTTTTGGATGGCGAAGATTGCCAGTGTCAGGGATGCCGGCTTTACAAGAGGCATAATAATTTGAAAATAAATTCGTACCTCCTTGGCTCCATCCACCTTGGCCGCTTCAATCAACGCATCCGGTATCTGTTCCATGAACTGCTTCATCAGGAACAAGCCCATCGGTGATGCAAAAGCAGGAATTATGATAGCAAGGTAGGTATCAACCCAGCCCAGCTTCGACATAACAAGGTAGTTCGGTATGGACAAAACCTGAGGTGTGAACATTAAGGCTGTGATAACGATTGTGAAGAAAAGCCTTCCTCCGGGAAATTTATACTTGGACAATACATAGGCTGCCATGGAAGCAAACAGCAGATGTCCCAGGGTTCCTACCACTGTAATAAATACCGTATTAAATATGTATCTTGAGAATGGTACCCAGGTCTTTCCCATTAAAACAAACAAATCCGCGAAATTATCAAGAGTGGGCCTGCTTACCCATAATCTCGGAGGGAAGAGGAATATTTCATCTAATGGTTTAAAGGCATTGTTAATGGCAAATAACAATGGAAAGAGAAAGAACCATCCAAATGCTATCAGGACGACATAAACAAATATATCTCCTGCTCTTGACCTATTCGGTTTTCTTTTCTTTAATATGCTCATATGAAATCTTATCTCCCTTACTTATACTTTAACCTGCCCAGTACCCTGTTCCTTAAGAATAGTACGAAGTATCGATTACTTAAGCTACAGAGAGTACATATCATCAGGTACCTACTTTGTTCAATAAGGCACTTACGCCCCTCTTTGATAAAATCATGACAAGGAATAATATGGTAGCAATTGCGGATGCATAACCCATATCAAACCTTAGGGAACCATAATCCATCAGGTGGGTAACTACTGTACTTGCCTTGTAGTCCGTACTCGGGAAACCGCAGAGCGCGATGGATATATCTCCAACGTTAAAGGACTGGGTAATCGCCATAACAGCTCCGAACAGAAGCATCGGTTTCATATTCGGGAGAGTGATGAACCATAGCTCCTGCCATCTGTTTTTGATTCCGTCCACATAGCCCGCTTCATACTGGTCCTGACCGATCGTCTGAAGACCCGCAATGAAGGAGAGGAAACCGGAACCAAGACTCATCCATACTACTACAATGATAATTACCATCATCATATATTTCGGATCAGTAAGCCAAAGGATCGGTTTACTGGTTAAACCGGAATTAATCAGAGTAGCATTTGCCCAACCGTAGGCATCTCTACTGAACATCGTACCGAACAGCATGAACAGGTTGGCAGCAATAGTCGGTGCATAGAACACCAGCACGAATACAGATCTTAAATATCTGGGCAGCTCATGTATCAGCCATGCAAACAGGAAGGAAAACAAATATCCCAAAGGACCTGTCAATACAGCCAGTAGGAAGGTGTTCTGAACAGAGGTCAGAAATACATCATCTGCCAGAATCAAATTAGTATAATTCTGCAGTCCGATATACTTCGGCGGTGTCAGAATATTGTAATAAGTAAAGCTGTAAAATATCGAGATAACTACCGGGGTAACAAAAAATACGAAAAACAGTATCGCATAAGGAGCC
>JAEYQV010000075.1 GCA_023409835.1 Bacillota bacterium
ATCTGGTCCGAGGTAACCGCATCCAGACCACAGCCGAAGGAATTTAACTGTACCATATCGAGGCAGGGTTCTTCCGCTACAAGGGACGCAGCACGGTATAGCCCGGAATTATAGGTCCATTGATCAACCACCCGGAGCTTCTGCTTAAGAGCTGCCAGGTGGGAGATGCTATCCTCGGTCAGTACCGCGAGCCCATAGGATATGATCAGTTCCGCAATCCCGTGGTTGATTTCCGGATCCACATGATATGGCTTACCGCATAATACAATTCCCCGTTTTCCGTTAGCCTTCAGATACTCTAAGGTCTCTTCCCCCTTCCTGCGCAGATCCTTCTTATATTGTTCCCGCTCCCGGCAGGCCTCAGACACCGCTCTCTTGGCTTCCTTTTCAGTGACTCTGTAATCTGCCAGCTCCTCTGCAATTCTTTTGACCAGGAAATGGCTGTCCTCCAGGGAGAGGAACGGAGAAATGAATTTTACCTGATATCTCTTTAGGGCATCCACATTATTCCGTATCACCTCCGGATAAGAGGTGACAATCGGGCAGTTATAATGGTTTGTTACATTCCGGTACTCCTTCTTCTCATAGACAACGGATGGATAGAAGATCGTCCTAATTCCCTTATCAATCAGGTCCAGGATATGTCCGTGGCACAGCTTAGCCGGATAGCAGGCTGATTCTGAAGGTATCGTCTCAAGCCCCTTCTCATACAGCTTCTTACCGGAGGGGGAGGACAGTATCACACGGAAGCCCAATGAGGTAAACAGGGTAAACCAGAACGGATAATTCTCATACATATTCAGTACCCGAGGTATTCCGATGGTTCCCCGGTAAGCCTGCTCCTGCTTCAGTGGCTGATAGCCGAAGGTTCTCCGGTATTTGTATTCATACAGATTGGGCAGCTGCTCCTCCTTCGGCTTTAAAAGACCCAAGCCTCTCTCACAGCGGTTCCCTGAGATGAAGCTCTCTCCGTTTGTGAAGCTGTTAACGGTAAGGAGGCATTGATTCATACATTTATCACAGCGGCGGCTTGTGGAGGTCATCTGAAAATTCTCCAGGGCTTCGAATGGCAGAAGCTTGGATAATCCTTTACCGTCATCCCGGTTGCTATCCTGCGACGAAGCCTTGAGCCTCAGCTCTTCTTCATAATGCTCCCTGGCTATCAAGGCTGCACCGAAGGCACCCATTAATCCGGCAATATCGGGTCGGACCGCTTCTCTACCGGATATCTTCTCAAAGCTTCGAAGAACCGCATCATTATAGAAGGTCCCTCCCTGGACGATGATGTGGTTTCCTAAGTCCTTCTCGTTCCTGACCTTAATCACCTTATTTAAAGCATTTTTAATAACGGAATAGGATAAGCCCGCAGACAGATCCGGTATCCCGGCTCCCTCCTTCTGCGCCTGCTTCACCTTGGAATTCATAAATACGGTACATTTTGTCCCTAGATCGACCGGGGCTTGTGCATAGAGGGCTTCCCTGGCAAAGTCTTCGATCTTCATATTTAAGGAGGCTGCGAAACCCTCCAGGAAGGAACCACAGCCTGAGGAACAGGCCTCATTCAGCAGGATGCTGTCGATGGCTCCGTCCTTCATCCGAAGGCATTTCATATCCTGTCCACCGATGTCCAGAATAAAATCCACTCCGGGCAGGAAGTACTTCGCCGCCTTATAATGGGCGATTGTCTCTATCTCACCGATATCCGCATGCAGGGCAGCCTTCATTAGGGCCTCCCCATAACCGGTTACGGTACATTTTCTTATATAAGCCCCCTTCGGAAGCTTCGAGTAAAGCTCCCTTAGAACCCCGACCAGCTTATTCAGGGGGTTCCCCTCGTTTCCTCCGTAATAGGAATAAAGGAGCTCTCCTTCCTCTCCGATCAGGGTAAGCTTCGTTGTTGTGGAGCCTGCATCAATTCCCAGAAACACATCACCTAAGTACCCTTCCAGCTCCTTTCTTCTCACACCGGCCTGTCCATGTCTGGTCTTAAACTCCTCATATTCTTCTTCGCTAGCAAATAAGGGCTCCAGCCTCCCTACCTCGTCCTCCTTCCGCTCCGCAATCCCGGCAACCATGGCATTCAGCTTCTTCAGTGACAGCTTATCCTTCTGCTTTGCGTATAGGGCAGCTCCAATGGCTGCAAAGAGCTGAGAATTCTCCGGACAGATTGCTTTATCCTCCGTAAGCCTAAGGCTTTCGATAAACCTTCTTCGCAATTCCGGCAGGAAAAACAAGGGTCCTCCGAGGAACGCCACCTTCCCGTGAATTGGTTTCCCGCAGGCCAGGCCTCCGATGGTCTGATTGACCACCGCCTGGAAGATGGAAGCGGCGATGTCCTCCTTCTTTGCTCCTTCATTAAACAGCGGCTGGATATCCGTCTTAGCAAATACACCGCAACGGGAGGCAATCGGATAGATCACCTGAGCGCTCCCGGCATATTCATTTAACCCGGAGGCATCCGTATTTAACAGGACAGCCATCTGGTCAATAAAAGCTCCGGTGCCCCCGGCACAGCTGCTGTTCATCCGCTGTTCTACTCCGCCCTGAAGGTAAGTAATCTTCGCATCCTCTCCGCCAAGCTCGATCACCACCTCCGTCTGAGGAATCAGAGCCTCCACCGCCCCGGTACAGGCAATGACCTCCTGGACGAAGGGAAGCTTAAGCCATTCCGAAACGGATAATCCGCCGGAGCCGGTGATGCAGACCCGGACCGGAATATCTCCAAGGCTTTGGTAGCATTTCCTGATCAGCTCAATCAGAGTTACCTTCATATCCGAAAAATGTCTTCGATATTCACGATAGATAAGGAGGTTGTCCTTATCCAATACCACCAGCTTCACAGTTGTTGAACCGATATCAATTCCTAAACAGTAATTCTTCATGCTCCATACTCCTTAGCAACATACCCGACATAGTCGGGTGCAGATGTGATAAGGATAATTCTGGTTTTTTCAGAATTATCTTCACACTTATGTATTATGTACAAGTAAAGGGAAATCATGCAGCCCGCTCAAAACGCAAAAAAAGAAAACCGGACACCTCATCGAACGGCCGATCACAGCGGTACTGTATCAGCAGTTTAAGGTAAGGTCTGGTTTTCTTTCTTGTTATTACTATAATTCTTACTATTTCGTCAGATCCAGGTTGATTCTTCCGTCCTTGATCTCAACGATACGATCCGCTTTCTCTGCAATCCTGCGGTCGTGGGTTATAATAACGAAGGTCGTTCCGAACTCCTCATTGATACTGCGGAGCAGTTCATAGATATTCTCCGTGGAATCTGAATCCAGATTGCCCGTAGGTTCATCCGCCAGGATCAGCTTCGGGTTGTTAATCAGAGACCTGGCGATAGCAGTTCTCTGCTGTTGGCCTCCGGACATTCTGGTAGCCAGGTTATTCTTCACCTTTTCCAGTCCGACAAGCTTTAACAGCTCCTCTGCCCGCTCCTTAATCTCCTTTGTTATCCTGTCATTCTGAATTCGGTAAGGCATCAATACATTCTCCAGAGCGGTAAACTCCGGCAGCAGATAGTGGAACTGGAATACGAAGCCGATGGTACGGTTTCTTAAATCCGCCAGCTGATTGGCCGACATATCCTTCACATTCGTGCCCCCGATCAGGATTTCCCCCGAAGTGGGCTTATCCAGGGTACCAATGATATTTAACAGTGTACTTTTGCCACTGCCCGACTGTCCGATGACAGAATTAAAGGAATGCTCTGCAAATGCCAGATTGATATCATACAGCACCTGAGTTTTGACTTCCTGCCCATAGATCTTGTTAATATTCTTAAGCTCAAGTATATTCATCTGTTCTCCCCTCCCTTAGCTATTTCGAATAATGTCAATCGGATTTAATTTCGAGGATTTTACTGCCGGCACCAAGGCTGCCAGAGCAGAGGATATCACCGCAATCGCTCCGCTGACCGCTATAAAGGAGGTGCTTATGTATAGCTGAACCACCGGCGTTCCATCCGGATTTACAGCAAATTTAGTAAATGCCAGAGATAATCCGAGACCCAGAAGGATTCCGAGAATCGCTCCAAAGAAACCGAGAATTAAGCCCTCTGACAGAAAGATAAAGCCTGCCGGAGCGTTTCGTATTCCCATAGCCTTCAATATACCGATCTGTTTGGACTTCTGAAGGACGGTAATTGCCAGTACACTGGCTATTCCAAGCACCACGGAGATCAGAACAAATATCTGGATCATGATGCTGGAGATACTCTGTCCCTGCAGTCCACTCAGCAGCTGTTCGTTCTGGGCCTTCCACTGGTCCACCTTAAGCTGTTTGCTTCTAAGATAATCCTTCAGCCTGCCTGCTATCTCATCCGTTGTAAACACTGCAGAGTCCTTTACCTGAAGCTCAACGGAAGTAATGCTTCCCCCGGCATTGAAGATATCCTGGGCTGATTCCAGCGTGGTAATTCCCCAGCTCTTATTCAGGCTGGTCACCTTCAAATCAAAGAAGCCCACGATCTTACATTCCACCTGCTTCTGTTCCGTCGTTGTTACGTTAACCGTATCCTGCAGACGGAAGCCATATTCCTCCTTCAGATCGATGCCAAGAAGAATCTCGTTGGCCTTCTTCGGATAGGTACCCTCCGTGATGCGGTCAAACAGGTGATATATCCCGTCCGCCTGCTCCGGCTCTAAACCGCGAATCAGGATGGATTGTGAATTACCGCCGAACTCCATAAAGGCAGGGAAGTCTGCTGCGGGAGATATCGCCGTAATGTCGCTGTCAGCAGTCTTAAGCTTCTTGAGAAGTTCCTCATAATCCGTTATTTTCTTATCCTCCGTAAGGGAGGTTATCGTAATCTGAGAGGAGTTTCCTATGGTTTTATCCACGAGTCCCTTCTGAAGTCCCTGAATTAAGGAACCAATAAAGATCTGTACGGATACGCCGATGGCGATACCGGTAATAATCAGCAGGGTTTGTCCAAGGTTGGACTTTAAGAATCTGGTTGCAATCCGAAGGCCTAATCTCATACTCCCACCCCGCCTTCTGCAATCCTTAAGATATCCTCATAGCTACGGGCATAGTAATCCGCGCCGACCAGCTTATATTTTTCTGCGTCATCATGAAAGGCATAGCCGCCGACTACGATTTTCAAGGGATATCCCAATGCTTTCTTCAATTCATCAATCATTTTCTTGGCAGCAAACATGTTATAATAATTACTGACACTGATAGCTACCACCTCCGGACGTATCACATCGACCGCATTGTAAAAATCCCTGTAGGGTGTACTGCTGCCGACATAGATGGCCTGATAGCCACAGATTGTGAAGAAATCTGCTACCATCCTTGCTCCAAGATCATGATACTCCTCCGGTGGACATAATACGGCAACCGTCCCCTTGGCTGAAGGGTTCTGCTCGTTTCGTTTACTCAGGATATAGGGATAACAGCATTCTACAATGGTTCTGACCATTGCCGTCTTAACATGCTCCTTCCAGATACAGATTCGTTTATCCTCCAGCTCACACTGCATATGGTTTAACATCGGAGCCAAAACCTGCTCATATAGCCTGATTACATCAATTTCACCGGCTTTTAATTGCTCCAGTATGTAGGTGACGGCTTTTTCCTTATTCTCCTCCTTAAAATACTGGTAAAACTGTTCATAGATTTGATCCATACAGGTACCTCCGTAGCAATAGTTAAATCTTACTAAATTATAACATATATCTCTATAATTGAAAATAGAGACGCAGTACATAAAGATGATATGATAATCCTTTCTTTATCCTGTCTGCGAGGTACCCATCCTGTCCGGAGCGTTTTCATATACGGGAAAGTGTGTCTTATGAATAAAGCCTCCATACTTTCCGGTATGAATGGAAAGCATGGGGGCTAGAACTGTCGTTATCTTAAACCATTGTATAAGGTAGACAACAGTACTCTGTCCGGATCCTGGGAAAGCTCCCAGATCATCCCACCGGCCAGGTCCTTGTCCACTATGTACTGTGCTTTCAATGCCATGGATTGTTCATCCTCATAGGTGATGAAGGTAGAGCCGTTAAATAACCAGGGCACCATCGATTCCGGATGGAAATACCGGATCATGGTCGGATCCTTCAGATAATTCGCAGCTATATTAGCATAACTGATGGAAGCACTGCCGGAATAGGTCTGATATAATCCGTGGTTTATATTCGCAGCTGCCTTAAAGATATAACCATAGAAGGGAACCCCCATGACCAGCTTCTCCTTCGGAAATCCCGCATTTAACCATGCATTGATGCTTTGGTCCACACTCCATTTATATTGCGGGGAAGAATCACTATTGCCATACAGCGGAGCGTTGAAATCCGTATAAGTATCCCAGGTTCCATGGATATCATATGTCATGACATTGGCATACTCCACATATTGATGAAGGCTTCCAATTTCAACATTATTTACATACCAGCTGCCGGATGCTCCTGCAATGGTAAGAATGTAATGCTTTCCATCCATCTGCCCTCTTGCATCCAGTTTTTCTCTCAATTTCTTCAAAAGTAACGTAAAGTTCTGCTTATCCTCAGGTCTTCTAATATTCGTTGACAGACCTCCGCTGACCGGATATTCCCAATCAATATCCACTCCGTCAAAGCCATATCGTACGATGAAATCCACACAGCTGTCCGCAAAGGTATTTCTGGAGGTCTCCGTAAGTGCTGCATCAGAGAATCTGCCGGACCAGGACCAGCCGCCTACTGATATGACGGTCTTCAGGTTGGGATTCGTACTTTTTAAGGTATTCAGCTTGCTGAAGTTAGCCTGATCCACATCCGGATAACCCAAGGTAACCTTAAGATCACCTCCGATGTTCGCAAATGCATAATTGATAATAGTCAGCTTGCTTGCATCAATTTGATCCGGGGTATAACCGGAATATGCCGCCCAGGCAGCATAATAACCGATGACCTGTTTAGAGGGTACTTGGGTTGGAGTCGGAGTAGATGTCGGCGTAGGTGTCGGTGTCGATGTAGGTGTCTGAGTAGATGTCGGTGTCGGTGTTGGTGCTGATATAGCCTTTCCTGTAGTAACCTTGATTATATTACTGGTTTTAGATATATTACCTGCACCATCCAAGGCCTTGACATAGAATTGATATGTAGTAGCCGCAGCCAGACTGTTTATTGTATAGGCAATTCCTGTGGTTCTGCCTATAGATTTTTTGTTCATGTATACTTCATATGCGGTAACTCCGACATTATCCGTACTTGCATTCCAAGCCAATGAGATAGAGTCAGACCCGACCGTCATTGCCCTAAGTTTCGAGGGTGCCGTTGGCGAAATACGGTCTTTTTTTGCGGGCTTTGCCGCGTAAACCATGGAGCTGGGAATTGTGGTAAAAATAAGAGCAAATACTAATACAAATATTATCCATTTCTTTTGTTTCATGCCAGTTTTTATCATTCAAGTAATCTCCTTCTGTTTTGTCTGTGTGTATCAAGTCATCTATGGATGTTTCATAATAGCTTTCGATAACACTACCTGCCGGCTTTTCATTTCCGACATAATGTATTTATGATGATATCAGTATTCAATCATATAGTCAAAAGAATTGTCTGAAAACTCCCTGGTAGTTTATTCCACGATTTGTCCCAATGAATAAAAAATTACTACTGGACGAAATACAAGGAACTTATTATAATATAGGTATTCATTGAAAATATATTAAGAGGAGTGAGAGATATGGGGAATAGAGATATCAAAAAAGAAGTAAAAAAGAAGAAAAAGGCAGATACCGGTGTTATGCCGGCTTTAAAACCAATGATGCCCCAGCCCGAAGTAATTAAGAAGCCTAAGAAGAACGCATAGACTTCTGAGTAATCAAAATTAATGTAATATATGATAAAATGCACCATGCTCCCGGATAATCTCCGGAACAGGTGCATTTTTTATCTCATATTTATCCCTTGTGGACTACTTGCATTTGAATTTACCGAGATTTCACGCATCATATCCTAAATCCTGATCTGTAGGCTCCTCATTCTCTCTAAGGCTTCCTTCAATCCGGTAAAATGAATGGTATGGAATCCTTCTTTTTCGGCTGCAGTTATATTTGACTTCATATCATCCAGGAAGAGAGCTTCCTTGGGATCAAAGCCGTACTTATTTATCAGAGCCTTGAAGATTCCCGGCTCCGGTTTCACATAACCCACCTCATAGGAAACTACTCTTCCATCCGCATGCCGGATGAATTCAAAATTGTCCAGGGCATATCGGAAATTTCTACCGCTGTAATTAGACAACAGATATACCTTATAGCCATTTTCCTTCAGACGATCAATCAGCTCTGTCGAATAGTCATATTCCCTAACTGCAGTTTCACTAAAGCCCAGGAATTGCCGAATTTCTGAAGCAATCTCCGGAGCCTGTACCACAAATTGCTCGATCAGCTCCTCTGTAAATTCGTCGCTGCGATCCAGCTCCCTCCATAGCTTATTATTAACTGTTGCAGCACCGATTTTCTGAGTCATCTCCTCGCTGAAGCCATGTTCCCGCAGGCAATCCTCCCACAGAAAAGGAGCCAGTACATTACCTATATCAAATACGATTACCTTTATCATACCTTTATCCTCATTTCTATGCATTAATGCATATGCTGCTTTTAAATTCGTACGGCATAGTGCAAACACAAACTTGCCGAATGAAACTATTTTGAATTTATATGATACCTTCCGAGCCATTATCTGTCAATCCGATTGGTTACCTATATCTGAAATACTTTCTTACGATAGGATAATCTCCTTCGTTTTGATCTTATCAACGAAGACACGGTCATGTTCCACAAAGATTAAGGTCGGCAGATATTTTAGAATCAGCTCCTCCAGTTGGATACGGGACAGAACATCAATATAATTCAACGGTTCATCCCAAAGAAATACATGAGCAGACTCCGAGAGACTCTTAGCCAGCAGGACCTTCTTCTTCTGTCCTGCACTGAGCTCCCGGATATCCTTGTCAAACTGACCTCTTGAGAAGTCCAGCTGTCGAAGTACTGTCTTAAAGATAGTCTCATCGAGGCCATAGAGACCGGAGAAGTCCTTCAGGCTTCCGGCAAGTCCGGAGGTATCCTGCGTTACATAGGATACTTTTAAGCCGGCAGCCACCTGATATTTTCCGACATAAGCAATCTCCTCCCCCATCAGAAGCTTGAACAGGGTAGTTTTACCGGAACCGTTCCTTCCCCGGAGGGCTATTCTTTCACCTTGATTTAACTGAAAGCTGATATCGGAGGCCACCTCCCGTTCACCGTAAAACAGACACAGTCCCTCTGCCTCCATCAGCCGTTTCTTATGAAATTCCATAACATTCATTTTAAGAGGATCAGACTGCTCGATATTCTTCAAGAGCCCCTTCTTCTCTTCAATTGCCTCCAGCTTCCGGTTTTCAATCGCTTTTGCCCGCTTCATCATCTTCGCAGCCTTATGTCCTACGGCTCCACGGTCGAAAACATGGTTCCCGATCTTCGAGGCTTCTACCTGCTCCGACCACCCTGCAGCCCGTCTGGCGGCTTCTGTAAGGCCCGTAATATCCTTCTTCAGCTGCTCATTTCGCTCAAGCTCATACTGGTCCTGAAGCTCCCGGTTGAGGTACCAGGAGGAGAAGTTCCCCCGTTGAATCTCGATATCCATCCGGTTGATGGAGAGAACATGATCAATGCATTTATCAAGAAATGAACGATCATGGGACACCAGCAGGAAGCCCTTCTTCGTCTGAAGATATTCCGCCAGAATATCCCTTCCCTCCATATCCAGATGATTGGTCGGCTCATCAATCAACAGAAAGTTATTCTTCTTGAGAAACAGCGCCGCAAGCATAAGCTTGGTTCTCTCACCGAAGCTTAGGGTATGAAACGGTCTGTCCAGCACAGTCAGGTCCACCCTTAGCTTACTAAGCTCCTTGCAGATCAGCTCCTCAATGATATATCCGTCATGCTTCTGATATAGCTCCTGAAGCTCACCATAACGCTCCATCGCCGGACTTAAGAGCTTCTCCTTCTCATCACTGTCAGGCACTCCTACCGTGGGCCAAGTATTATCCTCTGCCTTAAGCTCCTTCTCGTGGGCTTCCAGACATTGCTGCATCTCAAGCTCCCAGACTCTAAAGGGAGCTATAATCTCCTTTACTATCTCCCTGGTCATCCTGCTGCTGTCAGCAACCTCAAACGGAAAATAATCAAAAGCGACGGAGGCTGTGATGCTTCCCCGATATTCATATTTTCCCATAAGAAGGTTTAGGAAGGTGGTTTTACCCCTTCCGTTTCTTCCGATAAAGCCGAGCTTCCAGTCCGTGTCCAATTGAAAGCTCACATGCTCAAATATATTCTCATAAACCGTATCATAGCTGAAGGTCAAATCCTTCACCGTAATCAGCGACATATAATCCCCTGCCTTTCCTCATAGCCGCTAAGCTATGCTCATATTTGTATTGTGAAATGCAACCATCAAAAAAACCACAAGAAATTATTCTTGTGGTCAGATGATCCGAGAACTTAAAAAGCTCCTATGATAGCTCTTCAATTGAATCAGTATAATGAAACCAACTTGTATCAGGAATAATATCTTGCCTGCAACAAAAGTAAGCCATAACGGCACTTTCATCACATATTCTAAATAGAATTAGCAAGTAATAATTATCATTCCTTCAACCTCGTTTCTTAATATTGGAATTATTCTAGCATTACAGCCCCGGTGTGTCAACCGGTTTTACCATAAATTCTGGTAATTCTCCTTCTCCTCGCTATCCTTGAAGAAGAGCTCCAGAAGCTTAATATAATCCTGATAAGAAAATATTGAGTCAAATAAATCGGATACCCTGGAGGCTTCTGCCGTCTGGACCTGTTCGGAAGGTGCAATGTACCAGCTTGGTGCTGTTCTGGTTACTGCAGCGGCTGCTGCAAGCTTTGCCGCGCCGGTATCGGTTGTATCTATCGTAGCATTACCTGCCTCCAGATTCTGCTGCATATACTTCGTAACCTTCACTACATAATTCTGTGTCTCTTCAAACGGAGGTATTCCTCCGTACTTTTTCACATTATTCATACCGGCATTATAGGCTGCCAGAGCAAGACTTGTATTCCCGTCATATTTATCAAGAAGCTCTGCAATATACTTTGCTCCTCCATTGATATTCTGCTCCGGATCAAAAGAGTCCTTAACTCCCAGATATTCCGCTGTCTTTGGCATCAGCTGCATAACTCCCTGGGCACCGCTTCTGGATACGGCATCCACTCTAAAATCCGATTCTGCTTTACCGATGGCTTTTAATAGCTCCACCGGAACCTTATATTTGACAGCAGCTTCTTCAAAGATCTGATCCAGGCTTTTGGTTTCTTGCATATACGAAGAGAAGGATACATTCCCAGTCTTCACAGTTTTCGCTGCCTTGGCAGTATTCTCGTTGATATTCAACAGGTTTGAAACACCTTTGATTTCTGACATAGTCTCCTCCTTAGTACCTTCCTTCTGCCTTTCGTACCTGATATCCCGTCTTTTAACGGAACATATATTGTATCATGGTCTCTGTTATAGAGTATTATATCACAAGATACAGAGCGTAGTAAAGGGGCTGCTTACAGCAGCCCCCGATTAAGCTCTTAATTTTCGATCAGCTTTTTCTTCTTAGTCCAGCTCATCATGTTACGAAGCTCTGCTCCAACCTTCTCAAGCTGATGCTGGGATTCGATTCTTCTCTTGGCATTAAAGTTCGTACAGCCAATCTGGTTCTCCAGTAACCAGTTGCGTGCAAAGGTACCATCCTGGATATCGGAAAGAACCTTTCTCATTGCGTTCTTCGTATCCTCGGTAATAATCTTAGGTCCGGTGATGTAATCACCATATTCTGCTGTATTGGAGATAGAATATCTCATTCCGGCAAAGCCGCTTTCATTGATTAAGTCAACGATAAGCTTCATCTCATGGATACATTCAAAATAAGCGCTTTCCGGCTCGTAGCCTGCTTCCACAAGTACCTCGAAGCCTGCCTTCATCAGAGCTGTAACACCGCCGCAGAGAACAGCCTGCTCACCGAAAAGATCTGTCTCGGTCTCTTCACGGAAGGTTGTCTCAAGTACACCGGCTCTTGCACCGCCGATGGCGAGTGAGTATGCAAGTCCGATATCATGAGCCTTACCGGTTGCATTCTGGTAAACAGCGATCAGGCAGGGAACGCCCTGGCCTTCCTGATACTGGCTTCTTACGGTATGTCCGGGACCCTTCGGAGCAATCATTAATACATCTACATCCTTCGGAGGGATAATCTGTCCAAAATGGATTGCGAAGCCATGGGCGAACATCAGTGCATTGCCGGGCTCCAGATTCGGCTCGATGGATTCCTTATACATCTTAGCCTGCTTCTCATCGTTGATCAGAATCATAATGATATCAGCCTGCTTCGCAGCCTCTGCAGCTGTATATACCTTAAAACCTGCAGCCTCTGCCTTTGCCCAGGACTTACTTCCTTCATACAGACCGATCACCACATTAACACCGGATTCCTTCATATTCAATGCATGCGCATGTCCCTGGCTGCCGTAACCGATCACTGCTACTGTCTTACCATCCAATAATGATAAGTTACAATCCTGTTGATAATAAATCTTAGCCATACCTTTCATCCTCCATTTTCTTACGGAGGATTTCACCTCCATCTATTTTTTTAGGGAAGATTGCTCCTCCAATAACTCACTCGTCAATATAATCAGAGATATCACCGGAGCCTCTGGTCAGACCGGTAATACCGGTGCGAACAAGCTCTTTGATGGTATATTGCTCCAGTAATTTAATAAATGCATTGATTTTGTCCTGATTACCCGTAAGCTCTATCATCAGCGATTCCATTGCCACATCGACAATCTTGGCACGGAATATATCTGCTATGGAAATAATGGCCTGTCGGTCCTTCTCCGTGGCATTGACCTTGACCAGAATCAACTCTCTGGTGACGGAATCTCCGGCAACCAACTCCTTGATTTCGATGACGTCCTCAAGCTTCTGAACCTGTTTTCTGATCTGCTCCAGAATCTGGTCATCTCCATGTGCCAATATGGTCATTCGTGATATGGCTGGATTCTGTGTCTCACCAACAGTGAGGCTGTCAATATTGTAGCCCCTTCTGCTGAAAAGACCGGCTACTCGGCTTAATACGCCGGCAGTATTATCCACCAGAATTGATAATACCATTCTCTTCATAGCATTTCCCTCTCTTTCTATGTAATAACGCGAACGCAGTATACCTGATGGAAAAGGTTATAAGAATAGCCCGACACCACAGGACACTCTGCAATGGGGCTACTGCTGCTGTATAAAAAGTAAGTTTATTAGATTTTAAGTAATTGTAACAACAACACCTGTATTTGTCAAGTGCAGATATAGGGCTCTTTTGAGAAAATTACCGAAAAATACCTAATAAACGTTTTGCATAAAAATACAAGCCTATGCTATAAACAGTAAACCGATATTCCGTATGATTCCTGTCTTAAGATAGCCGTATTTCAGAAGGATTACTCTCCTCTTTAGATAGCCCATGTGCTTAAGCTCTGCAAAGCGTTGAAGCTTTCGATAGCTGTCCTCTGATAGCATATCCCGGTAAAGATTCAGGAATTCCTCAGCCTGATTTACCAGGGCAAGGATCGCCTCCTTCTGTCTCTTCGGAGAGGTAAGCCGGTTCTTTATATAGGAAAGGAAATTGCGGTTACCGACCACGTTGGAGCCGTGCTGGCGGTATAGCAGTGTCTGCTCCGGCAGGAATCCGATTTTGCCGCAGGCAGCGGCAATCAATGCAATCCACCAGTCATGGTATCTCGCCCGGTTGGGAAGCTTCCTGCTTTTTAATATTTTACGGAGAGCAGCATTGATCATGACAGTACAACCAATCAGCTTATTTTCCATAAGGATATGGGGCAGATCCGTCTTCTTAGGATCTAATTTACCTGCTTTGAAGAAGGAGGGGCGTAGCTCCTGCAGCTGTACATCCACTACAACGGCATCGGTGAAAACGGCAATCGGTTTATCCTTGCCGAGCTGAGCCTCCATCAGCTGCAGCCTCTTTAAGGTATCTGCAATTTTATTCGGCTTCCATACATCGTCCTGATCGCAGAACATGATATAATCTGCGGTTGTATTGCATAAGCCCTGAAGGAAATTTAAGGTATAGCCCATATTCACATCATTTTGGTAGACGTGAATCTGTTCCGGATATTTTTCGGCATATATCTTGAGGATATCCATTGTGGTATCAGAGGAACAGTCATCGTGGATATATAGATCGATATCCTGATATGAGGAAGCCAGAATGGATGTAATCTGTTCCCCGACGAATTTCTCTCCATTATAAGTTGACATCACGATTGATACTCTGCTCATGCTTTCTCCTTAAGCTATCTGAAATGATTACTTATTGCCAATTATCTGAAGCTTACAGTGATAATAGGTTTTAATATTTTTTACCTTATTTCTATAATTTTATTTGGTTTCTTTTCTGTTCCAGTAGCCTTTATTCATACTGAAGCGGACAACCAGACTGTCCGGTAATTTCCGATAATTGACTCCCATCAGATACCCCAGATACTTAAAGCCGGAATTCATGATGAGGTCGGGAATTAACAGGAATTTCTTATGTTCAATCAGGTATTTCATGGTCTGCTTCACCAGCTTGATACCTTCGGATTCTGATTTGACACTGCTGAAGTATTCTTCATACTCCTTGTGCGAGACCCCCAGATCGAAGTTTCTGGTAAACTGTTGAAGATAAGAGTACTGATGGGAATGAAGCACCCTGGCTTCTGCTGCATAAGCAATCCGATAACCGGCTCCGATGATGCCGAAGGCCATAATCATATCCTCATTAAATATTGTTCTATCCACAAAGCCCCCCAGCTTCTGGTAGGTCTTATTCCGATAAGTTGCACAGACATTGGA